>NZ_JAIWYM010000013.1:0-157207 GCF_020515595.1 Pseudomonas sp. MWU16-30323
CAAGCTCCTCGCCACAGCAAGCGCCCTCACCACATTGCCCCGAAAGTTTACGCGCTGACCCGCGCCTCGCTGGCCAGCCGGGCAATCGCCATGTCCAGTTCATCCAGGGCCGGCATGGCCTTGGCGTCGTCCTGTTTGAGCAGGGTCTCGGCCCGTTGGCAGGCCGCGCGCAGTTGTGGCACGCCGCAATAGCGGGTGGCGCCGTGCAAGCGGTGCACCCGCTCGATCAGGGCGTTGCGGTCGTTGGCGTCCCGGGCGACGCGAATCGCTTCACGGTCGGCCTCAAGGGAAGCCAGTAACATCGCCAGCATGTCCGCCGCCAGATCGGCCTTGCCGGCCGCCAGGCGCAAACCTTCTTCATGGTCCAGCACCGGCAATTGCGCGGCGTGGCCGAAACTTTCGGTGCCGCGTTCCGGGCCTTGGTTGCGCAGGGCCAGCCCGGTCCATTTCAACACCACCTGGGCCAGTTGCCGTTCACTGATGGGCTTGGTCAGGTAGTCATCCATGCCGCTTTGCAGCAGGGCGCGTTTTTCGTTGGCCATCGCATGGGCCGTCAGCGCGACGATGGGCAGCGGCGTGCCATGGCGTTCGCTTTCCCACGTGCGGATCGCCTCGGTGCTCTGGCGACCGTCCATGCCGGGCATCTGCACGTCCATCAGCACCAGGTCGAAGGCTTCCTGCTTTACCGCTTCGATCGCCGAGTAACCGCTTTCCACCGCCTGGACCTTGGCGCCCATATCTTCCAGCAGGGTTTGCACCAGCAGCAGGTTGGCCGGGTTGTCGTCGACACACAGCACCCTCGGCGCGCGGCTGGACAGTGGCTCGCCGGGTTCGCTGCGCAGCGGGCGCGGGCTGATCAGGTCGGCCAGGGCACGGCGCAGTTTGCGGGTGCAGGCGGGTTTGGCCTGCAACTGGCTGTTGGGGTTGGGCACCGACTGGTTGAACAGCAGCTGTTCGGTGGTCGGGCACAGCACCAGTACCTTGCAGCCCAGATGTTCGAGGTCCCACAGGTGTTGGTTCAAACGCTCCGGTGGGATGTCGTTGGCGGTGATGCCCAGTACCGCCAGGTCAATGGCCTGTTCGGTCTGGTGGGCGCTGGTAATGCCATTGGTCAGGCTTTCCAGGCTGTTGAATGGCGTAACTTCCAGGCCGCAGTCTTCCAACTGATGTTGCAGGGCCTGGCGCGCCAGCTCGTGGTTTTCCAGCACGGCCACGCGCCGGCCCAGCAGCGGCGCGGAGGGCAGGTCTTCGATATCGTCACGGGTTTTTGGCAGGTTCAGGCTGATCCAGAATTCCGAGCCTTCTCCCGGCGTGCTGTCGACGCCAATTTCACCGCCCATCTGTTCGATCAGTCGCTTGGAAATCACCAGGCCCAGGCCGGTGCCACCGGGTTGGCGGGACAGCGAGTTGTCCGCCTGGCTGAAGGCCTGGAACAGCGCCCGCACATCCTGGTTCGACAGGCCGATGCCGGTGTCCTGCACACTGATGCGCAGTTGCACGCTGTCTTCCTGTTCGTCTTCAATCATGGCGCGGGCAACGATGGTGCCTTCGCGGGTGAACTTGATCGCGTTGCTCACCAGGTTCGTGAGGATCTGCTTGAGCCGCAGCGGGTCACCCACCAAGGCGAGCGGCGTGTCGCGGTAGACCAGGCTCACCAGCTCCAGCTGTTTGGCGTGGGCGGCCGGGGCGAGAATGGTCAGGGTGTCTTGCAGCAAGTCCCGCAGGTTGAACGGGATGCTGTCGAGCACCAGCTTGCCGGCCTCGATTTTCGAGAAGTCGAGGATTTCGTTGATGATGCCCAGCAGGTTGTCGGCGGACTTTTCGATGGTGCCCAGGTAATCCAGCTGGCGCGGTGACAGTTCGCTTTTCTGCAACAAATGGGTGAAACCAAGGATGCCATTCAACGGCGTGCGGATCTCATGGCTCATGTTGGCCAGAAACTCCGACTTGATGCGGCTGGCTTCCAGGGCTTCCTTGCGGGCCAGGTCCAACTCGATGTTCTGGATCTCGATGGTTTCGAGGTTTTGCCGCACATCTTCGGTGGCCTGGTCGATGCTGTGTTGCAATTCTTCCTGGGCGTTTTGCAGGGTCTCGGCCATGCGGTTGATGCCCGAGGCCAAGTGATCCAGTTCCTGGCTGCCCAGGGGTGGCAAGCGGGTTTCCAGGTTGCCGTCCTTGAGCTGCGCGACGGCCTGTTTGATCAAACCGATCGGTGAGTTGATCGTGCGGCTGATGCGCAAGGCGAGGGCCGCGGTGCAAATCAGGCCGATGGCGATCAGCAGCAGGCTGGCGAACAGGCTGCGGTAGCCCCGCAGCAACATGCCGTTGTGGGACAGTTCCAGCTCGACCCAGCCCAGCAGGCGATCAGATTCGTCCGGGATCAGTTCGCCGGCGAGGTTGCGATGGCGGCCGAATACTGGCAGCAGATAGCGGGTGGCGTCATTGCCGGTGCGCTGCAACAGGTGCGAACTGTTGCCGATGGGCGGCTGGTTGAGCATGGTCGGGCCGGCGTGGGCCAGGGGCGTGCGGTCAGGCCCCAGGAAGGACACGGCGCGTACGTCGGTTTGCTCCAGGGACTGGGTGGCGATGCGTTCCAGCAGGTCGGTGTTTTTGGTGCCCAGTGCCGGCGCGACCAAAGGTGCGAGCTGCTCGGCGATCATCTCGCCCCGTTGCAGCAACTGCGACTGCAATTCCGACAGCTGCATCCAGGTGAAATAGCCGCCCAGCAGCAACGCCATCAGGCTGGTAGGCAATAAGGTCAGCAACAGTACGCGGCCTTTTATTCCCATTTTCGTAAGCACGCCACTCTCCTGTTACCACACTGTTGTCGAATTCCACGCAGGCATCCGGCCCGCGCCACCTGCGCAGTGTAGCCATTTGCGCGGCGTGGAATCTTGCAAAATTAAAGACCTGAGGCAAACCTTGGTCCCCTGGACGCCCGGCGGCGGTTGCTCATAGGGGGGCAATCTTGAATAATCAGTCATTGAGAATGACTTGCAGACGCTAATGAATCCTGTAGCACCCGGCTTACCCAGTATCCTGGCGATTGAAGACGATCCTGTGCTTGGCGCCTATGTCCATGAGCAATTGGGCCGCTGTGGCTTCGAGGTGACCTGGTGCCAGAACGGCCAGCAGGGCCTGCAAATGGCCCGTGATCAACGCTTCGACGTGGTGTTGATGGACATTCTGTTGCCGGGCATGGACGGCTTGTCGGTGCTCACGCATCTGCGCCAGAGCCATTCGATCCCGGTGATCCTGATGTCGGCCCTGGGGGCTGAAGCCGACCGCATCAGCGGCTTTCGCCTGGGGGCGGACGATTACCTGCCCAAGCCGTTCAGCATGGTCGAGTTGCGGGTGCGCATCGAGGCAATCCTGCGCCGGGTCGCCCTGGATCGGCGGCCTTTGCCGGCCCTGGCGGCGGTGCGCGACGATGCCCGTAGCCTGCGTTTCGATGATGAGCAGTGTGATGTGTTTCACCGGGAGCATTGGGCCGGCCTGACCCGCAGCGAGTATCGCCTGCTGGAAACCCTGCACCGCAACGGCGAAGAAGTCCTCAGCAAAGCCTTCCTTTATCAACATGTCTTTCAGCGCGGCTACGCGCCCCATGACCGCAGCCTGGACATGCACATCAGCCAGATTCGTCGCAAGCTCAAGGCCATCGGCTACAGCGAGCGGGAAGTGCGCACGGTGTGGGGCAAGGGCTATGTGTTGAGCGGTCACGATGACGGGCTTTAAGGCCGCCCTCAAGCGGCTGCCGGGCAAGCATTCGTTATTCTGGAAACTGGCGTGCCTGCTGATCGCTTTCTGTTTGCTGATGATCTGGCTCAGTTGGTCCTGGGGCCGGTACATGGAAGAGCAGAATGCCTTTCTGTCCAACGAGGCTCGCGCCACCTTGAGCGGTTATGCAGCCGGTGCGGAGCTGGCCTGGAACAAGGGCGGCAACGCTGGTGTGGACGAATGGCTGCACACCCTGGGCCAGCGCGAGCGCACGTGGGTGGGTGTTATCGGTAACGACCTGCAATCCTTGAGCAGCTACCCGCTGACGGACAAGGAAAGCCAGCGCCTGACCTTCCTGCGTGGCCTGGACTGGCCCGTCAGCCGGCATGCCAAGGGCTTGCCGTGGTTGAAAATCCCGTTCCCGCTCGACCCAGGGGCCGGTTCACTGGTGATCGAATTGCCACGGCGTTTCATGCCTGGGCAAAACCAGCTGTTCTGGCGGATCGTCACCAATGGCGTGATTCCCGGCCTGTTCACCCTGTTGCTCTGCATCGGCCTTTACCGGCTGTTGATCATGCCCCTCAACCACCTGCGGGAGCAGGCCAACGCCTGGCGTGCCGATCAATTGAGCACCCGGCTTTCCCGCGATACCACCAGCCGCCAGGATGAACTGGGGGAGTTGGGTCGCGCGTTTGACCAGATGTCGGAACGCCTGCAAGGCACCGTAGCCCTGCAACAGCAACTGCTGCGGGATTTGTCCCATGAGCTGCGCACACCGCTGAGCCGTTTGCGCGTCGCCTGCGACAGCGAGCAGGACCTGACCCAACTGCGCGAGCGCCTGGGAAGGGAAATCGACGGCATGCAGCGCCTGGTGGAAGACACCCTGCAGTTGGCCTGGCTCGACACGGAACGCGCGCCGCTGCCCAAGGAAGACATCCAGGTGCAGGCGCTGTGGGACATGCTGCGGGAAAACGCCTGTTTTGAAAGTGGCTGGCCGGCTTCACGTTTGCAGTGCGAACTGGGGGTCGACTGCTGGGTGCGCGGGCATCTGAACCTGCTGGCCCAGGCGTTGGAAAACATCCTGCGCAATGCCATCCGGCACTCACCGCAACACGGGAATGTGCAGTTAGGCGGGGAACGGGAGGGGGAGTACTGGCACCTTTGGCTGGAAGACCAGGGCGGCGGGATCGATGAGGTGGAGCTGGAGCGAATCTTCGCGCCATTCACCCGGCTGGACGGTTCACGGCCCGGCGACGGCGGCTTTGGCCTGGGCTTGAGCATTGCGCGCAACGCTGTGCAGCGTCAGGACGGCAGCTTGTGGGCGGAGAATACCGGCCAGGGTTTGCGCGTGCACATGCGCTTGCTGGCCCGCTAACGGTTACAACCTGCGCTGTTTGCGTTTCTTCCACTGACGGGCCACCCACCAGCGCCAGTAGCCCATGGTCAGGCAATACCCCAGCGCTGCCATCACCAGCCCCAGTACCACCGAGCCCAGCAGGAAGGGTTGCCACAACGTCGACAACTGCCCGCTGATCCATTCCCAGGTCAACTCGTCGGGCATGCTGCGGGGGGGCACGTTCATCAGCCAGGCGCCGGTCATGTAGGTGCAGAAGAACACCGGCGGCATGGTGATCGGGTTGGTCAGCCACACCAGGCTCACGGCAATCGGCATGTTGCCGCGCACGCTGATGGCGAGGATCGCCGCCAGCAGCATCTGCAAGGGAATGGGGATGAATGCCGCGAACAGACCAACGGCCATCGCCCGGGCAACCGAGTGGCGATTGAGGTGCCAGAGGTTCGGGTCATGCAGCAACTTGCCGAGAAAGCGTAAGGATTTGTGTTCCCGGATGCTGGTCGGATCGGGCATGTACCGTTTGAATAAGCGCCGTGGCATAAGGGGTCCAGGTCAGTTCGAGGGGCAAGTATGCCCGCATTCCAAGAACGGTAAATTCAGACTTTGTGACAAATAATAATAGGCCGCTTCGGTAGCCCGGCTAAGACTCAATGGGTCGCTTTCAAGGAACGATCCATGAGAACAGGGATGTTCGCACTCGCGCTGGGGCTGCTCGCCCTGCGTTTTTTACCGGCGTTGCCATCCAGCGGCTGGCTGCTGCTGATGCCGGTGTTGGCCCTGACGCTGCTGCCTTTTCGCACCTATCCGCTGGCGTTTTTCCTGCTCGGGCTGGCCTGGGCGTGCCTGAGTGCGCAGTGGGCGCTGGATGACCGGTTGGCACCGCGTCTGGATGGCCAGACCCGCTGGGTGGAGGGGCGTGTCAGCGGGTTGCCGCAGCAGACAAGCGACGGTGTTCGCTTTGAACTGACCGACAGCCGGTCACGCAAGGACCTGCTTGCGAAGCGCATCCGTGTGTCCTGGCGTGGCGGGCCAGCGGTTCAGAGCGGTGAGCGCTGGCGGTTGGCCGTGACCCTCAAGCGTCCCTCCGGTTTGCTGAATGCCGAGGGGTTTGACTATGAAGCCTGGCTGCTGGCCCAGCGGATTGGCGCCACGGGTTCGGTCAAGGATGGCCAGAAGCTGGCGCCTGCGCGGCATGCCTGGCGCGACGGGATTCGCCAGCGGCTGTTGGCAGTGGATGCCCAAGGGCGAGCGGCGGGCCTGGCGGCGCTGGTGCTCGGGGACGGTTCCGGGCTGGCCGCCGAGGATTGGCGGGTTCTGCAAGACACCGGCACCGTGCATTTATTGGTGATTTCCGGGCAGCACATTGGGCTGCTGGCAGGGTTGATCTATGGCCTGGTCGCCGGCCTGGCGCGCTTCGGGTGTTGGCCGAAACCCTTGCCGTGGCTGCCTTGGGCCTGCGGCCTGGGGTTTGCTGCGGCGCTGGGCTATGGCTTGCTGGCCGGTTTCGAAGTGCCGGTGCAGCGGGCCTGCGTGATGGTGGGACTGGTCTTGCTATGGCGTCTGCGGTTTCGTCACTTGGGGAGCTGGTGGCCGCTGTTGCTGGCGTTGAACGCGGTGCTGATCCTCGAGCCCTTGGCCAGCCTGCAACCGGGGTTCTGGCTGTCCTTTGCGGCGGTGGCGGTGCTGATTCTGGCGTTCAGTGGCCGACTGGGCCCCTGGCGTGCCTGGCAGGCCTGGACCCGGGCCCAGTGGTTGATTGCCATCGGCCTGTTTCCGCTGCTGCTGGTGCTCGGCCTGCCCATCAGCCTGAGCGGGCCGCTCGCCAACCTGTTCGCGGTGCCGTGGATCAGCCTGCTGGTGCTGCCTCTGGCCTTGCTGGGTACGGTGTTATTGCCGCTGCCTTATATAGGTGAAGGTTTGTTATGGCTGGCGGGCGGCACACTGGACTGGCTGTTCAAGGCCTTGGCGTTGCTGGCGCAGTACGTGCCGGCCTGGATACCGGCGCAAGTGCCCATGGGCTATTGGCTGGTGAGCCTGCTGGGGGCGGTGCTGTTATTGCTGCCCAAGGGCGTGCCGTTTCGGCTGCTGGGCTGGCCGATGTTGCTGCTGGCGGTGTTTCCGCCTCGGGAGTCGATCCCTCACGGGCGGGCTGAGGTGGTGCAACTGGATGTCGGCCAAGGGTTGGCGATCATCCTGCGTACCCGTAACCACGTTCTGCTCTATGACGCCGGGCCGCGCTCCGGTGAGTTCGACCTTGGCACGCGCGTGGTATTGCCTGCGTTGCGCAAACTGGGTGTCGCGGGGCTGGACATGATGCTGCTCAGTCATGCCGATGCCGATCATGCCGGTGGTGCGTTGGCGGTTGCCCACGGGTTGCCGGTCAAGCGCGTGGTGGGCGGCGAGACCGAACGGCTGCCGGCGGCACTCGGTACTCAAGCCTGCGTCAGTGGCGAGCGGTGGGATTGGGATGGCGTGACCTTCGAGCTGTGGCAATGGCCTGATGCGACGGACGGTAATCAGATGTCCTGTGTGTTGCTGGTGCAGGCCAATGGCGAACGGTTGCTGCTGACAGGTGATATTGACCGTGAAGCCGAGCGGGCATTGCTGGCCACACCCCTGGGGGCTCCTGTCGATTGGTTGCAGGCGCCGCACCATGGCAGCCGCAGCTCGTCGTCATGGCCGTTTCTCCAGCGCCTTGCACCCAAGGCAGTGTTGATTTCCCGTGGCCGCAGCAATGCCTTCGGCCATCCCCATCCCCACGTACTGGAGCGATACCAGGCCGTAGGCAGCCTGATTTACGATAGCGCCGAGCAAGGCGCACTTCGCCTGCAACTGGGTAGCTTCCAGCCGCCGCTGGCCGCGCGCAGCCAGCGGCGTTTCTGGCGCGAGCCCCCGCCGCAAAACAGCGTTACCAAAGACTGGTCCCTGCGACAGGATGCTCTGGGGCCGGTCAGCCCTTCCGCCGGACCCTTATGGTAAAGTGGCGCACTTTTTCGAGGGGACATTCACTGTGTGGGAATTGGTCAAATCCGGCGGCTGGATGATGTTGCCGATCATTTTGAGTTCCATCGCCGCACTCGGCATCATCGCCGAACGCCTGTGGACCCTGCGTGCCAGCCGTGTAACACCTGACCACCTGCTGGGCCAGGTCTGGGGCTGGATCAAGAACAAGCAGCTCGACAAGGCAAAGCTCAAGGAACTGCGCGCCAACTCGCCCCTGGGTGAAATCCTCGCCGCCGGCCTCGCCAACTCCAAGCATGGTCGCGAGATCATGAAGGAATGCATCGAAGAGGCCGCCGCCCGGGTCATCCATGAGCTGGAGCGCTACATCAATGCGCTGGGCACCATCGCCGCCATGGCGCCGTTGCTCGGCCTGCTCGGTACGGTGCTGGGCATGATCGATATCTTCAGCTCCTTCATGGGCTCGGGCATGACCACCAACGCCGCAGTACTGGCTGGTGGTATTTCCAAGGCCTTGATCACCACGGCGGCGGGCCTGATGGTCGGTATTCCTTCGGTGTTCTTCCACCGCTTCCTGCAACGGCGCATCGACGAGCTGGTGGTGGGCATGGAGCAGGAAGCCATCAAGCTGGTGGAAGTGGTGCAGGGCGACCGTGACGTGGACCTGGTTGAGGGCAAAGCGTGAAATTTCGCCGCAAGCAACGGGAAAACGTCGATATCAACCTGGCTTCGTTGATTGACGTGGTGTTTATCCTGCTGCTGTTTTTTGTCGTCACCACCACCTTTACCCGGGAAACCCAACTGCGGGTCGACCTGCCGGAAGCCGTCAGCGGCTCTCCGGCGCAAGACCAGCAGGCCAAGCAACTGGACATCGCCATCAGCGCCGATGGCGTGTTCTCGGTGAATAACCAGTTGCTGGAGAAAAACGACCTGGCCAGCCTGATGGAAGCACTGCAGAAGGAGTCCGGTGGCGACACTAACTTGCCACTGTCCATCAGCGCCGATGGCAACACCAAGCACCAGGCCGTGATCACTGCGATGGACGCTGCCGGCAAGCTCGGCTTCAGCCATTTGCGCATGACCACGGTCGAGGCGGCGAGCCAACCCTGATGGCCATGACTGATCGTTTGCTCAAGGCCTGGTACGAAGGCCATCCGGCGCTTGCGTTGTTGCAGCCGCTGGAGTCCCTCTATCGCCGGGTGGTGCAGCGCAAGCGCGCGCGGTTCCTGGCGGGCGAGGGCGAGATCTACCAGTCGCCAGTGCCGGTCGTGGTCGTCGGTAACATCACCGTCGGTGGTACCGGCAAGACCCCCTTGATTCTTTGGCTGATCGACCATTGCCAGCGCAGCGGTTTGCGCGTCGGTGTGGTCAGCCGCGGTTATGGTGCCAAGCCGCCGGCGTTTCCTTGGCGCGTCGATGCCAGTCACACCGCAGCGGTGGCGGGGGATGAACCTCTGCTGATCGTGCAACGCAGCGGCGTACCCCTGATGATCGATCCGGACCGCAGTCGCGCCGTCAAGGCGTTGCTGGCCAGCGAAACCCTGGACCTGATTCTCTCCGACGACGGCCTGCAACATTACCGCCTGGCCCGTGACCTGGAACTGGTATTGATTGATGCCGCCCGTGGGCTCGGCAACCGTCGCTGTTTGCCGGCGGGCCCGTTGCGCGAGCCGGTCGAGCGTTTGCAAAGCGTCGATGCGCTGCTTTATAACGGTGCCGGTTCAGACCGCGAGGATGGCTTTGCCTTCCGCCTGCTGCCCACCGCGCTGGTCAACCTGCACACCGGCGAGCGCCAACCTGTCGACCACTTCCCGGTAGGTCAGCAGGTGCATGCGGTGGCCGGCATCGGCAACCCGCAACGTTTCTTCAATACCCTCGAGACGCTACACTGGCGCCCAATACCCCATGCTTTTGCCGACCACGCGCCCTACAGCGCCGAGGTCTTGAATTTCACACCGGCACTGCCGTTGGTCATGACTGAAAAGGACGCGGTGAAGTGCCGCGCCTTTGCCAGGCCCGACTGGTGGTACCTTGCGGTGGACGCGGCACCGTCACCGGCGTTTACCGCCTGGTTCGACACGCAGTTGATGCGCTTGCTGCCCGCTCGCCTTTTGCCTTAAAACGCTGCTCTCCAGGACATACTCATGGACACCAAACTGCTCGATATCCTCGCTTGCCCGATCTGCAAAGGTCCGCTCAAGCTCAGCGCCGACAAAACCGAGCTGATCAGCAAGGGCGCCGGCCTGGCGTACCCGATCCGTGACGGCATTCCGGTAATGCTCGAAAGCGAAGCCCGCACCCTGACCACCGACGAGCGCCTGGATAAATGACCACTGCCTTCACCGTCGTCATCCCGTCCCGCTACGCCTCCACCCGTCTGCCCGGCAAACCGCTGCAGCTGATCGGCAACAAGCCGATGATCCAGCTGGTGTGGGAACAGGCTTGCAAAAGCAGCGCCGAACGGGTGGTGGTGGCCACCGATGATCCGCGCATCATCGAGGCCTGCAACGGCTTTGGCGCCGAAGCGGTGCTGACCCGTGAAGACCACAATTCCGGCACCGACCGCCTGGCCGAAGTGGCCACCCAGCTGGGGCTGGCGGCGGACGCCATCGTGGTCAACGTACAAGGCGACGAGCCGTTGATTCCGCCCAGCGTGATCGACCAGGTGGCGGCCAACCTGGCGGCCCATGGCGAAGCCCGCATGGCCACCCTGGCCGAGCCGATTGAAGATATCGAGACCCTGTTCAACCCCAACGTGGTGAAAGTGGTCAGCGACATCAATGGCCTGGCGCTGACCTTCAGCCGCTCCACCTTGCCGTGGGCGCGGGATGCGTTTGCCAAGCAGCCGGACGTGCTGCCGGCGGGCGTGCCTTATCGCCGCCACATCGGTATCTACGCCTACCGCGCCGGGTTCCTCCATGACTTCGTCAGTTGGGGCCCGTGCTGGCTGGAAAACACTGAATCCCTGGAACAACTGCGTGCCTTGTGGCACGGCGTGCGCATTCATGTGGGCGATGCCCTGGAAGCGCCACCGGCGGGTGTCGATACCCCTGAAGACCTCGAGCGCGTCCGTCGCCTGCTGGGGGCCTGATGCAGGTTCTGTTCGTCTGCCTGGGCAATATCTGCCGTTCCCCGACGGCAGAAGGTGTGTTGCGCCACAAGCTACGTGAAGCCGGCCTGGCTGATCGGGTTGAGGTGGCCTCCGCCGGCACCGGTGAATGGCACGTTGGCAATCCACCGGACAAGCGCAGCCAGCGGGCAGCGCTGCAGCGGGGTTACGACTTGTCGGCCCAGCGTGCGCAGCAGGTGTCCCGTGCCGACTTTTCCCGTTACGACCTGATCCTCGCCATGGACCAGAGCAACCTGCGCAACCTCAAGGCCATGCAGCCGGCTCAAGGCAAGGCGGACCTGGACTTGTTCCTGCGCCGTTATGACTCGGTGGTGGATGAAGTGCCAGACCCTTACTACGAAGGCGACCAGGGCTTTGAAACCGTGCTCGACCTGATCGAGCGCGCCTGTGACCTGTTGGTGATTGAATTGAAGGGCCGGTTATGACGTTGCAGGTGCAGGCACAGGTATCGCTCAAACCGTTCAACAGCTTTGGCATCGACGTGCGAGCCCGGCTGTTTGCCGAGGCCCGCAACGACGCTGACGTGCGTGAGGCCTTGGCCTATGCCGCCGGGCAACAATTGCCGTTGCTGGTGATTGGCGGCGGCAGCAATTTGCTGCTGACCCAGGATATCGACGCGCTGGTGCTGCGCATGGCCAGCCAGGGCATTCGGGTATTGCATGATGATGGCGTGCACGTCGTGGTGGAAGCCGAAGCGGGTGAAGCCTGGCATCCGTTTGTGCTGTGGACCTTGGCCCAGGGCTTTTCCGGCCTGGAAAATCTCAGCCTGATCCCTGGCACGGTCGGCGCCGCACCGATGCAGAACATCGGCGCCTACGGTGTGGAGATCAAGGACGTATTCAGCGGCTTGACCGCCCTCGACCGCCAGACCGGTGAGCTGCGGGATTTCAGCCTGGCTGAATGCGACTTTGCCTACCGTGACAGCCTGTTCAAACATGAGGTAGGGCGCTGGCTGATCCTGCGGGTGCGTTTTGCCCTGAGTCGCGCCGTGCACCTGAAGCTTGAATACGGGCCGGTGCAACAGCGCCTGACTGAGCAAGGCATCGTGCAGGCCACTCCCAGCGATGTCAGCCGAGCGATTTGCAGCATTCGTAGCGAGAAGCTGCCCGACCCGGCGGTGCTCGGCAATGCCGGCAGTTTCTTCAAGAACCCGCTGGTGTCCCAGGCGCTGGCCGCCGAGTTGCAGCTGCAATACCCGGACCTGGTGGCTTACCCCCAGGCTGACGGGCAGATGAAACTGGCCGCCGGCTGGCTGATCGACAAGGCGGGCTGGAAAGGCTTTCGTGATGGCGATGCCGGTGTGCATCGCTTGCAGGCGCTGGTGCTGGTGAACTATGGCGCGGCCACCGGCCAGGAGATTGCGGGGCTCGCGCTTCGTATCCAGCAGGACATCGAAAAGCGCTTCAAGGTTGTGCTGGAGATGGAGCCCAACCGCTATTGAACTAAGCGGGTTTTTTGACGCACCAAGCCCTGCATAGCGGGGCTTTTTTATTGCCGCTGAGTTAACTTGGCTGACTACCGATATTTTTTTATCAACTCATAGATGCTGTTTATCAAAACCAGCTACGTGTTTGGCAGGAGGCGAAGGCCTGATGGACAGTGTTGATCTGAATGTGTTGCGCAGCGTGCTGGAATGGCGCCGCGCCGGGCAGCGGGTGGTGCTGTACAGCGTGGTCCAGACCTGGGGCAGTGCGCCGCGTCCGCCGGGGGCCATGCTGGCCTTGCGCGGCGACGGCGTGGTAATTGGCTCGGTGTCTGGCGGCTGTATCGAGGACGACTTGATCGCCCGTTTGCAGGATGGCCGGTTGCCTGAAGACGGGCCGCCGGTGCAGCTTGTGACGTATGGCGTCACCCGGGACGAAGCGGCGCGTTTTGGTCTGCCGTGCGGCGGTACCTTGCGCCTGACCGAAGAGCGGGTGGGTGATCCAGGTTGGGTCGCTGAACTGCTGGCGCGCTGCGAGGCCCACGAGATTGTCGCTCGTGAGTTGGACCTGGCCACAGGTGAAGTGGTGTTGAGCGGTGCGAGCAAGACCGATGTGGTCAGCTTTGACGGCGAGCGCTTGCGGGCGATTTATGGTCCGCGCTGGCGCCTGCTGCTGATTGGCGCCGGCCAGCTGTCACGCTATGTGGCGGAAATGGCTCGGTTGCTGGATTTCGAAGTGTTGATCTGCGACCCGCGCCAAGAGTTTGTGTACGGCTGGGAAGAACAGCACGGGCGCTTTGTGCCGGGCATGCCCGATGAAGCCGTACTGAATATTCAGACCGATGAACGCACCGCTATTGTCGCGCTCACCCATGACCCGCGTCTGGATGACATGGCGCTGCTGACGGCCCTCAATTCCCGGGCGTTCTACATTGGTGCCCTGGGCTCGCGGGTCAACAGCCAGAAGCGCCGGGAAAACCTCGCCGCGTTGGGGTTGAGTGCGGACGCCATTGCGCGGCTGCATGGGCCGATTGGCCTGCATATCGGCAGCCATACGCCAGCGGAAATTGCCCTGTCGTTGATGGCGGAAATCGTCGCCATCAAGAACGGGATTGATCTGTTGCAGAAAAAGCCGCTGCAGGCAGCCGTCAGTTGACGGGCATCACCGCGATCATCCTGGCAGCGGGGCAGGGCAGTCGTTTTCGGGCCGAAGCGGGGGCGGATCAGGACAAGTTGCTGGCGCCCTGCGTGGGCCGGGATGGCATCACGCGGCCAGTGATTGAGCAGGTGCTGGTGAATTTGCCGGCGGCGGTTACCAAGCGCTGGCTGGTGACGTCGCCGGATCGCACCGAAGTCATTCGGCTGGCGCAACTGCAGGGATGCGAAGTGCTGCTTTTACGCTCGCCGGGTATGGGTGACAGCATCGCGGCTGCAGTGGCGGCCAGTGGTCCGTCTGCCGGTTGGCTGGTGGTGCTGGGGGATATGCCGTTCATCCTGCCGGCAAGTATCGAGCAAGTGATGGCAGGCCTGGAGGAAGACGGTATCAGCGTCCCGGTGCATGCAGGTCAGTATGGGCATCCCGTGGGGTTTGGCCGTTCATTCGGCCCTGCCTTGATGGCGCTCACGGGAGATCGTGGAGCAAAGCCGTTGTTTGCCATGGCTTCGGTGCAGGAAGTCGCTGTCGATGATCCCGGTGTGTTGTGGGATGTGGATGTGCCGGCGTTGTTGAACTACCGCTAGCGGACAGCGCAGGCATAAAAAAGCCCCGCCTGATCACTCAGGCGGGGCTTTTTAGTGGCCGATGGAATCAGACGAGGGGTTTAGGCTCGTGCTCTGCTTCCAAGGCTTTTGGGTGATGCTCTACCACTTCTTCAACGGAACGCGGGGTCTCGTCGATGGCGGGGGCAGTGTGCTCAACCACAGCTTCGGTGACCGGGGCAGGGGCTGCTTCGACCACTTCAGCGACGGCTGGAGCGGCTTCGGCAGCGGCCTTGGCAGCAGCGGCAGCCGCTTCAGCTTCCTTG
This sequence comes from Pseudomonas sp. MWU16-30323, assembly GCF_020515595.1. Taxonomy (NCBI): domain Bacteria; kingdom Pseudomonadati; phylum Pseudomonadota; class Gammaproteobacteria; order Pseudomonadales; family Pseudomonadaceae; genus Pseudomonas; species Pseudomonas sp. MWU16-30323. Next base: position 14,610 of record NZ_JAIWYM010000013.1, read on the forward strand.
CGGCGGCGACGCACTTCACGCGGGTCGTTCGGCGCACGGCCGTTTTCAGTCAGGGCGCTGGCCGGAGCGGCTTCAACCACCGGTGCTGCCACTTCGGCAACCACTGGCGCTTCAACCACTGGAGCAGGCTCGGCGACAACGGCCACAGGCTCAGCGGCGACAACCACTTCAGCGACTGGCGCCGGAGCTTCTTCGACCACTGGAGCAGGTGCTGGCGCTTCAACCGCTGGGGCTGGCTCGGCAGTCCACTGGAAGGCAGTCTGTTCTTCGCGAACTTCACGCACTTCAGGGGTTGGCTCGGCAACCGGTGCTTCAACGGCGGCTTCAACCACTGGCTGTTGTTCAATAACAGCGGCAGGCTCGGCAACCACTTCAGCTTCAGGCTGAGGCTCGCGAACTTCACGCACTTCACGAACGTGACGAGTCGGCGCGACTTCTACTTCAGGAACAACCGGAGCTTCGACCGGAGTCGTTGCTTCAACCACGGGCGCTTCGACGGCTGGCGTCTCTACAGCAGGGCTTTCCTGGATGGCAGCGGTAGCGGCTTCAGCTTGCGCGTTGGCCTGGGCTTCAGCAGGTGCGCTGATGACCGAGCTGGCAACAGCAGCGGTAACGGCCAGGCCGGCAGCCAGTTCGGCGCCAGTCGGTTCGCCAGTCGCGGTAGCTTCGCCGGTCTCTTCCGAACCTTCGATTTCATTGCCGTTGGCATCACGTTGACGCTCGCGACGGTTGCTGCGACGACGCTGGCCACGGGAGCGGCGGCGTGGACGATCGCCTTCGGCGTTGTCCTGACCGTCTTCCTGTTGCTGATCTTCGTTGGACAGCAGCTCTTCTTCTTCACCGGCTGGAGCCGCTTGTTCGGCACGTGGTTGACGCTCTTCACGAGGAGGGCGTGGCGCACGTTCTTCACGGGGCTGACGAGCTGGACGCTCTTCAGCAGTGGCAGCGGTGGCAGCAGCAGCGGCTACGGCTGGAGCGGCATCCAGCGGCTCGCGCAGTTCACGCACGCGTTCTTCACGCTCGCCACGTGGCTTGCGGTCTTCACGCGGGGCGCGTGGAGCGCGCGGTGCACGTTCTTCCCGTGGTGCACGCTCTTCACGGGCTACGGTTGGCGTTTCTTCACGGGATTCGCGCGGTTGGCGCTCTTCACGTGGGGCGCGTTCTTCGCGTGGCGCACGTTCTTCACGAGGCTTGCGCTCTTCGTCACGGCGACCGTTGCGATTGCGGCTCTGCTGGCGACCGTTGCGACGCTCTTCATTGCGTGCAGGGCGTTCAGCGGCAGGCTTCTCGACCACAACTGGAGCCACTGGCTCTTCCTTGGTGGCGAACAGGCTGACCAGCGACTTCACCAGGCCCTTGAACAGGCTTGGCTCTGGCAGGGCGGCAGGCGCGGCAACCGGCGCGGCAGCTTCAACCGGAACCGGTGCGTTGGCACGGGCTGGCGCGGTCTTGACGGCAGCTTCCTGGCGAACCAGGGTGCGGGTCGCGGCGGCTGGCTGGACTTCTTCCACTTCGGCAGCGGCAGCAGCGATTTCGTAGCTGGACTGGTTGACGTGGGCTTCCGGGCTGTCATCACGCAGGCGCTGCACTTCGAAGTGCGGCGTCTCGAGGTGATCGTTCGGCAGGATGACGATGCGGGCACGGGTGCGCAGTTCGATCTTGGTGATCGAGTTGCGTTTTTCGTTGAGCAGGAACGCAGCCACCGGAATAGGCACCTGGGCGCGCACTTCGGCAGTGCGGTCTTTCAGGGCTTCTTCTTCGATCAGGCGCAGGATCGCCAGGGACAGCGATTCAACGTCACGGATGATGCCGGTGCCGTTGCAACGCGGGCAAACGATGCCGCTGCTTTCGCCCAGGGATGGACGCAGGCGCTGACGGGACATTTCCAGCAGGCCGAAGCGCGAGATGCGGCCGACCTGTACGCGGGCACGGTCAGCTTCCAGGCATTCGCGGACTTTCTCTTCCACGGCGCGCTGGTTCTTGGCAGGGGTCATGTCGATGAAGTCGATCACGATCAGGCCGCCGATATCACGCAGGCGCAGCTGGCGGGCGATTTCTTCAGCCGCTTCCAGGTTGGTCTGCAGGGCGGTTTCTTCGATGTCGCTACCCTTGGTGGCGCGCGCCGAGTTGATGTCGATGGACACCAGGGCTTCGGTCGGGTCGATCACGATGGAGCCACCGGAAGGCAGTTCGACTACGCGCTGGAAAGCGGTTTCGATCTGGCTTTCGATCTGGAAACGGTTGAACAGCGGAACGCTGTCTTCGTAGAGCTTGATCTTGCTGGCGTACTGCGGCATCACCTGGCGGATGAAAGTCAGGGCTTCGTCCTGGGCTTCAACGCTGTCGATCAGCACTTCGCCGATGTCCTGGCGCAGGTAGTCGCGGATGGCGCGGATGATCACGTTGCTTTCCTGGTAGATCAGGAATGGCGCGGAACGATCCAGGGACGCTTCTTTGATAGCGGTCCAGAGTTGCAGCAGGTAGTCGAGGTCCCACTGCATTTCTTCGCTGCTGCGGCCCAGGCCGGCAGTGCGCACGATCAGGCCCATGTCGGCCGGAGCGATCAGGCCGTTCAGCGCTTCACGCAGTTCGTTGCGCTCTTCGCCTTCGATGCGACGGGAGATACCGCCGGCACGCGGGTTGTTCGGCATCAGGACCAGATAGCGGCCAGCCAGGCTGATGAAGGTGGTCAGGGCGGCGCCCTTGTTGCCACGTTCTTCTTTTTCCACCTGAACGATGACTTCCTGGCCTTCGCTCAGGACGTCCTTGATGTTCACGCGGCCTTCTGGGGCCTTCTTGAAGTATTCGCGGGAGATTTCTTTGAGGGGCAGGAAGCCATGGCGCTCGGAGCCGAAATCGACAAAGGCAGCCTCAAGGCTTGGTTCGATACGAGTAATCCGGCCTTTATAGATGTTGGCCTTCTTTTGCTCGCGTGCACCGGACTCGATGTCCAGGTCGTAGAGGCGTTGGCCGTCTACCAGTGCAACACGCAACTCTTCGGGTTGAGTTGCGTTAATCAGCATTCTTTTCATGTTGTACCGTCGGTTTCCGGGCTGCCGGAAACGGCGTTCGGCACACACGACTTCTCACGGTCGGTGTCAGGTGCGTCAAGAGTGGTTGGCCACTCCAGTGTCCAGCAATACCCGCCAAAATGGGCGGTATCGCGACGTACGCTTCCTGCTTGCTGTGGTGACTTAAGCACTCAGTCAGGAGGAGGAATCAACCGGCGTCTGTGGACGAGATGAAGCGTCTAAATATAAGCCTAGTGCTACACAGTCCGACGGTTGTGCATCTCCACCCTACACGTATCCCTGATAATTCGGGTGCTGCCGCGCGCAGAATCCGCAGCGGGTTGGCATTTACCGTGTTCTCCAATGGGGAGAACACGCTCATGGCTAAACAAGACCGGGTGTGGGCGACTGTGCTCTCACTCAGCTCGTAACAGGCGTTGTTTCCGAAGCATTCGCCGTGGTCTGGTTCAAGACTGACTGCACTTTGTGAACTGGCCGTAAATATCGGCGCAAAAGGCGAGTAATCACTCTGCTTTTTGCACTCGCTTCAGGCCTCATGTCACCTGCGCTTGTTACAATCTCGAGCCTTCCAAGGTGGCGAAAGCCCCGTAGGACGGCCTCGCGTCCTGATGAATTGCGATGGTCAGGGCCGGCAGTTTGCCGCTAGTCCTCTGTCCAGGCCGCTTTTGGCGGCGTTCGCGACTATAGCAGCAATGATTAAGTGCTTCAATTCCATAAAAAATTGTTATCATCGCCGCCATGACGACTACCGCCCCCCAGACCCCCAGCGTCCAGCTGCTCGAGGTCTCGCCGGAATATGCCGGCCAACGCATCGACAACTTTCTTCTTGCCAGGCTCAAAGGCGTGCCCAAGACCTTGATTTACCGCATTTTGCGTAAAGGCGAAGTGCGCGTGAACAAGGGCCGGATCAAGCCCGAGTACAAGCTGCAGGCGGGCGACATCGTCCGTGTGCCGCCGGTGCGGGTGCCTGAGCGGGACGAACCGGTCCCTCTGGCTCAAGGCCTGTTGCAGCGCCTAGAAGCGTCGATTGTCTTCGAAGACAAGGCGCTGATCGTGATCAACAAGCCTTGCGGCATCGCCGTCCACGGCGGCAGCGGCCTGAACTACGGGGTGATCGAAGCCTTTCGTCAGTTGCGCCCGGATGCCAAGGAGTTGGAGCTGGTCCACCGTCTGGACCGTGACACCTCCGGCCTGCTGATGATTGCCAAGAAGCGCAGCATGTTGCGTCACCTGCATGCCGCCCTGCGCGGTGATGGCGTGGACAAGCGCTACATGGCCCTGGTGCGTGGCAACTGGGCAACCTCGATCAAGAGCGTCCGTGCGCCGTTGCAGAAGAGCAACCTGCGTTCCGGCGAGCGCATGGTCGAGGTGGACGAGGAGGGCAAGGAGGCGCTGACCCTGTTCAAGGTGCTGCGTCGCTTCGGTGACTTTGCCACCATGGTCGAGGCCAAGCCGGTCACCGGCCGTACCCATCAGATTCGTGTGCACACCCTGCACGCAGGTCACTGCATCGCCGGCGATACCAAATACGGCGATGAGGATTTCTCCAAGGAAATCCGCGACCTGGGTGGCAAGCGTCTGTTCCTGCACGCCTATATGCTGACCGTGCCGCTGCCGGATGGCGGCGAATTGAAGCTGCAGGCGCCTGTCGATGAGATGTGGGCCAAGACCGTGGAGCGCCTGAGTGTCGCACCTTGACTACAAACTGCTGATCTTTGATTGGGATGGCACCCTGTGTAACTCCATTGGTCGGATTGTCGAGTCGATGCACGCCGCGTCGACCCGGGCCGGCTATGCGTTGTGCGACGACCTGGCGGTCAAGGGCATTATTGGCCTGGGCCTGCCGGAAGCGATCCGTACCCTGTATCCGGAAATGGGCGACGACGAGCTGATAGCCTTTCGTCAGCACTACGCCGATCACTACATGGCGCTCGATGCCCAGCCTTCGCCGCTGTTTGAGGGGGTGGCAGAGATCATGGAAGCGTTCCGCGCCGATGGCTATCACCTCGCAGTGGCGACTGGCAAGGCCCGTCGCGGCCTGGACCGGGTGCTCAAGGCTCATGGCTGGGAAGCTTATTTCGACGCCACCCGTGCGGCGGATGAAACCGCCAGCAAACCCCATCCTCTGATGCTCGAGCAGATCCTCGCTCAATGTGGTGTGTCACCGCGGCAGGCGCTGATGGTGGGTGATGCGTCGTTCGACCTGATGATGGCGCGCAATGCCGGCATGGATTCCGTGGCGGTCAGCTACGGCGCCCAGTCTGCCGAGGCGTTGCAAGCGTACGAGCCGAGACTGACGATTGACCGTTTTTCTGAATTGCAGGCCTGGCTCAGCCGGGCCCATTAAGTCTTTGCTGGGGTGGATGGCATGACCGATGAGTGGAAGGCGCCTGAAAAGGCCAATGCCGATAACAATGGCGATGACAGAAGCTGGAAGTTGCTGGAGAAGACCCTGCTGGCCAGTGTCCAGGAGCAGCGTCGCTCCCGGCGTTGGGGGATCTTTTTCAAGCTCCTGACCTTTATTTATCTGCTGGGCATGCTGGCGCTGTTCAGTCCGCTGATGGACATGGAAAAGAGCGCCACCCGAAGCGGTAATTACACGGCGCTGATCGAAGTGCGCGGAGTGATTGCCGACAAGGAGTCTGCCAGTGCCGACAATATCGTCAGCAGCCTGCGGGCCGCCTTCGAGGATTCGAAGGTCAAGGCAGTGATTCTGCGCATCAACAGTCCGGGTGGCAGTCCGGTGCAGTCGGGTTATGTGTATGACGAAATTCGTCGCCTGCGCGCGTTGCACCCGGATATCAAGCTGTATGCGGTGATTTCCGATCTGGGTGCCTCGGGTGCCTATTACATCGCCAGCGCTGCCGACCAGATCTATGCCGACAAGGCCAGCCTGGTGGGTTCCATTGGTGTGACGGCGGCCGGTTACGGCTTTGTCGGCACCATGGAGAAGCTCGGGGTTGAGCGGCGTACGTACACGTCTGGCGAGCACAAGGCGTTCCTGGATCCATTCCAGCCGCAAAAGCCTGATGAGACCCAGTTCTGGCAGGGCGTGCTCGATACCACTCATCGGCAGTTTATTGCCAGCGTCAAGCAAGGGCGCGGTGACCGGCTCAAGGATAAAGAACATCCGGAGTTGTTTTCCGGCCTGGTCTGGTCCGGTGAGCAAGCACTGCCACTGGGCTTGATCGACGGACTGGGCAGTGCCAGCTCGGTGGCGCGGGATGTGATCGGCGAGAAAGAACTGGTGGACTTCACTGTTCAGGAATCGCCGTTTGACCGCTTCTCGAAGAAGCTCGGCGCCAGTGTGGCTGAGCAGTTGGCGATGTGGATGGGCTTCCAGGGGCCTACCCTGCGCTGAGATCTCAAAGTGTGGGAGCTGGCTTGCCTGCGATAGCATCACCTCGGTGCAACTGATGTACCGAGGTGTCTGCATCGACGGCAAGCCAGCTCCCACATTTGTTTGGGGTGTTCTCAGGGAATCTGCACGCCTTCGGCCAGCAGCATGTCCACCAGTCGAATCAGTGGCAGGCCGACCAGGCTGGTAGCGTCCGGCCCTTCAGTGCTTTGAAACAGGCTCACCCCCAACCCTTCGGCCTTGAAGCTGCCAGCGCAGTCGTAGGGCTGCTCGATGCGCAGGTAACGCTCGATGCGTGCGGCGTCCAGGGTGCGCATGTGCACGGTAAAGGGGATGCAGTCGACCTGGCAGTGGCCAGTGGTGCTGTTCAGCACGGCCAGGCCGGTGAGGAAGCTGACGCGCTTGCCACTGGCCGCCAGCAGTTGCTCGCGGGCCTTCTCGAAGGTGTGGGACTTGCCGATGATCTGGCCGTCGAGGGCGGCGACCTGGTCCGAGCCGATAATCAGGTGCCCTGGATGACTGGCAGCGAGGGCGCGGGCCTTTTCTTCGGCGAGGCGCTTTACCAGTGCCACGGCGGACTCGTCCGGGCGGTGGCTTTCGTCGATATCCGGCGAGCTGCAGATGAACGGCAAGTGCAGGCGGTTCAACAATTCCCGGCGATAAACCGAGCTGGAAGCGAGTAATAAAGGCAGCATGGGCGTCTCCTCAAGGCAGTCGCGGATTCTAGCGGGGAGGCCCGGTGACGGACAGGGCTGAATTTCCTTTGACATGGCTGGGTGCATCCCTATAATGCTGCGCCTATGTTGAATGACCCGATTCCACCTCACGTTGACCCGCGCAAATTGGCTGATCGTGGCACTACCCTTCAAGGTGAAGTGCTGCTGGCCGATTTGGAGAGACTCTGCGACCCGCTTTCCGACACTGTCGGTACGGTGCAGGCTAAATTCGTTTTTGAACGAGATGAACGTAAGTCTGTGGTAATCCACAGCTTTATCGACACCGAAGTCAAAATGGTTTGCCAGCGTTGTCTTGAGCTGGTCACCCTGCCGATCCACAGCGAATGCAGTTATGCTGTGGTGAAAGAGGGTGCGAATACCCAGTCGTTGCCGAAAGGTTATGACGTGCTGGAACTGGGCGAAGATCCTTTGGATCTGCAGTCACTGATCGAGGAGGAGCTTTTGCTCGCCTTGCCCATTGTGCCTGCTCATCATCCGGAAGAATGCCAGCAGCCGGCGGGTCTCGATGAGCCCGAACCGAGCGAGGACGAGGTAACGCGGTCCAACCCGTTCAGTGTATTGGCGCAGTTAAAGCGTGACCCAAACGTTTAGGAGTTAATCAATTATGGCTGTTCAGCAGAACAAAAAATCCCGCTCTGCCCGTGACATGCGTCGTTCCCACGACGCCCTGACGGCGAGCACTCTGTCTGTAGAAAAAACCACCGGTGAAGTTCACCTGCGTCACCACGTATCGCCAGAAGGCGTATACCGTGGCCGTAAAGTGATCGACAAGGGCGCTGACGAGTAATCACTTGTCTGCTCAAGTCATCGCGATTGACGCAATGGGCGGGGACTTCGGTCCCCGCAGCATTGTTCAGGCCTGCATTGCTTGCCTGTATGCCACGCCCTCGCTGCACCTGACCCTCGTCGGTCAACCCTCCTTACTTGAAGAACTGATTGCCAGCCATCCGCCGGTGGATCGCGCGCGCCTGACTATTACACCGGCCAGCGAAACCATCACCATGGATGAAAAGCCTGCACAGGCGTTGCGCGGCAAACCTGATTCTTCGATGCGGGTGGCCCTGGAGCTGGTGCGTGACGGCAAGGCCCAGGCCTGTGTCAGTGCCGGCAATACCGGGGCGTTGATGGCGTTGTCCCGGCATGTGCTGAAAACCCTGCCGGGCATTGACCGGCCGGCGATGGTCGCGGCGATCCCGACCCAGCGAGGCTATTGCCAGTTGCTGGACCTGGGGGCGAACGTCGATTGCAGTGCCGAGCATCTGCTGCACTTTGCGTTGATGGGCTCGGTGGCAGCCGAAGCCCTGGGCGTGGCTCGGCCTCGGGTGGCGTTGCTGAATATCGGCACCGAAGACATCAAGGGTAATCAGCAGGTCAAGCTGGCGGCGACGCTGTTGCAACGCGCGCGAGGCTTGAACTACATCGGGTTTGTCGAAGGTGACGGTCTGTACCGGGGCGAAGCGGACGTGGTGGTGTGCGACGGGTTTGTCGGCAATATCCTGCTCAAGTCCAGCGAAGGCCTGGCGACGATGATTGCTGCGCGCATCGAGGCCTTGTTCAAGCGCAACCTTGCTTCACGTGTGGTGGGCGCACTGGCGCTGCCCTTGATGCGGCGCCTGCAGGCAGACCTGGCACCGGCGCGGCACAATGGCGCGAGTTTCCTGGGATTGCAGGGCATCGTGGTGAAAAGTCACGGCTCGGCGGGGGTGCAGGGTTTTCAAAGTGCCATCCAGCGCGCCTTGATCGAGATCCAGGAAAACCTGCCGCAACGCTTGCATGGCCGCCTTGAGGATCTGTTGCCTTAGGCGAATCGGGCCGGAAATGCTTAAATGTGACCGGCCAGTTCAATTGACCATCCAATCTGTCAGTTTCTTGCGCTCCCACCTGTGGGGCGCCAATTTCCGACGACCAGATCATTAGGGGCTTGTTACATGTCTACATCCCTCGCATTCGTCTTTCCAGGGCAGGGTTCGCAGTCCCTCGGCATGTTGGCCGAGCTGGGCGCGGAACATCCGCTGGTCCTGGAAACTTTCAAGGAAGCTTCCGATGCCTTGGGTTACGACCTGTGGGCACTGACCCAGCAAGGGCCGGAAGCGCTGCTCAACCAAACCGACAAGACCCAGCCGGCCATCCTGACCGCCTCCATCGCCCTGTGGCGCCTGTGGTTGGCTGAAGGTGGTGCGCGCCCGGCCTACGTTGCCGGTCATAGCCTGGGCGAATACAGCGCCCTGGTGGCCGCTGGCAGCCTGACCCTCGGTGAAGCGGTCAAGCTGGTGGAGCGTCGTGGCCAGTTGATGCAGGAAGCGGTTCCGGCGGGGCAGGGCGGCATGGCTGCCATTCTCGGCCTGGAAGATGCTGACGTCATTGCCGCCTGCGCCGAAGCGGCCCAGGGCGAAGTGGTCAGCGCCGTGAACTTCAACTCCCCTGGCCAGGTGGTGATCGCCGGTGCCAAGGCTGCGGTAGAGCGCGCCATCGAAGGCTGCAAGGCCCGTGGCGCCAAGCGTGCATTGCCGCTGCCGGTCAGCGTGCCGTCCCACTGCGAACTGATGCGTCCGGCTGCCGAACGTTTTGCCGAGTCGATCGCTGCGATCAACTGGCAGGCGCCGCAGATTCCGCTGGTGCAGAACGTCAGTGCTGCGGTGGCTCCCGACCTGGAAACCCTCAAGCGCGACCTGCTGGAACAGCTGTACAAGCCGGTTCGCTGGGTTGAATCGGTGCAGACCCTGGCCGCCAACGGCGCCACTCAATTGGTCGAGTGCGGCCCGGGCAAAGTCCTGGCTGGCCTGAACAAGCGTTGCGCCGAAGGCGTGTCGACTTCCAACCTCAATACCCCGGATGCCTTCGCTGCTGCTCGCGCAGCCCTGGCCTGACCTTTAATTTCCGAACCTAGGAGAAGCCTGCATGAGTCTGCAAGGTAAAGTTGCACTGGTCACCGGCGCTAGCCGTGGCATTGGCCAGGCGATCGCCCTGGAGCTGGGCCGTATGGGCGCTGTGGTCATCGGTACCGCAACCTCCGCCGCCGGCGCCGAGCGTATTGCCGCGACGTTGAAGGAACACGGCGTTCAGGGCACCGGTCTTGAACTGAACGTGACCAGCGATGAGTCCGTGGCTGCCGTCCTGGCGGAAATCACGGCGCAATTCGGTGCACCAGCTATTCTGGTGAACAATGCCGGTATCACCCGCGATAACCTGATGATGCGCATGAAAGACGACGAGTGGCATGACGTCGTCGATACCAACCTGAACAGTCTGTTTCGCCTGTCCAAGGGTGTTTTGCGTGGCATGACCAAGGCTCGTTGGGGTCGAATTATCAATATTGGCTCTGTTGTGGGTGCCATGGGCAACGCAGGCCAAGTAAACTACGCAGCCGCCAAGGCCGGTCTGGAAGGTTTCAGCCGTGCACTGGCGCGTGAAGTGGGCTCGCGGTCGATTACGGTCAACTCGGTGGCCCCAGGGTTCATCGATACCGATATGACCCGCGAATTGCCTGAAGCGCAGCGTGTAGCGTTGCTGACGCAGATTCCGCTGGGTCGTCTGGGCCAGGCTCAAGAGATCGCGAATGTGGTCACTTTCCTGGCATCCGACGGTGCGGCATACGTGACTGGGGCTACAATCCCGGTTAACGGCGGGATGTACATGAGTTAAATTGTGACGGATCGCTTCAAAAAAATGTCATACGAGCTGTCTAAAATCCGTTATAAAGCTGCAATCTATTTATAGGCAGATGGCCAATAGGGTACGAGGATGAAGCTTTCAGTTGAAAAGCTGAAAAGCCTTTCTATACACTTACCCACTGGCCAGCTGCCTGAATTTGTCCATTAGGAGTGAAAACACGGTATGAGCACCATCGAAGAGCGCGTCAAGAAAATCGTTGCCGAGCAACTGGGCGTTAAAGAAGAAGAAGTGACCAACAGCGCTTCCTTCGTTGAAGACCTGGGTGCCGACTCCCTTGACACCGTTGAGCTGGTGATGGCTCTGGAAGAGGAATTCGAGACCGAAATCCCGGACGAAGAAGCTGAAAAAATCACTACCGTTCAAGCTGCCATCGACTACGTTACTAGCCACCAGGCGTAATAGTTTGTAATCGTCGCTTGCTGTGATGGAAAAACCGCACTGCCCTATGGCGTGCGGTTTTTTCCTTTAAGCCTGATGCAAAGTGTCGTCATTAGAAAAAGGAGAGTGCTGTGTCGCGTAGACGCGTCGTAGTCACCGGTATGGGTATGTTGTCGCCACTGGGTACGGATGTGCCGAGCAGTTGGCAGGGCATTCTGGCTGGCCGCAGTGGTATTGGTCTGATCGAACACACGGACCTTTCTGCCTATTCCACCCGTTTTGGCGGCTCGGTAAAGGACTTCAATGTCGAGGAATATCTCTCGGTCAAAGAGTCCCGCAAACTCGACCTGTTCATTCAATACGGCCTGGCAGCCGGTTTTCAGGCGGTGCGTAATGCCGGCCTGGAAGTCACCGACGCCAACCGTGAGCGCATCGGCGTGGCCATGGGTTCGGGTATTGGCGGTCTGACCAATATCGAAGAAACCAGCCGCACGTTGCACGAGTCTGGCCCCCGTCGAATTTCACCGTTCTTCGTGCCTGGCTCGATCATCAATATGATTTCCGGTTTCCTGTCCATCCACTTGGGGGCTCAGGGGCCTAACTACGCCATCTCCACGGCGTGCACCACCGGCACCCACTGCATCGGCATGGCGGCGCGCAATATCGCCTATGACGAAGCTGACGTGATGATCGCCGGCGGCGCCGAAATGGCCGCCTGCGGCCTGGGCATGGGGGGCTTCGGCGCGTCCCGTGCACTGTCGACTCGCAATGACGAGCCGACCCGCGCCAGCCGTCCGTGGGACAAGGGCCGTGATGGCTTTGTACTGGCCGACGGCGCCGGTGCGCTGGTGCTCGAAGAGCTGGAGCACGCCAAGGCCCGTGGCGCCACCATCTACGCCGAACTGATTGGCTTCGGCATGAGCGGTGATGCGTATCACATGACCTCGCCGCCGTCTGACGGTGCAGGTGCTGCCCGCTGTATCACCAATGCGTTGCGTGATGCCAAGGTCAACGCTGACCAGGTGCAGTACATCAACGCCCACGGCACTTCCACTCCGACGGGCGACCTGGCGGAAGCCGAAGCCATCAAGTCGGTGTTCGGCGAGCACGCCTACAAGCTGGCGGTCAGCTCCACCAAGTCCATGACCGGCCACCTGTTGGGTGCGGCGGGCGCGGTCGAGGCGATCTTCAGTGTGCTGGCCATCAAGGATCAGGTCGCTCCGCCGACCATCAACCTCGATGAGCCGGATGAAGGCTGCGACCTGAACTTCGTGCCTCATGAGGCGCAGAAGATGCCGATCGACGTGGTGTTGTCCAACTCGTTCGGTTTTGGTGGTACCAACGGTTCCCTGGTGTTCCGCCGGTTCGCCGAGTGATGGAAAGCTGGGTTGACGGTCAGCCGGCGGGCGCAGTGCCCCTGAAAGACCGTGGCCTGGCGTACGGTGATGGCCTGTTCGAGACCATTGCCGTCAAGGCCGGGCAGCCCGTGTTGCTCGACCGCCACCTGCAGCGCCTCGGTGAGGGTTGCAGGCGGTTGGCGATTGTTGCGGATCAGCCGTTGATCCGCAGCGAATTGCTGGCCTATGCCGCCGCCCTCGGCGACGGTGTACTCAAATTGATCCTGACCCGTGGCGACAGCCAGCGCGGTTACGGCATCAGCGCTGGGGCTCCCCCGCGGCGCATTCTGCAAGGCAGTCCACCTGCCACTTATCCCCCGGAACATGCAGCGTCAGGCATTCGCCTGTTTGCGTGTACCACCCGCTTGTCCGAACAACCGTTGCTTGCCGGCCTCAAGCACCTCAATCGCCTGGAACAGGTATTCGCCCGCGCCGAGTGGCAGGATGCCGATCACGCCGAGGGTTTGATGCTGGATATGTCCGGTCGAGTCATCGAAGGCGTGTTCAGCAACCTGTTCCTGGTGCGTGATGGCGTGTTGCTGACCGCTGATCTGAAGCGCTGTGGCGTCGCCGGCGTCATGCGGGCCGAGGTATTGGCCCAGGCCCAGGTGCTGGGCATTCCGACCAGCGTGGCCGACATCAGCCTTGAGCAGCTGCAACAGGCTGACGAAGTCTTTGTGTGCAACAGCGTATATGGCATTTGGCCGGTGCGCGGATGTGCTGCGATGAGCTGGTCGGTTGGGCCGCTCACCCGTAAACTGCAGGGCATTGTTCGCGCACTATTGGATATTTGATTTGAGACGTAAATTTGTATTGTTGCTGGAGATCGGCCTGGTCCTGGCGGGTTTGCTGCTGGGCGCTTCGGCCTGGAAGCTGAACTCGGCCCTTGAGCAGCCCCTGAATCTGACCCAGGAGCAATTGCTGGATGTACCGGCCGGCGCGACGCCCACCGGCACCTTCAATCGTCTGGAAAATGACGGCGTGCTCAAGGATGCGTTCTGGTTGCGTCTCTACTGGCGCTTCAACCTCGACGGCCAGCCGCTGCACAGCGGCGAATACCGCATGACCCCGGGCCTCACCGCCGAGGGCCTGATCGGTTTGTGGCAGCGTGGCGAAGTGGTGCAGTACAGCATCACGCTGGTGGAAGGCTGGAACTTCCGCCAGGTACGCGCCGCTCTGGCCAAGCATGAAAAGCTCGAGCAAACCCTGTCGGGCCTGAGTGACAGTGAGGTGATGGAAAAGCTCGGCCACCCTGGTGTCTTCCCTGAAGGCCGCTTTTTCCCTGACACCTACCGCTTCGTGCGTGGCATGAGCGACGTCGAGTTGCTGAAAAAATCCTACAACCGCCTGGACGATGTTCTCGCCCAGGAGTGGAGCAAACGCGCCGCCGATGCGCCGTACACCGAACCCTATCAGGCGCTGATCATGGCCTCGCTGGTCGAGAAAGAAACCGGTGTGCCGGAAGAACGCGGCCAGATTGCCGGGGTGTTCGTGCGACGCATGCAGATCGGCATGCTGCTGCAAACCGACCCAACGGTGATCTACGGCCTCGGCGAGCGCTATACCGGCAAGCTGACCCGTGCGCACCTCAAGGAAGCCACGCCCTACAACACCTATGTGATCGCCGGCCTGCCGCCGACGCCGATTGCCATGGTCGGACGTGAGGCGATTCATGCCGCGCTGAACCCGGTGGCCGGTAGCAGCCTGTATTTTGTCGCCCGTGGCGACGGCAGCCATATCTTCTCGGATAACCTGGAGGCCCATAACGCGGCGGTGCGTGAGTTTCAGATGAAGCGTCGTGCCGATTACCGTTCCAGCCCGGCACCCGCGCCCGCACCGGCGGCAAAACCTGAAGACGCACCGGTGGGTACGCCCGCCGAGCCGTCTCCCGCACCCGATGACACCGCGCCGCAAAGCTCGCAATGACTCTGACTAAGGACTGCCTGTGACTGGCTTGTTTATTACCCTGGAAGGCCCGGAAGGCGCCGGCAAAAGCACCAACCGCGAATACCTGGCCGAGCGCCTGCGCGCCGAAGGTATCGAGGTGCTGCTGACCCGCGAGCCCGGCGGCACGCCGCTGGCCGAGCGTATCCGGGAAGTGCTGCTGACCCCGGGCGACGAACAGATGAACCCCGACACCGAGCTGCTGCTGGTGTTCGCTGCCCGCGCCCAGCACCTGGCCGAAGTCATTCGCCCGGCCCTGGCCCGTGGCGCGGTGGTGATTTGTGACCGGTTTACCGACTCCACCTACGCCTATCAGGGCGGCGGCCGTGGCTTGTCCCTTGAGCGCATTGCGACGCTGGAAACCTTCGTGCAGGGCGATTTGCGGCCCGACCTGACCCTGGTGTTCGACCTCCCGGTGGAAGTCGGCATGGCCCGCGCCACCGCCCGGGGTCGCCTCGATCGTTTCGAACTGGAAACCCGAGTGTTTTTTGAAGCTGTGCGCAGCGCGTTTCTCAAGCGCGCCGAAGCCGACCCCGCCCGTTACTACCTGTTGGACGCCGCACTACCTTTGACTCAGGTTCAGCAGTCCATCGACGCCCTGTTGCCGCAGCTTGTGGAGCGTGTCCGTGGCTGAAGCCTATCCGTGGCAGGACAGCCTCTGGCAGCAACTGGCGGGCCGTGCCCAGCACGCCCACGCCTACTTGCTCCATGGTCCGGCGGGCATCGGCAAGCGCGCCCTGGCCGAGCGGCTGATGGCCAGCTTGTTGTGCCAGCGGCCCAACGGCCTGGAAGCCTGCGGGGAATGTAAATCCTGCATGCTGCTCAAGGCTGGCAGCCATCCGGATAACTACCTGCTGGAGCCTGAAGAAGCCGACAAGGCGATCAAGGTCGACCAGGTGCGTGATCTGGTCAGCTTCGTGGTGCAGACCGCGCAGATGGGCGGGCGCAAGGTGGTGCTGATCGAGCCGGTGGAGTCGATGAACATCAACGCGGCCAACGCCTTGCTCAAGAGCCTGGAAGAACCGTCCGGCGATACCGTGTTGCTGCTGGTGAGCCACCAGTCCAGCCGCCTGCTGCCGACCATCCGCAGCCGCTGCGTGCAACAGGCCTGCCCGTTGCCGAGCGAAGCCATGAGCCTGCAGTGGCTGGCCCAGGCACTGCCGGAGTGTGGCGAGGCCGAGCGTGTCGAGTTGCTGACCCTGGCGGCCGGGTCGCCCTTGGCGGCGGTCAAGCTCCAGGCCCAGGGCGTACGGGAACAGCGCGCGTTGGTGGTGGATGGGGTGAAGAAGCTGCTCAAGCAGGAACTGTCTGCCACACAACTGGCCGAAAGCGCCTGGAAAGACATTCCCTTGTTGCTGCTGTTTGACTGGTTTTGCGACTGGTCGAGCCTGATCCTGCGCTACCAGCTGACCCAGGACGAAAACGGCCTGGGCCTGGCGGACATGCGCAAGGTGGTGCAATACCTCGCGCAGAAAAGTGCCCAGGACAAGGTCCTGAACATTCAGGACTGGATCCTCGCCCAGCGCCAGAAGGTCCTGGGCAAGGCCAACCTCAACCGCGTGCTGTTGCTTGAGGCCTTGCTGGTGCAGTGGGTCGGCTTGCTCGGCCGGCGTTAATTTCAGTGGCCGACGGGTGTATCGTTGGCCTGACACTTTCCGTGACTCAAGTTGTAGACCCCTATGCTCGTAGATTCCCATTGCCACCTTGATCGCCTCGACCTGGCCCAGCACGGCGGCTCCCTCGACGCCGCCCTCGAAGCCGCGCGCCAGCGCGGGGTAGGGCACTTCCTGTGCATCGGCGTCAGCGCGGAAAACGCCGCCGACGTCAAAGCCCTGGCCGATCGTTATGCCGACGTCGACTGCTCGGTGGGCATCCACCCGCTGGACCTGAAGCCTGGCGAAGCCCCGGCCCTCGACTGGCTGCTCGGCGAACTCAATCACCCGCGTGTCGTCGCCATCGGTGAGACCGGCCTGGATTACCATTACGAACCGGAAGCCGCCGAGTTGCAGCAGGCGTCGTTCCGCCTGCACCTGCAAGCCGCCCAGCAGACTGGCAAACCCGTGATCGTCCACACCCGCGGCGCCCGTGCCGACACCCTGACCCTGCTGCGCGAAGCCGCGCTGCCCCAGGCCGGTGTGCTGCATTGCTTCACGGAAGACTGGGACATGGCCAAGGCCGCCCTCGACCTCGGTTTCTACATTTCCTTGTCGGGCATCGTGACCTTCCGCAATGCCGATGCCCTGCGGGATGTCGCGCGTCAGGTCCCGGCAGACCGCCTGCTGGTGGAAACCGATTCGCCGTACCTGGCGCCAATCCCTCATCGCGGCAAACCCAACCTGCCGGAATACGTACGGGATGTGGCGGATTATCTGGCGATGTTGCGGGGCGAGTCCTACGAGCGCTTCGCCGAACAGACCACCGAGAACTTCAAGCGTCTGTTCCCGCTGGCCCACGTCGGCCACTAAATCGCAGGCAAAAAAAACCCGGGTTCTGGGGGGGTGAATCCGGGCTAAGACCATTAGGAGTAAAACAAGGGCACGCAGTCCGTCGGTACCCAGGTCGACGCGTCACTTGGGGGAGATGCCACGCCGACATTTCAAGTATTGATCAGTATCCGATTCAGTCCAGCCGCTTCTGATCGTTTTTTAAACAGATTTGGAATACGCGCGCTTCGGTTGAGTTCTCATGGGTTGCGATGCACAGGTGGCAATCACCTGTTTTATTTCTGACTCAAATCGGCTGATTCGTTGGCGCGCTGTAAGTTAAGTGCAAAGGTTGTTCATATAGGCGTTGCCCAACGACCGTTCAGTCGGGATAATCCCGCGCACCGGGTAAAACGTTCCGACAAGCACGGCTTGGGGCACGCCACCCTCCCAATATCCATCTCTGCAGACCTTTTTCTTATGCACAAAGAACCCCGCAAGGTCCGTGAGTTTCGCCGCCGCGAGCAGGAAATTCTCGACACCGCACTCAAGCTGTTCCTCGACCAGGGTGAAGACAGCGTCACCGTCGAGATGATTGCGGATGCCGTGGGTATCGGCAAAGGCACCATCTACAAGCACTTCAAGTCCAAGGCCGAGATCTACCTGCGCCTGATGCTCGACTACGAGCGCGACCTGAACGAGCTGCTGCACTCGGCCGATGTCGACAAGGACAAGGAAGCGCTGTCCCGCGCCTACTTCGAGTTCCGCATGCGTGACCCGCAGCGCTACCGCCTGTTTGATCGCCTGGAAGAAAAAGTGGTGAAGGGCCATCAGGTGCCGGAAATGGTCGAGGAGCTGCACAAGATCCGCGCCTCGAACTTCGAGCGCCTGACCCTGCTGATCAAGGGCCGCATCAGCGAAGGCAAGCTCGAAGACGTGCCGCCGTATTTCCATTACTGCGCCGCCTGGGCGTTGGTGCACGGCGCCGTGGCGC
This sequence comes from Pseudomonas sp. MWU16-30323, assembly GCF_020515595.1. NCBI lineage: Bacteria > Pseudomonadati > Pseudomonadota > Gammaproteobacteria > Pseudomonadales > Pseudomonadaceae > Pseudomonas > Pseudomonas sp. MWU16-30323. The sequence goes on from NZ_JAIWYM010000013.1 coordinate 32,545, forward strand.
TGTACCACTCGCCGTTCTGGAGCAATGTGCTGGAAGACCAGGAAGGTTTTTTCCAATTCCTGATGGACATCGGCGTGCGCATGGGCAACAAGCGCAAGCACAGCACCGATTTGCCGAACGCCGAAGCGCCGGCCACTTGAATCATTCGCCAGCGTGATGGCGATATGATTTCCTGCCCAGCGCAGTAACCCAGGAATATACTCAGGCAAGGACCTTGCCAAAACTTGATTTTTCAGTCAGGTTTTGGCGTGCCCGAATTATCCTCTGCCGGAGTGATCCATGATCGTTGATCGTCAAGGCAGGCGATTCCGCAATTTGCGGATCAGCCTGACCTCAGCCTGCAATTACGCCTGTACCTACTGCGTGCCCAACGGCAAGCGGCTGGTGGCTGCGCAGGACGAATTGTCGGCCGAGGCGATGGCGCGCGGCGTTGAGTACCTGATTGAGGCCGCCGGCATCGAGCGCCTGCGCATTACCGGCGGTGAACCGTTGGTCAGCCCCAAGCTGGAAGCCTTCATGGGCGCGGTGGGGCAGATGGGGCTGAGTGATATCAGCCTGACCACTAATGGCCAACTGCTGGCGCGCAAACTGCCGCTGCTGGTGGATGCCGGGATTCGCCGGATCAACGTGTCCCTCGATACCCTGGATGCCGATGCCTTCCGCAGCATCGCTCGCGGTGGCGACCTGGCCACGGTACTTGATGGAATGGATCAGGCCAGCGCCGCTGGAATCAAGATCAAGGTCAACATGGTGCCGTTGCGCGGCCAGAACCTCGACCAGGTGATGCCGCTGCTCGACTACTGCCTGGAGCGTGGCTATGAGCTGCGCTTTATCGAATTGATGCGCATGGGCCACCTGGCCACTGACTCCAACGCGTTCCTCCAGCAGTTCGTAAGCCTCCAGCAACTGCTCAGCCTGATCGGCGAACAGCACGAATACCTGCAAGCCAACGCTCCGGTGGACGCCACTGCCGTGCGCTACGAAGTGCCCGGCAAGGGCTTCTTCGGTGTGATCGCCAATGAAAGCGTGCCGTTCTGCCGGACCTGCTCGCGTTTGCGCCTGTCGTCCACCGGCTGGCTGCATGGCTGCCTGTCGTCGAGCAACCGCCACTACGTCGGCGACCTGCTGGACAAACCCCGCCACCAGGCTCTGCCGGCCTTGCAGCGCTTGCTGGTCAAGGCCTTGGGCGACAAGCAGGAAGTGGCATTCTCCGGCGGCGCTACCATCATGAAGATCATCGGCGGCTAGTCCCGCAAGCTGGCGCAAAATCTGCATCTCGTGCCCATTCGCCGGTTTTCCGTCACCGGCCTTTGGAGAATTAGGATGCGTAGTCTGGTTTTGGTGCTGGCGTCACTCGCGCTGGGTGGCTGCATGACCGTCAGTGATATGGCCGAAGGCACGCGCTATCAGATGAGCGACGCCGGGCTGCTGGACCACAGCGATACCCGCCGCGTCAATTCGGTCCGCATACAGCCGGACTCTTTTGTCTTCATCGCCCAGGGCGCCTTCACCCCGCCGGGCAGTGCTTATCCACGGCCTAACGTGGTGGCCGAGGAAGCCTTCAACGGTTTTGTCGAATACTTCCCGATGGTCCGCCGCGCCCGCAAGCCCGAAGGCCTGGAGCAGGCGATGTCTGAAGCCCGCGCAGCCGGCGCGCATTACCTGTTGTACTGCCGCTTTGCCCAGGCAGACGACCGGATCGGCAACGCCGATGAATGGTCTGACCAAGAGGCGGTGGATCGCCTGGGTATCGACACCGGCACCATTCAGGTCATGTTGATCGAGACCAGCACCCAGTATTTGATTGATACTGTGCGGATTCACAGCCGTGGCGGTTTACTGACGTTCCACGACAACAAGCCTGAAGATCTGATCGGCAAGCCCCTGGCGCACTACGCGCGCAGCCTGTTGGGCATGAGCGATCAGTAAGTCACAAGGAGAGCTGCATGACCGATTCGGCCAAGGCCAATGACCTGTTGGCACAATTGCCCAAGGGCAAGGGGCCCGCACCGGTGCATCTGTGGAACCCGGCGTTTTGCGGCGATATCGACATGCGCATTGCCCGCGATGGCACCTGGTTCTACATGGGCACGCCGATTGGCCGCAAGCCGATGGTCAAGCTGTTCTCCAACATCATCCGCCGCGATGGCGATGACTACTTTCTGATCACCCCGGTGGAAAAGGTCGGGATCAAGGTCGATGACGCCCCCTTCGTCGCCGTTACCCTGGAAGTCGAAGGGCAGGGCGAGAGCCAGGTGCTGCGCTTTACCACCAACGTGGATGAATCGGTCGAGGCCGGTATCGAACATCCGCTGCGGGTGGTGATTGACCCGGACACCCAGGAACCCTCGCCGTACTTGCGGGTGCGCACCAACCTCGAAGCCTTGGTTCACCGCAATGCGTTCTATCAGTTGGTGGAGTTGGCGGTGACCCGCCCGATCAACGGTCAGAACTGGCTTGGGGTCTGGAGCGGCGGGGTATTTTTCCCCATCGGCCTGGAGCCCTGAGGCTGATTTCTTGCTTCCCCTGAAATAATTCGCTTGCCGTAGCCGGGCGCTTTCGGTTATCAATTTGTACATGATTAGACATGTCCGATTTGATAAGAAAAAACGCGTCGTCGACGAGCTGATCCGCCGTATCGAGGGTGGAGTGATGGCTGACGGTGTCCTGTTGCCAGGCGAGCACCAGTTGGCCGAAGAGTTTTCCGTCAGCCGCGGCACCTTGCGTGAGGCCCTCGCCGAGCTCAAGCGCCGTAGTTACATCGCTACCCAAAGCGGTGTTGGCTCGATCGTCACCTTCGACGGCATGGTGCTCGACCAGCGCAGCGGCTGGGCCCAGGCCCTCGCCGACACCGGCGCAGTGGTCACCTCCGAAATCCTGCGCCTGGAAGCGGTCACCCGCCCGGACCTGCTCAGCCGCTACGGCACTGACCAATTTATCGCCCTCGATCGCCGCCGTCGCGCCGCCGACGGCACGTTCGTGTCCCTGGAGCGCTCGCTGATGCCGGCCTCCGGTGGCCTCGAGAGCCTGCCGCAAGTTGGCCTGATCGATAACTCCCTGACCATCACCCTGGCAGCCTACGGCTACGTCGGCGCCACCGGCAGCCAATGGATCGGTGCCGAGCCGTTGAACGAAGAAGACGCCCAACTGCTGGGCCGTCCGGTGGGCACGGTGTTCCTCAAGGCCCTGCGCACCACGTACGACCGGCAAGACCGCTTCATGGAATCCGTCGAAAGCCTGCTCGACCCGCTGCACTTTCGCCTGCACCTTCAATTTGGAACACCGACATGACCGCCACTACCCGCGCCCTCGGCGCCTTCTACGGCCTGGCCCTGGGCGATGCGTTGGGCATGCCCACCCAGTCCCTGAGCCGCGAGCAGGTCAAGGCGCGTTTCGGCGCGATCACCGCCCTGGAAGATGCCGACGCCGATCAGCCAATCGCGCCGAACATGCCCAAGGGCTCGATCACCGATGACACTGAGCAGGCGATTCTCGTCGGCCAATTGCTGGTGGACGGCCAAGGCAAGATCGAACCCACCGAACTGGCCCAGCGCCTGATCGACTGGGAAGCGGTGATGCGCGCCAAGGGTTCCCAGGATTTGCTGGGCCCGTCCACCAAGCGTGCGATCGACATGATCCTGGCGGGCCATACCCCGGAAGAATCCGGGCGCTACGGCACCACCAACGGCGCCGCCATGCGCATCACCCCGGTGGGCATTGCGGCGGACGTCAACGACACAGCGCAGTTTATCCAGGCGGTGATCCAGGCGTGCCAGGTCACCCATAACACCAATCTGGGGATCTCCAGTGCGGCGGCGGTGGCGGCGGTGGTTTCCGCCGGGATCAACGGCGTCGACCTGGGCGAAGCGCTGAACATCGGCACCCAGATCGCCCAACAGGCGGAAAACCACGGCCACTGGATTGCCGGTGGGCGCATCGCCACCCGCATCAGTTGGGCGCGCACCTTGAGCGTCGACAGCGGCGACAAGGCGCTGTTTACCGACCTGCTGTACGAATTGATCGGCACCTCCGTGGCGTCCCAGGAATCGGTGGTGGTGTCGTTTGCCCTCGCGCAGCAAGTCGCGGTGGGTGAAGTGAATGCCTTCGAAGCCCTGTGCATGGCCGCCAGCCTCGGCGGCGACACCGACACCATCGCCGCGATTCTCGGCGCAATGCTCGGTGCGTGCCTGGGGATGCAGTGCTGGCCTGAGGCGATGATTGAACAGGTCAAGCAGGTGAACGGACTGGACCTGGAGCCCTTGGTCCAAGGCCTGCTCGATCTGCGCTGAGCACCGCAGATCAAAAAATGTGGGAGCTGGCTTGCCTGCGATAGCGGTCGATCAGTTGATGAATCATCGACTGACACCACGCTATCGCAGGCAAGCCAGCTCCCACATTGATCCAGTCGAGTCAGGAAGACCGGAACACAGATTCAACTTGCCAACCTGCCACAACCACAAAAAAACAGGCATCAGGAGCACCCCACCATGAGTACGTCCTCTTCCGGCCAAAGCGCCGGGCAATTGGAAACACGCGGCATCGAGCCGGTCCCGGAAGGCGAGTGCAACGGCCATCCGCTGCAACTGTTCTGGGTCTGGTTTGCGGCCAACATCAGCATCCTCGGTTTGCCCTTGGGCGCGACCCTCGTAGCGTTTCGCGGCCTGGCGATCTGGCAGGCAATCATCGTGGCGATCCTCGGCGCCGCCGGCTCGTTTGCGGTGGTGGGCATCATCTCCATCGCCGGCCGTCGTGGCCGTGCACCGAGCTTGACCCTGTCCCGGGCGATCTTTGGCGTACGCGGCAATATCGGCCCAACCCTGGTGTCGCTGATGTCGCGCCTGGGCTGGGAAACCGTCAACACCACCACGGCGGCGTTTGTGCTGCTGTCGTTGTGCTCGATCCTGTTCAACTCGCCGGTTGCCGCCAAAAGCGCCCCGGTACTGACCCTGCTGTTCATCGGCATCTTCGTGCTGTTGACCCTCGCCGTATCGGGCCTGGGCCACGCCACCTTGCTGGTGATCCAGAAGTGGGCCACCTACGTGTTCGGCGCACTGAATATCCTGGTGGGCGGTTTCCTCTGCGCCACCATCGACTGGAGCGCGGTGTTCAACGCCACGCCAGCGCCGTTGAGCGCGATGATCATCGGCATCGGCACCATGGCGGCCGGTACCGGTATCGGCTGGGCCAACGCCGGTGCCGACATGTCGCGCTACCAGCATCGCAGCGTCAAGGCCGTGCGCCTGGTAGCGTCTGCCGCCTTCGGTGCGGGGATTCCGCTGGTGCTGTTGATCACCCTCGGCGGCCTGCTGTCGGTGGGCAACAACGACCTGGCGTCGGCCACTGATCCGATCATCGCGATCCGCGACATGCTGCCGACCTGGATGGCAGTGCCGTACCTGATCACCGCGTTTGGCGGGCTGCTGCTATCGAATAACCTGTCGGTGTATTCGGCGGGCCTCACTACCTTGACCCTCGGCTTGAAGGTCAAGCGCGTGCACGCAGTGATTGTCGACATCGTCGCGATCTTCGCCGGTTCGATCTACTTCATGCTGATTGCCGACAGTTTCTACGGCCCGTTCATCACCTTCATCTCGCTGCTGGCGGTACCGATCACCGCCTGGGTCGGGATCTTTGTGGTCGACCTGATTCATCGTCACTACTACAGCCCCAAAGACCTGCTGGACGTGACGCCAAGCAGCGCCTACTGGTATCGCGGCGGGGTTGAGTGGCGTGCATTTGGCGCCTGGGCGATTGCGATTGTGCTGGGCTTCAGCTTCACCACCATCGGCACCACGGCCGAGAACATCTGGTTCGCCGGGCCGTTGTCCGATTCGTGGCTGGGCCACAACGGCCTGGGCTGGATCGTCACCTTCCTGGTGGCCGGCGGGATTTATGCGGTACTGGGGGGCGCGGCTGATCGTCGCCCGGCTTTGGTAGAGAGCGCTAATGTCTAGATTGCTGCACAGCGGCCAGGTCATCGTCGACCTGGTCATGTCCCTCGACACATTGCCTGCCACCGGCGGCGATGTATTGGCCAACTCCGCCAGCTTCGAAGCCGGCGGCGGCTTCAACGTGATGGCTGCGGCCCGGCGCAACGGGTTGCCGGTGGTGTATCTGGGCCGTCACGGCAACGGCCGCTTCGGCGACCTGGCACGTGCGGCCATGCAGGCCGAAGGCATTGAAATGGCCCTGGCCGCCAGCGACGACAAGGACACCGGCCTGTGCGTGTCCCTGACCGAAGCCACTACCGAGCGCACTTTCATCTCCCATATCGGCGCCGAAGGTGATTTGCTCGCGCAAGACCTGGCCAATGCGGTACCACGCGACGACGACTATGTGTACGTCAGCGGCTACAGCCTGCTGCTGGAAGGCAAGGCGCAAGCGTTGCTCGATTGGCTGTTGGCGTTGCCGCGCCAGATCACGGTGGTGTTCGATCCGGGCCCGTTGGTGAAGGCGCCGGACTCGGCCTTGATGGTCGCCTTGTTGCCGCGCATTGATATCTGGACCAGCAACGGTCCTGAAGCGCTGGCCTTCACCGGTGCCAGCGACCTTGCTGGCGCATTGCTCAAGCTCAACGACCACCTGTCCGCCAACTCCTTGCTGGTGGTGCGCGATGGGCCGAATGGCTGTTGGGTCAGCCGTAACGGGCAGGCCGAGCATGTGCCGGGATTCAAGGTCCAGGCGGTGGACAGCAATGGTGCGGGAGATGCCCACGCCGGAGTGTTTATCGCCGGCCTGGCCAACGGTTTGGCGCCTGTTGTCGCGGCACGTCGCGCGAATGCGGCGGCGGCCTTGGCGGTCACGCGCTGGGGGCCGGCCACCTCACCGGGCACGGCTGAAGTGGATGCGTTGTTGAGCGCGGGCTGATTCGGCAGAATAGTCGCCATTCAGCACGGAGCAGCGTCATGACTCAGAACATCTACGACACCGAGGTTTTCTTCGAGGGCTACAGCAAGATGGGCCGCTCGGTAGAAGGCCTCGCCGGCGCGCCGGAGTGGCCGGCTCTGCAAGCCATGCTACCGCCGATGCCAGGGTTGAAAGTGGTGGACCTGGGTTGCGGCTACGGCTGGTTCAGTCGCTGGGCCCAGGAGCAGGGCGCCGAACAGGTGCTGGGGCTGGATGTCTCGCAAAAGATGCTGGCGCGGGCAGAGGAGATGACGTCCTCTTCGGCGATTACTTACGCCATCGCCGACCTGGAAAAACTCGAGCTGCCTGATGCCGCTTTCGACCTGGCCTACAGCTCATTGGCGTTTCATTACATCGTCGATCTGAAAGGCCTGTTCGCGCGTATCCATCAGGCGTTGGTGCCGGGCGGGCGGTTGGTGTTTTCCATCGAGCACCCGATCTTCATGGCGCCTCGGCAACCGGGCTGGCTGATGGATGAGCAAGGGCGCAAGCGCTGGCCGGTGGACAGCTATCAGTTGGAAGGGCCACGGGTGACCAACTGGTTGGCGGATGGCGTGATCAAGCAGCATCGCACGGTAGGCACGTTGCTGACGCTGTTGATCCAGGCGGGGTTCACCCTGACTCATGTCGACGAGTGGGGCCCCAGCGAAGCGGACCTGAAGGCCCGTCCCGCACTGGCAGAAGAGCTTGAGCGCCCAATGATGCTACTGGTGGCCGCCCACCGCTGATTCCGTGGCTGAAAACCCGATCAAAAATATGGGAGCGGGCTTGCTCGCGAAGGCGGTGGGTCAGCCAATGAATCTGGCACTGATACACCGCTTTCGCGAGCAAGCCCGCTCCCACATTTTGATCCGCGTTAACCGGCTCGTTTCAGCGCCTCAAGTTACTGGCCCGCTTCGCTTTCCAGCTTGCGAGCCGCTTCCACGCCGGATGCGGTGAGCTTGATCGGCAGGTTCAGCGCGTGTTCCCCGGCATCGTTGCAGGTCACATGGCCTTCCTTGATCCACCCGCGGTCCTGCAAGGTGGCCAAGGCGCTGGCCACCACTTTTTCACCTCGGTAGTTGTCCAGCACTTCCTTGCCCAACCCACTGGGATGAGCGTGGAGCAGACGGGTGAGGACTTCTTTTTCAAGGTTGTGATCGACGTTCATGCATACCTCTTCACTGGGAAATGGTTGGGTGTTCGTCTGTGTGGCGGATTAAGGCGCTGGCTGTTTTGGCGCACCTGGGATGTTGGAGTCATCGCCTTTATTGATCGAAGGCGAAGTGGCGCCAGGGCCCATTTTGCCGTTAGGCACCGCACCGCTGTTGCGATTGGTGTCGTCGCCCTGGGTGCGTGGGTCTCTGCTGTTGTCGATGATGGCGCCGCCGTTGGTGTCCATGCCGGTGCCCATCGAGTCCTTCGACTCCTGGGTGGCCGGGTTGGCCGGGCTGCCGACAGGGTCGGTGCTGGAACCTGTGGTGGCGGCAAAGCTGCTCAGCGAAACCGCAGACAGCAAACCGGTGAGGGCGAGGGCGGCAAATTTGGAAGTCGTCATGATGGTGTCTCCATATGATTGATGTCCTTACCTGGTATTGGTCCGCCCCTGTTTGCGATTCGTGCCTCGATACCGACGAACGGTCTTATGTCGCTTGTAAGAATTTGTGTGACTTTTTACCCAGCACGGCGTGTGGGATTGTTCTGTGGCTCGCGGTGCTTGCGTTAGCCCGCAGCGGAGTATGGTGTGCCGATTTCTTCGATGAACAGGTCCATGAATCCCTTCAGCCGCTCATGGCGAGCCAGGGCCATGCGTTGCCCCGTCGGCGTCTGAAATCCGCCCGCCAGATGCAGCAGCTTGGTCTGGAAATGGTCGAGGCAAAAGCGCTTGTCGTCGTACTCGCGGCGCTGTGCCGTTGGGTCCGCCGGGTCATACAGCCCGCTGCCCATGCGCCCGGCGATGTAAAACGTGCGGGCCACGCCGATCATGCCCAGGGAGTCCAAGCGGTCGGCATCCTGCATAATCTTTGCTTCAAGCGTCAGCGGCGTCAGGCCTGCCGAAAAACTGTGGGTCTCGATGGCATGCGTCACCGCTGCAATCGTCTCGGGCTGCCACGCCAGCGCCTGCAAAATCTCCCCGGCCTTGTCCGCCGCCAATGTCGAAGCCTTGGACCGCAACGGTGAATTCTTCTCCACCGCGACGCAGTCATGCAGCAGCACCGCCGCCAGCAGCACCTCAAGATCGCCGCCTTCCTCTGCCTGGATCGACCGCACGTTGTGCCACACCCGTTGCAAATGGGACAGGTCGTGGGCGCCGTCTTCGGAAGGCTCAAGGGCGTGAGGCAATAACGTCGCGGCGAGGTCGGTCAAGGGCGTGAAGGGCATGGGGGTTCTCAAAGGTCGATAGCCTACAGGTTAGCCGCGATTGAAATTGCACTGCAATCGGTCATTAAAGCACCTTAGTATGTGTGCTCTCTTTCCCTGACAAGGCCTGCCTATGACCATCGAGATTCGCCCCGCCGTGCCCAGCGATGCTGCGCAGATCCTGACTTTCATCACCGAGCTGGCCGACTACGAAAAAGCCCGGCACGAAGTGATCGCCAGCGTGGTGGACATCGAGCGCAGCCTGTTCAGCGAAGGCGCCACCGCCCACGGCCTGATCTGCCTGCGGGACGGTTTGCCAATCGGCTTTGCGGTGTTCTTTTTCAGCTACTCCACCTGGCTCGGCAGCAACTGCCTGTACCTCGAAGACCTGTACATCAACCCCGAACAACGCGGCGGCGGGGCGGGCAAGAAGTTGTTGCGCCACCTGGCGAAAATCGCCTGCGACAACGGCTGTGGGCGTTTCGAGTGGAGCGTGCTGGACTGGAATGAGCCGGCCATTGCGTTCTACAAATCCATCGGCGCCCAACCCCAGGAAGAGTGGGTGCGCTACCGTATGGAAGGTGACGCACTGAGGGATTTCGCGCAGGGTTAACCGCGCATAAGCAACCGGCCATCACGGCCGGTTTTTTTATACATTTGCTCACTATGTGGGATGATAATTTATATATTGAGATGTTTTGGTGTCTGGGTTTATAGTCTTGCGCATCAGCACTCACTACCAAAAACAAAACAGGTGAAGCGATGCAGGCACAACCGTTGTCGTTACCGCCGGTGCCCGAGCCGACTTACGGCGAGCGACTGAAGAACAAAGTCGTGGTCATCACCGGCGCTGCCCAGGGCATTGGCGAGGCCATCGTGGCTTGCTTCCAGGCCCAGCAGGCGCGCCTGGTAATCGGTGATATCCAGGGCGAGAAGGTCGAGCAAGTTGCCGCCCATTGGCGCGAACGCGGCGCCGAGATCTACGCGCAAGCCGTCGACATCACGTCCAAGGATCAGTGGCGCGCTTTGGTGGACGTAGCCATCGAACGCTTTGGCCGCGTGGATGTGCTGGTCAACTGCGCCGGCGTCAACGTGTTCCGTGACCCACTGGAAATGACCGACGAAGACTGGCGCCGCTGCTTCGCCATCGACCTCGACGGCGCCTGGTACGGTTGCCGCACCGTGTTGCCGCACATGATCGAGCAGGGCATCGGCAACATCATCAACATTGCCTCCACCCATTCCAGCCACATCATTCCCGGTTGCTTCCCGTACCCGGTGGCCAAGCACGGCCTGCTGGGGCTGACCCGCGCACTGGGCATCGAATATGCGCCCAAGGGCATCCGCGTAAATGCCATCGCGCCGGGCTATATCGAAACCCAACTCAACGTCGATTACTGGAACGGCTTTGCCGACCCCCACGCCGAGCGTCAGCGCGCCTTTGACCTGCACCCGCCCAAGCGCATCGGCCAGCCGATTGAAGTGGCGATGACGGCACTGTTTCTGGCGACCGATGAGGCGCCCTTTATCAATGCCACCTGCCTGATGATCGATGGCGGGCGGTCGGTGATGTACCACGAATAACAGGTTTCCAAATAACAAGAAGAGGTGGTTCATGCTCAAGAAGACACTAGGCACCCTTGCCCTCACGATGGCACTCAGCGGCCTGGCCTCTGCTGAGGAAGTAAAGATCGGCTTCCTGGTCAAGCAAGCCGAAGAACCTTGGTTCCAGACTGAATGGGCCTTTGCCGAAAAAGCCGGCAAGGACCATGGTTTCACCGTGATCAAGATCGCCGTGCCCGATGGCGAGAAAACCCTATCCGCCATCGATACCCTCGCCGCCAACGGCGCCAAGGGCTTCGTGATCTGCCCGCCGGATGTGTCCCTGGGCCCTGCGATCATGGCCAAGGCCAAGCTCAATAACCTGAAAGTGCTGGCAGTGGACGACCGCTTCGTCGACGCCAAGGGCAAGCCCATGGAAGACGTGCCTTACGTCGGCCTGGACGCCTACAAGATCGGCCAGAAACAAGGCGAAGCCATGGCCACCGAAGCCAAGCATCGCAACTGGGACTGGAAGGACACCTATGCGGTCATCAATACGTTTGACGAGCTGGAAACCGGCAAGAAACGCACCGACGGTTCGGTAGAGGGCCTCAAGGCTGCCGGCCTGCCGGTTGACCACATTCTGTTCACCGCGCAGAAAACCCTCGACGTGCCGGGCGCCATGGACTCTACCAACTCGGCCCTGGTGAAACTGCCCAGCGGCGCGAAAAACCTGCTGATTGGCGGCATGAACGACAGCACCGTACTGGGCGGCGTACGCGCCACCGAAAGCGCCGGCTTCAAGGCGCCGAATGTGATCGGCGTGGGTATCAACGGCACCGACGCCATTGAAGAACTGAAAAAATCCGACACCGGTTTCTACGGCTCGATGCTGCTCAGCCCCGATGCGTCCGGCTATAAAACCGCTACCGCGATGTTCGAGTGGGTGACCAAAGGCACGGAGCCGGCCAAGTTCACCGCCCTGGATAACGTGACCCTGATCACCCGCGCCAACTTCAAGGAAGAGTTGAGCAAGATCGGTCTGTGGAAATGAACAGCGCCGCCGCAGAGAGCCTGCGCTTCAACGGCATCGGCAAGGAGTTTCCCGGGGTGAAGGCCCTGGCGCAGATCAGCTTTGAAGCGCGGCCCCATTCGGTGCATGCGCTGATGGGCGAAAACGGCGCGGGCAAGTCGACCTTGCTGAAAATCCTCGGCGGTTTTTATCCGCCCAACAGCGGCAGCTTGCAGTTGGGCGAACGCAGCGTGAGTTTCAAATCGGCGGCCGACAGCATCGCCAGTGGCATCGCGGTGATTCACCAGGAGCTGCAACTGGTGCCGGAAATGACCGTCGCCGAGAACCTGCTGCTGGGGCATATGCCGTCGCGCTTTGGCGTGGTCAATCGCGGCGCGATGGTGCGCAAGGCGCGGGAATTGCTCAAAGGGCTGGCGGATGAAATTGATCCGAACATGCGCCTGGGCAGCCTGTCCCTCGGCCAGCGGCAACTGGTGGAAATCGCCAAGGCCATGTCGCGCAATGCCCATGTGATTGCCTTCGACGAACCCACCAGCAGCCTCTCGGCCCGTGAGATCGAGCGGCTGATGGTGATCATCGCCCGGCTGCGGGATGAAGGCCGGGTGATCCTCTACGTGTCGCACCGCATGGAAGAAGTGTTCCGGATTTGCGATGCGGTGACGGTGTTCAAGGACGGGCGCTTCGTGCGCACCTTCGAGGACATGGCGCAGTTGAACGTCGACCAGTTGGTCAACTGCATGGTCGGGCGGGATATCCAGGACATCTACGACTACCGGCCACGGGAGCAGTCCGGCGAAGCGCTGCGAGTCGAAGGATTGCTCGGGCCTGGGTTACAGGAGCCGGTGAGTCTGCAGGTAAGCAAGGGCGAGATTCTTGGGCTGTTTGGCCTGGTCGGGGCAGGGCGCACCGAGCTGTTGCGCCTGCTCGCCGGGCTGTCCCGCAGTACTCAGGGTGCCTTGGTGTTGCATGGCCAGGCGCAGACGTTCAAGACGCCGCGGGATGCGATTGCGGCGGGCGTGTTGCTCTGCCCCGAGGACCGCAAGAAGGAAGGCATCGTGCCCCGCGCCAGCGTTGCGGAGAACATCAATATCAGTGCGCGGCGCGACCATGCGCGCTTCGGTTGGCTGATCCAGGGCGGCTGGGAACGCACCAATGCCCAGCGGCAAATCAGCGCGTTGAACGTGCGCACGCCGTCGGCCGACCAACCGATTCTGTTCCTGTCGGGGGGCAATCAGCAGAAGGCGATTCTCGGTCGCTGGCTGTCGATGCCGATGAAAGTATTGCTGCTGGACGAGCCGACGCGCGGCATTGATATCGGTGCCAAGTCGGAGATCTACCAGATCATCCACAACCTGGCGGCCAGTGGCATTGCCGTGATTGTGGTGTCCAGCGACCTGATGGAAGTGATGGGCATCTCCGACCGCATCCTGGTGATGAGCGAAGGCGCCCTGACAGGCGAATTGACCCGCGATCAAGCGGACGAAGCACGGCTGCTGCAACTGGCTCTTCCGCGTACGCGGGACTGAAGAATACGAGGGGTGGGTATGTCACAGGTAAAAACCGCAAGAAGCTTCTGGCCGGGGTTCAACCAGCGCAAGTTTCTTGATGATTGGGTCATGCTGCTGGCGGCCCTGAGCATCTTTGTGCTCAGCGCCATTTTCATCGACAACTTCCTTTCGCCGCTGAACATGCGCGGCCTGGGGCTGGCGATTTCCACCGTGGGCATTGCGGCCTGCACCATGCTGTTTTGCCTGGCGTCGGGGCACTTCGACTTGTCGGTGGGCTCGGTGATCGCCTGTTCGGGCGTGGTGGCGGGGATCGTGATTCGCGACACCGACAGCGTGTTCTTCGGCGTGTCGGCGGCGTTGGCCATGGGCCTGGTGGTGGGGCTGATCAACGGCATCGTGATTGCCAAGCTGCGGATCAACGCATTGATCACGACGCTAGCGACGATGCAGATCGTGCGCGGGCTGGCGTATATCTTTTCCAACGGCAAGGCGGTGGGCGTGATGGACGAAAACTTCTTCGTCTTCGGTAACGGCCAGCTGTTTGGCGTGCCGGTGCCGATCATCATCACCGTACTGTGCTTTGTGTTTTTTGGCTGGCTGCTGAACTACACCACCTACGGGCGCAACACCATGGCCATCGGTGGCAACCAGGAAGCAGCGCTGTTGGCCGGGGTAAACGTCGACCGCACCAAGATCATCATCTTTGCCGTGCACGGCGTGATTGGGGCGTTGGCCGGGGTGATCCTGGCGTCGCGGATGACCTCGGGGCAACCGATGATTGGCCAGGGGTTCGAGTTGACGGTGATCTCGGCGTGCGTGCTGGGTGGGGTGTCGCTGAGCGGCGGGATCGGGATGATCCGGCATGTGATTGCCGGGGTGCTGATTCTGGCGATCATCGAGAACGCGATGAACCTGAAGAACATCGACACCTTCTACCAATACGTGATTCGCGGCTCGATCCTGTTGCTGGCGGTGATTATCGACAGGATGAAGCAGCGCTGACTTCGGGAGTGATAAAGCTTTCTGTGGCGAGGGAGCTCCCTCGCCACAACAGTCGTGACCGCCCATAATGCTCGCCGTTTTCGTACTTCCCAATAGGCCCGATATGCAGGAAAACGCCCACATTCCCGTCAAAGACGCCGCCCCCACCGGCACCCAGACCCTGCTTCGCGGATTGGGCGTGGTGCAGGCAGTGGCCGCCGGCGCGCGGGATCTCAAGGAGATTGCCAAGCGCATCGGCACCACCCGCAGCACCACTCACCGCCTGGCCAGTTGCCTGGTGGAAGAGCGCTACCTGCGCGTGGTGCCCCAAGTCGGCTATCTGCTGGGGCCCAAGTTGATCGAGTTGGGGTTTCAGGCGCGCGAGGAGTTGCCGCTGGTGAGCCTGGCGGTGCCGTACCTGGATGAGCTGTCGGCGCTGACCGGCGACACCATCCACCTGGCGATCCGCGAATACGACGACGTGCTGTACCTGCACAAGAACCCTGGTCGCAACGGCCCGGAAATGCGCTCGCGCGTCGGCCATCGCATGCCGCTGGCGCGCACCGGGATCGGCAAGGCGTTGCTGCTGGATGACAGCGTGGACGAGTGGCAGCGCCTGTATCAGGTCAGCCTGCCCACGGGCGGGAAGAACCTGCAGTGGCCGCAGCACCCCGAGCAATCCTGGGCGCAGTTTGAACAGCGCATGCAGGAATACGTGGCGGGCGGTTATGCGTTCGATCTGGAAGACAACGAACCGTCGATCCGTTGTGTCGCGGCACCGGTGCGCGATGCCAGCCGGCGAATCGTCGCCGGCATCAGCATCGCCAGTACCGTGCCCTACATGCCGCTGGAGAAAATGGCCGAGCTGATTCCTGTGATCAAACAGGTCGCAGCACGGCTGTCAGCGGAGTTGGGCGCGAAGGCCTGATCAGGCCGTGATCGTTCCCACGCTCCGCGTGGGAATGCCGCTTCGGACGCTCCGCGTCCAGCAGCACTTGAGCCCTGCGCAACGGTGACGCAGAGCGTCACAGCATGCGTTCCCACGCAGAGCGTGGGAACGATCATGGTCAGGCCTTCAAAGTCGCCATGTCGATCACGAAGCGGTACTTCACATCACCGGCAATCATGCGGGTGTAGGCTTCGTTGATCTGGCGGATGTCGAGCATTTCGATGTCGCAGGTGATGCCGTGCTCGGCGCAGAAATCCAGGACTTCCTGGGTTTCGGCAATGCCACCGATCAATGAACCGGCCAGTACCTTGCGGCCCAGCACCAGCTTGGCAGCGTTGACGGGCGGGTCGACCGGCTCGATCAGGCCCACCAGGATGTGCACGCCGTCAAAGCGCAGCACGTCGAGGTAGGGGTTCAAGTCGTGCTGCACCGGGATGGTGTCCAGCAGGAAGTCGAAGTGCCCGGCAGCGGCTTTCATCTGTTCAGCATCGGTGGACACGATCACGTGATCGGCGCCCTGGCGACGGCCTTCTTCCGCCTTGCTCGCGGAGCGGGTGAACAATGTCACTTCCGCGCCCATGGCCTTGGCGAACTTGATGCCCATATGGCCCAATCCGCCCATGCCCAGAACCCCAACCTTGTCGCCAGCCTTCACACCGTAGTGCTTGAGTGGTGAGTAGGTGGTGATGCCGGCGCAGAGGATCGGCGCGGCGCTGGCCAGGTCGAGCTTGGCCGGGATCTTCACCACGAAGTGCTCACTGACCACGATGCTGTCGGAGTAGCCGCCCATGGTGTTGCTGCCATCGACCCGGTCCGGGGTGGCGTAGGTCATGGTCGGGCCTTCGAGGCAGTATTGCTCGAGGTCGGCGTGGCAGGCGTCGCAGTGACGGCAGGAGTCGACCATGCAGCCAACACCCACCAGATCGCCGACTTTGTGCGCGGTGACGCTGGCGCCGACGGCAGTGACTTTGCCGACGATCTCGTGGCCCGGCATCAGCGGGTACACGGCAATGCCCCATTCGTTGCGTGCCTGGTGAATGTCGGAGTGGCAGACGCCGCAGTAGAGAATTTCGATCGCCACGTCATCGGCGCGCGGGCTGCGGCGTTCGAAGGACATGGGGGCGAGGGGAGTGGTGGCCGATTGAGCGGCATAACCGATGGCGGTGTACATGGAGAAACCTCGCAGGTGCAGTAACAGGTGAGGTGGCGCATTCTCCGCGCCGTGCCGGGGTGCGGCCATGGCGATTGCTCCGAGTCTCATGCCTATTCCTCCGGGAGTGCCCCTGGATTGGATCACTGTGGCGCCAGACCTGCGATGATGGTGTCATCCCCTTTTCCGCGAAGTTTTTGCCATGTTGTTGACCCGCCATGTCGATGCCAATGCTGCGTTGGTTGCCCTGATCGAACCACTGACGCCCCGTGATGGTTTCTCCCCCACCAACCTGCCGGGCGTGCAGGTGTTGCGCGCCAGTTGCGATGTGGCGCGGGGCCCGCAGATTTACGAACCGAGCCTGATGATCGTCGCCCAGGGCAGCAAGGTCGCGTACCTGGGCCCGCGAACTCTGGAGTACGGCGCCGGGCATTACCTGATCCAGGCGATGCCGGTGCCGTTCGAATGCGAGACCTTTGCCATGCCCAATGCGCCGCTGTTGGGGGTGACGGTGGGCATTGACCGGGTGGTGCTGGGTGAGTTGGTGATGGCGATGGGTATCCAGTCCGGGCCACCGCCGGCGGCGCAGACGTTGGAGTCCATGAGTTCGGTGGTGCTGGATGACGCCATGCGTGGCTGCGTAGAACGGCTGTTGCAGTGCCTGCACGATCCGCTGGAGAGCCGGATCATGGGCCCGGCGCGGGTGCGGGAATTGTTGTTCACTGCATTGCGCGGGCCACAGGCGGATGTACTGCGGGCACTGGTGGAGCAGCAGGGGCAGTTTTCCCGGGTGGCGACCTCGTTGAATCACCTGCATGCCCATTACGCCGAGCCGCTGAATATCGAGACGCTGGCGGGTTATGCGCACATGAGTGCGTCGACGTTCCACGAACACTTCAAGCGCTGCACGCTGTTGTCGCCGGTGCAGTACCTCAAGCGGCTGCGGCTGCTCAAGGCGCAGCAGTTGCTGTTGGTGGAGGGCATGAGCGTGGCGCAGGCGGCCCACAGTGTGGGGTACCAGAGTACGTCGCAGTTCAGCCGGGAATATAAGCGCTATTTCGAGCGCAGCCCCGGGGATGAGCGGGCGGCATAACTCTCCCAGGCACAACACGGTCAAAAATGTGGGAGCAGGCAAGCCACACATTTGACCGAGTCGATGGGGCTTTTTTCCGGGCCATAAAAAAGGCCCCCATTCGGGGGCCTCGTTTTTCAAGCCAATGCCTTACATGTTCGGGTAAGTCGGCCCGCCCGCACCTTCCGGTGTCACCCAGGTGATGTTCTGCGAAGGGTCCTTGATGTCACAGGTCTTGCAGTGCACGCAGTTCTGGGCGTTGATCTGGAAGCGTTTCTCGCCGTCTTCCTTGGTGATCACTTCATACACGCCGGCCGGGCAGTAGCGCTGCGCCGGTTCATCGTAGAGCGGCAGGTTGGTGCCGATCGGGATGCTCGGGTCTTTCAGCTTCAGGTGGCACGGCTGTTCTTCTTCGTGGTTGGTACCGGAGATGAACACCGAGCTCAGCTTGTCGAAGCTCAGCTTGCCGTCGGGTTTCGGGTAGTCGATTTTCTTGCTGTCCTTGGCCAGCTTGAGGCAGGCGTAGTCAGGCTTGGTGTCGTGCAGGGTGAACGGCATTTTGCCGCCGAGGATGTTTTGGTCGAACCAGTTGAAGCCGGCACCCAGGATCGGGCCGAACTTGTGCATCGCCGGGCCGAAGTTGCGGCTGGCGAACAGTTCTTCGTAGAGCCAGCTGTTCTTGAAGCTGTCGACGTAGTTGGTCAACTCGTCGCCGCCTTCGGATTCGGCGAACAGGCGCTCGGCCACCGCGTCAGCGGCGAGCATGCCGGACTTCATGGCGGTGTGGCTGCCCTTGATCTTGGCCACGTTCATGGTGCCCAGGTCGCAGCCGATCAAGGCGCCACCCTTGAATACCATTTTAGGCAGCGAGTTGATGCCACCTTTGGCCAGCGCGCGGGCACCGTAGCTGATGCGTTTGCCGCCTTCCAGGTACTGGGCCAGCACCGGGTGATGCTTGAGGCGCTGGAACTCGTCGAACGGCGACAGGAAAGTGTTGCTGTAGGACAGGTCGACGATCAAACCCACTACAACCTGGTTGTTTTCCAGGTGATAGAGGAACGAGCCGCCGGTGTTCTCGTTGCTCATGATGTCCAGCGGCCAACCGGCGGTGTGCACCACCAGGCCTGGCTGATGTTTGGCCGGGTCGATTTCCCAGATTTCTTTCAGGCCGATGCCGTAGTGCTGGGCGTCGGCGTCGCTGTCCAGGTTGAAGCGCTGGATCAGTTGCTTGCCGATGTGGCCACGGCAACCTTCGGCGAACAGCGTGTACTTGCCACGCAGTTCCATGCCCGGGGTGTAGACGCCTTCTTTTGGCTGGCCTTCACGGTCGACGCCGAGGTCACCGGTGATGATCCCGCGCACCACGCCGTTTTCGTCGAACAGTGCTTCCTGGGCGGCGAAGCCCGGGTAGACTTCCACACCCAGGTTCTCGGCCTGCTGGGCGAGCCAGCGGCACAGGTTGCCCAGGGAGATAATGTAGTTGCCTTCGTTGTGCATGGTCTTGGGCACAAAGAAGTCAGGGACCTTGGTGGACGCTTCGCTGGAGCGCAGTACATAGATGTCATCCCGCACAACAGGGGTGTTGAGCGGCGCACCGAGTTCTTTCCAGTCCGGGAACAATTCGTTCAGGGCACGGGGTTCAAACACGGCACCGGACAGGATGTGAGCGCCGACTTCGGAGCCTTTTTCGACCACGCAGACGCTGATTTCCTTACCGGCTTCGGCGGCCTTCTGCTTCAATCGGCAGGCGGCAGACAGGCCTGCCGGGCCAGCGCCGACGATGACCACGTCGAATTCCATGTATTCGCGTTCCACAGGCTATCTCCTACTCAAGGCTCAACGGCTTTTTTTTCTAATGGGTGGAGGTTCGGTAATCCGTCCCGCAATGCCTGCATCAATCTCATGCAAGGGGCAGGGGACGACCCACCTTTCTCTCTAGGTGGCGCATTATATCTACACCACTCTCAGCGTCCAATACAAACGTTTGTTTGAATTGCCCGCAAGCTAGGTAAATCAAAGCAACGCGGCTTATAACTGACCATTTTGCCGTATTGACCGGAATAGGCGTTCCGGTCAATATACGGTCGGTTTTGCGCATCCCGTAGGCAGACTGTGGGTTTCAAGGCCACCTCGAAAGACAGGCTGAAGGCAAATAAGGGTGACGCGCGAGCCACGATGGCGCGCAGTTTACACGCCACGATAATGAATGACCTCTCAGTCACCGCTGACGAACGGTCATCACTCCCGTGAGCAAGGTCCCCCGCCGACGATCGCCGGTGTTTTTGGAGGTGCCCTTGTGTGCCGATGAGCATCAACCGCCAGGTTCGCCTAGGCGACTTTCTTTTCACCGGAGAGTAACGAGGAATCCATGAAGGTTCTTGTAGCTGTCAAACGCGTTGTCGATTACAACGTGAAAGTTCGCGTCAAGGCGGACAATTCCGGCGTCGACCTCGCTAACGTCAAGATGTCGATGAACCCTTTCTGCGAAATCGCCGTGGAAGAAGCCGTACGCCTGAAAGAGAAAGGCGTTGCGACTGAAATCGTCGTCGTTTCCATCGGTCCGACCACTGCTCAAGAGCAGCTGCGTACCGCCCTGGCGCTGGGTGCCGATCGCGCCATCCTCGTCGAATCCGCTGAAGAGCTGACTTCCCTGGCCGTTGCCAAGTTGTTGAAAGCTGTTGTCGACAAGGAACAGCCATCGCTGGTGATCCTCGGCAAACAAGCCATCGATAGCGACAACAACCAGACTGGCCAGATGCTGGCTGCACTGACCGGTTACGGCCAGGGCACCTTCGCCTCGAAAGTCGAAGTGAGTGGCGACAAGGTTGCCGTGACCCGCGAAATCGACGGCGGCGCGCAGACAGTTTCCCTGAAACTGCCGGCCATCGTCACCACCGACCTGCGTTTGAACGAGCCGCGCTACGCGTCCCTGCCAAACATCATGAAAGCCAAGAAGAAGCCTCTCGAAGTGCTGACTCCGGATGCTTTGGGCGTTTCCACCGCCTCCACCAACAAGACCGTCAAAGTCGAAGCGCCGGCTGCACGCAGCGCGGGCATCAAGGTCAAGTCGGTGGCTGAACTGGTCGAGAAACTGAAAAACGAAGCGAAGGTAATCTAACCATGACTATCTTGGTAATCGCAGAACACGACAACAAGGTCGTGGCTCCGGCCACCCTGAACACTGTCGCCGCCGCCGCCAAAATCGGTGGTGATATCCACGTGCTGGTCGCTGGCCAAAACGTTGGTGCCGTGGCTGAGGCCGCTGCCAAAATCGCTGGCGTGAGCAAGGTACTGGTTGCCGACAACGCAGCCTACGCTCATCAGTTGCCGGAAAACGTTGCGCCGCTGGTAGCAGAGCTGGGTGCTGGTTACAGCCACATCCTGGCTGCCGCCACTTCCAACGGCAAAAACATCCTGCCGCGCGTTGCTGCGCAGCTGGACGTTGACCAGATCTCCGAGATCGTTTCGGTCGAAAGCGCCGACACCTTCAAGCGTCCGATCTATGCCGGTAACGCCATCGCTACCGTGCAGTCCACTGCCTCGGTAAAAGTCATCACCGTGCGTGCCACCGGTTTCGACCCGGTTGCTGCTGAAGGTGGTTCGGCTGCGGTTGAAGCTGTCGCTGCTGTTCACGACGCTGGCACTTCCAGCTTCGTGGGTGAAGAGCTGGCCAAGTCCGATCGTCCGGAACTGACCGCTGCCAAGATCGTCGTTTCCGGCGGCCGCGGCATGCAGAACGGTGACAACTTCAAGCACCTGTACGCCCTGGCTGACAAGCTGGGCGCTGCGGTCGGCGCTTCCCGCGCTGCCGTCGACGCAGGTTTTGTACCGAACGACATGCAGGTCGGCCAGACCGGCAAGATCGTTGCGCCACAGCTGTACATCGCCGTCGGTATCTCCGGCGCGATCCAGCATTTGGCCGGTATGAAAGACTCCAAGGTGATCGTTGCGATCAACAAGGACGAAGAAGCGCCGATCTTCCAGGTGGCTGATTACGGCCTGGTGGCAGACTTGTTCGAAGCCGTACCCGAGTTGGAGAAGCTGGTCTAATCCAGTCGCTTCACTTATAAAGAGCCCGGTCTTTTGACCGGGCTTTTTTTTGCCCGGTAATTTTTGAATGGGAGAACCCTGCCATGGAATTGCGTCCCTGGACTGTACTGCTCGCCCTGTCGCTGTTGCCGACGGTGTCGCTGGCGGCTGGCAAATGTGATCGCCTGGTGATCACCGGCAGCCCGGACGCACCGCCTTATCTGTGGCGTGACCCCCAGGACCCCACGCACTTGATCGGCGCCACCGCCGATATGTTGCAGCAAGTGGCCAAGGACCTCGGGGTGAAAATCGACCTGCTGTACGGCGGCAAGCGCTCCGTGGCCCTGGACGAAGTGCGCAGCGGGCGCATGGACATCCTTGCCGATGCGCCGTTGACCCTCGACGCCCTGGATGCCCTCGATTACATCCACCCCGCATTGGTGCAAACCGATTACCTGGTCTGGACCCGCAAGGATTCGGCCCTGGCCTACCACCAGCCCAGCGACCTGCATGGCCACAAGGGCGCGGTGTCGGAAAGGGCGCGCCTGAGCCGTGACTTTGAAACCTTCGCCGGTGAGCAACTGACCCTGCAACGCCTGCCCACCCTGACCCCGGCGTTTCAGAAGCTGCTACTGGGGGAAGTGGACTACGTGCTTGCAGGACGTTATTCCGGCATGGCCATGGCCCAGACCCTGGGCATGAGCAACGACCTGGTGGCGCGGGAAATCCCCATCGACCAGCCGGGCCTGTACCTGGCGATTTCCCACAACTCCGCCTGCAACGATCCGTGGTTGCGCGGACAGCTCGCCAAAAAGATGACAGAATTGCCCGCGTCCGGTCTGGCGGAAACCGCGTTGCAGCGCAATCTCGAGCGCTGGAAAGCGCAGTTGCAGCAACCCGTCGGCACCCCAACAAAGTAGGGATTTTCAGTGACTATTCGACCTCTTTTCGCGGCCCTCGCCGTTGTCGCTCTGGCGGGATGTGCAGCCGATCCTGCGCCGAATGAACAAATGCGCCTGACCCAGCAAGCCCTGGAACAAGCCAACGCCGTGGGCGCCGTCGCCGATGACTCGCCCGAGCTGAAGCTGGCTGAAGACAAGTTCACCCAGGCCCGTGCCGACATGGCCAATGAATCCTACAAGGACGCCCGCATGCAGGCTGAAGAAGCCGAGCTGGACGCCCGCCTGGCGGAAGCGCGAGTGCTGACCCGCAAAAGCCAGGAGCAACTGAACGTGCTCAACACTCGTATCACCCGCCTGCGCAAGCAGTTGCAGTTGGGAGACGCCCAATGAGCCGGTTGATGCGTGGGTTGAGTTGTGTGGTGTTGCTGGGCAGTGCGCTCGGTGGGTGTGCGACGCACCCCGACAGTAACCTCGCCTTGCAACAGGCCAGCACTGACTTCCAGAAGGTCAAGGAAGACTCGAATGTGCTGCGTATCGCGCCCAAGGACGTGATCCGTGCGGGTGAGTCCCTGGCCCGCGCCGACCGGTTCTCCAGCTTCTGGGGCAGCGGCGCCGATGTGGCGCATTACGCCTACCTGAGCCAGCGCTACAGCGCGATTGCACGGGAACACACCGAGCAGGCACTCAATCAGGAGCGCGGGGTCAAGCTGGAGCTGGAACGCCAGCGTCTGCAACTGGCCCTGCGTGAAGCCAAGCTGGCCAGCGTGCAGCAACAGGGCAAATGGATTGAGGCGCAGATTTCCAGCCTGACCACCGTCCAGCCTGATCGCGGGTTGGTGATGACGCTGGGTGACGTGCTGTTCGACACTGGCGAGGCAGAGCTGCAAAACTCGGCCAACCGCACGGTGCTCAAAGTCGTACAGTTCCTGCAGTTGAACCCCAAGCGCGTGGTGCGTATCGAGGGTTACACCGACAATACCGGTGGCCAGCAGGAAAACCTCAAACTGTCCCGGGACCGCGCCCAAGCAGTGGCGGATGTGCTGAGCGACCTGGGCATCGATGAAAAACGCATCCAGGTCGAAGGCTACGGCGATCAGTACCCGGTTGACGTCAACGCTTCGGAGCGTGGCCGGGCGCAGAACCGTCGGGTCGAGATTGTGTTCTCCGACGAGAAAGGCCAACTGGGCGCTGCTCGCTAAACCAGGTACTCAAGCTAAAAGGCGATTCCTGTGGGAGCTGTCGAGCCCCAGCGAGGCTGCGATAGGATCGCCTCGGTGGACCTGCGAGACCGCAGCGCCTGCATCGCAGCCTCGCTGAAGCTCGACAGCTTCCACAAAAGCCCGATCAGTGATCGGGTTTTTTTATGCCCGCCATTCAGTGCGCCACCCTTACAGTTTTTTCTATCACTGCCGCCCGCGCTCGACTATTGTGGCAACTGTCCCCGTACACTTCTAAACTGTGCCGGTATGTTTCACACAAAAATAAAATACCCGTGAAATCGAGTGCTGCGTCATGACCAATCTGTTGCTTTACCAACGTATCGCCCAGCAACTGGCTGAGGATATCCGCCGCGGTGTCTATCAACCGGGCGAGCGCGTGCCTTCGGTGCGCAAGATGAGCTCCCAGCTCAATGTCAGCCACGCCACCGTGTTGCAGGCCTACGCGAACCTGGAAGACCAGGGTTTGATTCGCGCGCGGCCGCAGTCCGGGTATTACGTGCACCAGACACCGGCGCTCACCGCGCCTACGCCGGATATTGCCCGGGTCGAGCGTCCAGGGTTGGTCACCCGCAGCAGCATTATTCAACAGGTGTTGGTCGAATCCCGTCGCGAAGGCGTGTTTCCGCTGGGGGCTGCCGTGCCGAGTGTCGACTACTTGCCGGTGCGTGCATTGCACCAGCAACTGGCCAAGGTCACGCGCTTCCAGAGCCCGCGGGCGTTCAGCTACATGTTCAGCCCGGGTTTTGAACCGCTGCGGCGCCAGGTGGCGATCCGTATGCGGGATGCCGGGGTGGTGGTGGACCCGTCCGAAGTGGTGATCACCCACGGGTGTGTCGACGCATTGCAGATGTCGCTACGGGTCCTGACCCGTCCCGGTGACTTGATCGCCGCCGAATCGCCGACCTATTACGGCTTGCTGCAACTGGCGGATTTGCTCGGGCTGAAGGTCATCGAAATCCCCAGCGACCCGGCCACCGGCATGAGCCTGGAAGCCCTGCAACTGGCGGCCAACCAATGGTCGATCAAGGCCCTGGTGCTGACCACGCGCCTGAGCAATCCCCTGGGCGGCACCATGCCCGAAGAGCGGCAGAAACAGTTGCTGCGCTTGGCGTCGGATTTCGATATCCAGGTGGTCGAGGACGATATCTACGGCGAACTGATGTTCGAACTGGGTCGCACCAAGGCACTCAAAGCCTACGACCGCCTGGACCGGGTTATCTATTGCTCGAGTTTCTCCAAGACCTTGTCACCGGGCATCCGCATCGGCTGGATGATCGCCGGCAAGTACCAGCAGGAAATCCAGCGCCTGCAAATGTTCAGCACCCATTCGGCCTGCAGCGTGACCCAGATGGGCACGGCGGCGTACCTGGAAAACGGCGGTTACGACCGGCATTTGCGCTATATCCGCCAGGAATACCGCAAGAACCTCAGCGCGTTCCAGCTGGCAGTGCAACAGTATTTCCCCGAAGGCACCCAGATGACCCGGCCGACCGGCGGCTTTATCCTGTGGGTCAGTTTGCCGGGACGGGTCAATACCCAGGAACTGCACGTGCGTGCCTTGCAGCAAGGCATCAGCATTGCACCGGGGCTGATCTTCAGTAATACGGAACAGTTCAACCACTGTATTCGCCTGAACTGCGGCACACCGTGGAACCGCGAGGCCGAACGCGCGCTGATGACCCTCGGCATGCTGGCGAGCCAGCTGTGTCAGGAGACTGCGGCGGGTTTCTAAGGCATGGAAAGGGGACACGAAGGGTAGCTGGCTAATTACCATGCTTGTCATACCGCCCTCAACAAGCGAGCATATGGCCTTCTGCCGTTAATGCTGCTGGCGATATGACTTATACCTTTCCTGCTGCGCTGCTGATCTGCGTGTTAAGCCTGTGTAACGCTGGCGCCGTCCTGGCGGCTCCCGCCGGTGAAACGGCACCTGCTGCCAGCACCCCGCAGAAGGCACCGGCGAAGAAAGCCGCTGCGGTAAAGAAGACACCGGTGGCGAAGAAAGCGCCCGTAAAGAAAGCAGCACCGGCTAAAAAGCGTGCGCCTATTGCCAGCAAGTCAAAATCAGCCCATGAAGTGGCCAAGACTCAATTGCCGCCTGCGGAACTGGATTTGAGCCTGCCGTCGAACATGGTTCGCCACCTGCAACCTCTCGGCACCATGCCGCAGCCGAAGAACGTGCCGCTGCTGCCGCCGATGTTTGCCGAGAAGCCCACCGATAACAGTGCGTTCCAGATCAACGGGCGCCTGCTCAGCAATGAAATGCAGCTGCAACTGCGCAACGAAGAGCGCCGCGAGGTAGAAGGCGCGGCGCTGGATTTCCAGTTCAAGCAATAAACCCGACGACTGAAAGTGACGCGCCCCTCTGACCTTCTGTCGCAGACTGGTCAGTCACTTTTGTTTTCGGTGAAAAACCCCTATTAGGCCAATTTAAAACGTCTGTTTAAGCGCGTAGTCTTACGTGGCCATCAACACTGAGCTGTCGAGGATCCGTTCGTCATGAAATGCCGTGAAGGCTGTGGCGCTTGCTGCATTGCCCCATCCATCAGTTCTCCGTTGCCGGGAATGCCTGCCGGCAAACCGGCGGGCGAACGCTGCCTGCATCTTTCGGTCGAACAACTGTGCCAGTTGTTTGGCCAGCCTGAGCGGCCAGCGGTGTGCAGTTCGTTCCAGCCGGATATCGAAGTGTGTGGCAACAGCCAGGCAGAAGCGATCAAGTTGATCGGCTGGTGGGAACAGATGACGGCGGCTTAGTGGGCTGTTCAAAGTACTGAACTTCAACAATAAGGAATAAGACCATGGGTTCACTGAAACGAATTGCGGTGTTGTGCGGTTTTACCGTGTTGTTTGCCGGCGCAGCGCACGCTGAAGATTGGCAGATTGCCAAGGATGAGGACGGCATCAAAGTCTCCTTGAGTGACATCGCAGGCTCCAAGTACAAAGCCTATCGCGGCGTTACCGTGATCAAGGCGCCAATCGCCAAGGTGCTGGCCTTGCAAGAGGATGCTGCCGGGGCCTGCAAATGGATCCACGAGTGCAAATCACAAAAATCACTGAAGCAGGACGGTGACCAGAACTGGACCTACACCCAGTTTAACGCTCCGTTCCCGGTGTCTAACCGTGATTCGATCCTGCATATCACCACCAGCAAGGCGGCGGACGGTACGGTCACCCGCAAGCTGGAAGAAGTGCCGACTTACTTGCCGGAAGAGAAGGGCTTCGTTCGCGTCGCCCAGGTCGACGGCTTCTGGAAACTGGTGCCCAAGGGCGATAACCAGACCGAAGTCACTTACCAGGTCCACACCGAGCCAGGCGGCAGCGTGCCTTCGTGGTTGGCCAACAAGTTCGTGGTGGAGGCTCCCTTCAATACGTTGAAAGCCTTGCGCGAACGCGCCGAGCAGTAAGCGCAATTCATCCGGTGCCTCCTGCCTCGAGTGGAACGATTTCCTAGCCCTCAAGGTCCAGATAGAGGTAAGCCCACCCATGGGTTTTATCGAGGAGGCTCTGATGCCAAAGTGGAACGTTTCCTTCACTGATGATCATGGTGAGTCGGTAGTCGAGCAATTCGAATGTGAGCAAAAACCGACCCTTGAAGAGGCTGCGCGCCTGGTTCGCGCTCGCGTGTCCCCGGTGCTGAAGGAATTGGATCTCAACGATCTCGAAGGGCGTGTTGCCGAACCCACAGTGAAGATCCTGAAAGATCAAAACAGCATTAAAGACCTCAAGGTCGACCCCGCCGCCTGAACATTCCCTGTATACCCTTAAACAGACGCTGGTGGAGCTGAAAACTTCGCGTTACTCTGCAATGGAGATCAGCGAATGAATCGCTAAGGTCTGGTCTTGTCAGCTACATGCTTGTCTCCCAGCGGCGACTTCATTGCCGTAACCCCCGCGCCCTTGCAGCGCGGGCCTTGGGAAGCACGGAAAGTCTATCCATCGGTGTGAGGAGGACGTTTCATGAGCACAGCCTATCAAGAAGACATCAGCACCAACGTGTTGCGCCGCATGAAAGAGGGCGGCTTTGACTTCTCACGTTTCCACCCCATCGAGTTCTACGCCATTTTCCCGGATGAGGAACGTGCGCGCCGGGCTGCGGGTCGGTTTCGTGGGGAATCCCTGAATGCCCAGGTCAGCGCGCGGGATGACGGCGCCTGGTACCTGGAACTGAGCAAAATCATGTTCGCCACCTACGACGGCATAGGAGACTTCGAGCAGGACTTTGAGGCCGTGGTCGAGCCTTTGGGCGGGATCATTGAGGGATGGGGCGTGAAACAGGAGGTGCGTGGGTTACCCATGTAGCGGCATGAGCATCAACACAGCGTATCGGCTGACCTTTGGGTCGGCCGTTTTTGTTTCTGGCTTGGGAAAAATCCGGCGCAAAAAAAACCACCCGAGCAGGGTGGCCAAAGGGAAGATCGGAGCGAAGGGGAACCGATCGGTACATGCCGTATCACGTTACCCATCAAGCAAAGGTTCAGGCTGTAGGACATGTCCTGTTCAGCCGATGGAGGTGATTATCCGCAGGGTTTGCCGCGCGATGAAATCAACTCTGACTATGCTGGTGATAGTCATGGCCTGCATTGCAATGAGGCGCTGCCCATGACAGCGGGCATTTGCTGCACCGGGACGGTGCGGTGAGACCTGCGCCTATCTTCAACTGATTGATACTTAAGTGTTTATGCCGCTGGCACGGGCCTTGCGATGGTTCTGGCGTCCGGGTGACAAGGAGTACGGCATGATCCGCACTTATTACGATGAGATGTACGACGGGGCAGGGCAGGTGCGCCCCCATTACCGCGAGTTCGCCCGCTGGTTGGCCGAGACGCCTGCCGAGCTGCTGGCTCAGCGCCGCCGTGAAGCCGATTTGCTGTTTCACCGTGCCGGCATCACCTTCACGCTGTACGGCGATGAGCAAGGCACCGAACGCCTGATTCCCTTCGACACGATTCCCCGCAGCATTCCGGCCAGTGAGTGGCGGATCGTCGAGCGCGGCTGCATCCAGCGGGTCAAGGCGCTGAACATGTTCCTCGCCGACCTGTACCACGAACAACGGATCATCAAGGCCGGGATCATCCCCGCCGAGCAAGTGCTGGCCAACGAGCAATACCAGTTGGCGATGCAGGGCCTGGACCTGCACCGCGATATCTATTCCCATATCTCCGGCGTCGACCTCGTACGCGATGGCGACGGTACTTACTACGTTCTCGAAGACAACCTGCGCACCCCCAGCGGTGTCAGCTACATGCTCGAAGACCGCAAGATGATGATGCGCCTGTTCCCCGAACTGTTCGCCGCCCAGCGCATCGCGCCCATCGACCACTACCCCAACCTGTTGCTCGACACCCTGAAAAGCTCCAGCCCGCTGGATAACCCCAGCGTGGTGGTACTCACCCCGGGGCGTTTCAACAGTGCGTTCTTCGAGCATGCGTTTCTGGCCCGGGAAATGGGCGTGGAACTGGTGGAAGGTGCCGACCTCTTTGTGCGCGATGACCGAGTGTTCATGCGCACCACGGACGGCCCCAAGGCGGTGGATGTGATCTACCGCCGCCTCGACGACGCCTTCCTCGACCCGCTGGCGTTCAACCCGGACTCCATGCTCGGGGTGCCAGGCCTGCTGGCGGCGTACCGCTCGGGCAATGTGGTGCTGGCGAATGCCATCGGTACCGGGGTGGCGGATGACAAGTCGGTGTACCCCTTCGTCACCGAGATGATCCGTTTTTACCTGGATGAGGAACCGATCCTGAAGAATGTTCCGACGTTCCAGTGCCGTAATCCCAGTGAACTGTCCCACGTGCTGGCCAACCTTCCGGAGCTGGTGGTGAAGGAAACCCAGGGCTCCGGTGGCTACGGCATGTTGGTCGGCCCGGCGGCCTCGGCGGCGGAAATCGAAGCCTTCCGCGCACGCATCAAGGCCAAGCCCCACGCCTATATCGCGCAGCCAACCCTGTGCCTGTCCACCTGCCCGACCTTCGTTGAAAACGGCATCGCCCCACGCCACATCGACCTGCGCCCGTTCGTGCTGCAAGGCAAGGAAACCCGTGTGGTGCCCGGTGGCCTGACCCGCGTGGCGCTGCGGGAGGGTTCGCTGGTGGTCAACTCGTCCCAGGGCGGCGGCACCAAAGACACCTGGGTGGTTGAGGATTGAAATATGTTGAGTAGAACTGCCTCGGATTTGTATTGGATGTCGCGCTATCTGGAGCGTGCGGAAAACCTCGCGCGGATGCTCGATGTCAGTTATTCGCTGTCGCTGATGCCCCAGGACGGGCGTGGCGATGGCCTGCATGAACTGGCGATGCCGCTGTTGATCACCGGCACCCTCGACGATTACCGCGAGCGTCACGGTGAGCTGCACGCCGAGCGCCTGCTGCACTTCTTCGCCCTGGAGGCGGCCAACCCCGCCAGCATCTACAGCTGCCTCGGTGCGGCCCGGGCCAGTGCCCACGCCGTACGTGGGCGAATCACCGCCGACATGTGGGAAAACATCAACGCCACCTGGCTGGAAATTCGCGACATCGCCCAGCAGGGCCTGAGCCGTTATGGCATGAGCCGGTTCTGCGAGTGGGTCAAGGAACGCTCCCACCTGTTCCGTGGCGCCACCTACGGCACCATCATGCGTAACGACGCCTTCCGTTTTATCCGCCTCGGTACCTTTATCGAACGCGCCGACAACACCCTGCGCCTGCTGGATGCCCGCTATGAAATGGCCGGTGACCAGGCCGAAGCGGTCACCGATGGCACCGCCCACGCCTACTATCAGTGGAGTGCGTTGCTGCGCGCCTTGTCGTCGTTCGAGGCCTACACCGAGATCTACCGTGACGCCCCGGGCGCTCGGCAAGTCGCCGAGCTGTTGCTGCTGCGCGCCGACGTCCCGCGTTCGCTGCGGGCGTGCAGTGAGGAGATTGATCAGATCCTTGGCAGCCTGCCCGGCATCAACGGTCGCCCGGCCCAGCGCCTGGCAGCCGAGATGGACGCACGGCTGCGTTATACCGCCATCGACGAAATTCTCGAGGAAGGCCTGCACGCTTGGCTGACCGACTTCATCCCGCTCGTGCGCGAGCTGGGCGATGCTATTTACAGTTCCTACCTGGAGGCGGCATGAGACTTTCCATCAGCCACGAAACCACCTACCACTACGAAGACCAAGTGCGTGCCAGCATCCAGTACCTGCGTCTTACGCCCCACGACAGCGAGCGCCAGCACGTCCTCAGTTGGCAGTTGGACTTGCCACGGCCGGTGCGGGCGCAACTGGACCCCTTCGGCAACATCCTGCACGTGCTGACCCTGGATGAGCCCCACGAAGCCATCATCATCGGCGCCCGTGGCCAGGTGGATATCGATGAATTGCGCGAGGCGGAACATGAAAGCCAGTCGGCATTTCCGTTCCTGCGCTGCACCCGTTTGACCGAGCCGGACGATGCCCTGCGCAGCTTTGCCGAAAAGCATTGCCACCAGCGCCGCGACCGCAGTGCGTTGATTGATCTGATGCATGCGCTGAACCAGTACATGACCTACTCACCCGGCTCTACCGAGGTCGACACTTGTGCGGCCAAGGCGTTTGCCGGGCGTGCCGGGGTGTGCCAGGACCACACCCACGCCTTCCTCGCCTGTGCCCGTAGCCTGGGGATTCCGGCGCGGTATGTGTCGGGGTATTTGTACAGCGAAGACTGCGAGCACCTGGCCAGCCACGCCTGGGCCGAAGCCTGGCTGGATGACGCCTGGTACAGCTTTGATGTGACCAACCAACTGGCCCGGCCGGAACGGCATCTGAAGCTGGCGGTGGGCCTGGATTACCTGGACGCCTGCCCGGTGCGGGGCATGCGCCGTGGGGGAGGGCATGAGCAGATGCATGCCAAGGTATTTGTGGCGCCGACACCGGTGATTTCGGTGCAGCAGCAGTAGGATTCCGGGAGAGAGGCAGCTGTGTGTAGCAGGAAAGCTCTCTGTGGCAGGAACGCTTTTTGTGGCGAGGGAGCAAGCTCCCTCGCCACAGGTTTACCCGAGCCTTAAGGCTGCTTTCTGCCTGCCATATGCTTCAAGTACCCCACCAGCAGATCCAGGTCCGCATCCGGCAGCACGCTGGCCGCAAATGCCGGCATCTTCGCCTGTGGCCAATGCCGCATGCTTTGCGGATCACGGATGTAGCGCTTGAGGAAATCCCCGGCGAAATATTCAGTGGGGTTGTAGGGAATATTCAAGTCCGGCCCCACCTGCGCATCGCCAGCACCGTTGAGGCGATGACACGCAAGGCAGTTCTTCTGGAACAGCGCGAAGCCTTGATTCACTGGATCGTCCGCCGCCAGTTTCGGGTCCGGTAACAACGCCGGAAAGCGCTCCGCCACCGTCTTCATCTGTTTGATGCCGGAGATCTGAAACGGCCATTGCTCAGGGCTGATAGGCCCGGCCTGCGGGTCCGTCCACACCAGATAAAACGGCCCGGCACTGGGCTTGCCGTCTGCCAGTGGCGGCCACGGATGCGCCGGGTCTTCCACCGCCAACCAGGCCTGCGCGCCGCGTTTTGACAACAGCGGCGCCGCCGTCAGTTCCGCGGCAAAGCCGTCAAGCGCCACCGCCTGCAGATGATTTTCCGGCGTGATGCCCGGCAACAGCGCTGCCAACGGTACCGCGCGATACGTCATGTTGCGCTTGTAGGAAACGTCATCAACGATCTGCACCGTCTGTGCATCCGGGCGCTTGAGCAGCTCGGCGGTTTCCCAGGTTTTACGGGTGTGATCCAACTCGATGGTCAGCTGTGCGGCAGACGCCGGCAAGGCGAGCAGCAGGCTCAGGAGGACGATGATCTGTTTCAAGGAAGGGCCCGTGTTTGAGTGGCGATGCGGGTTCACGATACCGCAAAACTAGCTGAAACCGGCACGCAAAACGGCAGCCCCTGACGGGATCGCTATGCGCAATATCCCGAAAGGTGCTGCCAAAGGCTTCGATCCTGGCGCTGTGTCTGCGCAGAATGTGGGGTGTGAGAGGTCACCCAATGACCTTGGTGAGGTTGGGCAAGATCAGAATCAGTGTGGTGGCGAAAAGAATAAGTCCCGCCTGACGAACTTTCGAATGCTTGAACATGGCTGACTGCCTTTTGTTGTTATTCCTGAGCGTCAAATGCGTGCCGGTCGATTCAACTATGACGGTGCTACATGACTCTTTTCTTACAGTTCTTACAGGTGCCCCAGCAAAACCCGGCGGCAACCATTTACTTCTCCTACAGATTCAACCTTAGAGCCCTGGTTCTGCTTGACTTAGATCCATTTCATCTCATTACCTGGAGAAAACTTATTAAAAAGGCATGAGGCCAATTGCCAGCCAGACGCCAGCCCTAGGGCTAGACAGCTAAAACGATTAATCAGCCGAATCCCGTAGCCTCCTACCGTTCGTCTGAGCGTGTGCGTCAAGGTCAATGAGCGGTTCGGTCATTGAATCCGCCGCCCCGGCGCCTAAGGTAAGGGCACGATCCGTTGCCCAGTAATTCGAGGACGTCATGACCCAAGCTTTGATCTTTGATGCGATACGCACGCCCCGTGGCAAAGGCAAGCCGGATGGCGCCTTGCACAGCGTCAAGCCGGTGAACCTGGTGGCCGGGTTGTTGACTGCGCTGCAACAGCGCACTGACCTCGATACCCGGCAAGTGGATGACATCGTCCTCGGCTGTGTCACACCGATTGGCGACCAAGGTGCCGACATCGCCAAGACCGCCGCATTGGTGGCGGACTGGGATATCAGCGTCGCCGGTGTGCAGATCAACCGGTTTTGCGCGTCGGGCCTGGAGGCCGTGAACCTCGGCGCGATGAAAGTGCGCTCCGGCTTTGAAGACCTGGTGGTGGTCGGCGGCGTCGAGTCCATGTCCCGCGTGCCCATGGGTAGCGACGGCGGCGCCTGGGTACTCGACCCGCAAACCAATATGCACAGCCACTTCACCCCACAGGGCATCGGCGCCGACCTGATTGCCACGCTGGAAGGCTTCACCCGCCAGGATGTCGATGCCTTTGCCTTGCACTCACAGCAGAAAGCCGCGCGGGCCAGATCAGACGGTTCCTTCAGCAAGTCGCTGATCGCCGTGCAGGACCAGAACGGCATCGTGCTGCTGGATCAGGACGAGTTCATCCGGGCCGACTCTACCCTCGAAGGCCTGGGCAAGCTCAAGCCCAGCTTTGAAATGATGGGCCAGATGGGCTTCGATGCCACCGCCTTGCGCGTCTACAGCCACGTCGAGCGTATTAACCACGTGCACACACCGGGCAACAGTTCCGGGATCGTCGACGGCGCGGCGTTGATGCTGATCGGCTCTTCCGCCCGTGGCCGCGAACTCGGCCTGCAACCCCGGGCGCGCATCGTCGCCACGGCGGTCACCAGCACTGACCCCACCATCATGCTGACTGGCCCCGCACCGGCTACCCGCAAGGCCTTGGCCAAGGCTGGCCTGCGGGTAGAAGACATCGACCTGTTCGAGGTTAACGAGGCGTTTGCGTCGGTGGTGCTCAAATTCATCAAGGACATGGGCATCGACGCCGCCCGGGTCAACGTCAACGGCGGCTCCATCGCCATGGGCCATCCGCTGGGCGCCACCGGCTGCGCGATTCTCGGCACCTTGCTCGACGAACTGGAGGTGCGCCAGCAGCGGTATGGCCTGGCCACCCTGTGTGTCGGCGGCGGCATGGGTATCGCCACCCTCATCGAACGCCTCTGAGCCTAAGGAATCAGTCATGACCGATGCCATTCGTTACGAAAAAGGCCAGGACCAGATCGTGGTGCTGACCATCGACATGCCCGGCCAGAGCGCCAACACCATGAACGGGGTGTACCGCGAGGCCATGGCGGCCACCGTTGCCCGCCTGGAGGCCGAGAAGGATTCGATTGCGGGCGTGATCATCACCTCGGCGAAAAAGACCTTTTTTGCCGGCGGTGACCTCAATGAACTGATCAAGGTCGACCAGCCCCACGCCAAGGACTTCTACGACAGCGTGCTGGTGCTGAAGGCGCAACTGCGCACCCTGGAAACCCTCGGCAAACCGGTGGTGGCCGCCATCAACGGCGCGGCACTGGGCGGTGGTTGGGAGATTTGCCTGGCGTGCCAGCACCGCGTGGCGCTGGACCACAAGTCGGTACAGATTGGCTTGCCGGAAGTCACCCTTGGCCTGCTGCCGGGTGGCGGCGGCGTGGTGCGCATGGTGCGGATGCTGGGCCTGGAAAAGGCCTTGCCCTACTTGCTGGAAGGCAAAAAGATTACGCCGCAACAGGCGCTGCAAGCCGGGTTGATTGACGAGCTGGCGGCAGATCGTGACGAGCTGCTGGCCAAGTCCCGGGCGTGGATTCTGGCCAACCCCGAGGCGAAACAGCGTTGGGACATCAAGGGTTATCAGATCCCTGGCGGCACGCCGTCCAACCCGAAAGTCGCGCAAATGCTCGCCATTGCGCCATCGATCCTGCGCGCCAAAACCAACGGCTGCTTCCCGGCCCCGGAGAAAATCCTCTGCGCCGCCGTGGAAGGTGCCCAAGTGGATTTCGACACCGCCCACCTGATCGAGACCCGCTACTTCACCGAGCTGGTTACCGGGCAAGTGGCAAAAAACATGATGGGTACCTTCTGGTTCCAACTTAATGAAATCAATGCCGGCAGCTCGCGACCCCAGGGTTTTGCGCCGTATGTGACACGCAAGGTCGGCGTGCTTGGCGCCGGGATGATGGGCGCGGGCATTGCTTATGTCAGCGCCTCGGCGGGCGTTGAGGTGGTGCTGAAGGACGTCAACCTGGCGGCGGCGGAGAAGGGCAAGGCCCACTCGGCAACGTTGCTCGACAAGAAGGTCGGCCGTGGGCAATTGACCACTGAGCAGCGGGAAACCATCCTCGCGCGGATTATTCCTACCGAATCCGATGCCGACCTCGCCGGCTGCGACCTGATCATCGAAGCCGTCTTCGAAGACCGGGAACTCAAGGCCAAGGTCTCCGCCGCTGCGCAGAGCGTGGTGGGGGCCGACGCAGTCATCGCCTCCAACACCTCCACCTTGCCCATCAGCGGCCTGGCCACGGCGGTGCCCGACCAGGGCAAGTTTATCGGACTGCACTTTTTCAGCCCGGTGGACAAAATGCCCTTGGTGGAAATCATCAAAGGTACCCAAACCAGCGACGAAACCCTGGCCCGAGGTTTCGATTTCGTCCTGCAAATCAAGAAAACCCCGATTGTGGTCAACGACAGTCGCGGCTTCTTCACCTCACGGGTGTTCGGCACCTTCACCAACGAAGGCATCGCCATGCTCGGCGAAGGCGTGGCGGCGCCGATGATCGAGACCGAGGCACGCAAGGCCGGCATGCCTGTGGGACCGTTGGCGGTCTCTGACGAAGTTTCCCTCAGCCTGATGAGCCATATCCGCCAGCAGACGGCCAAGGACCTACAGGCCGAGGGCAAGCCGTTACCCCAGCACCCGGCATTTGCCTTAATCGACCTGTTGCTCAACGAATACAAACGCCCGGGCAAGGCCGCGGGGGGTGGCTTCTACGATTACCCGGCGGGCGGGCAGAAACACCTGTGGCCTGAGCTGAAAAACCGCTTTGAAAAGCCTGAGCAACGGATCTCGGCCCAGGACGTGCGTGACCGCTTGCTGTTCATCCAGGCCATTGAAACCGTGCGCTGTGTGGAAGAGGGCGTGTTGATGTCGACGGCCGATGCCAACGTCGGCTCGATCTTCGGTATCGGTTTTGCCGCCTGGAGTGGCGGGGCGCTGCAATTCATCAACCAGTACGGCCTGAACGACTTCATCGCCCGCGCCCGTTACCTGGCCGAGCAATACGGTGAGCGCTTCACGCCACCAGCGCTGCTGTTGGAGAAAGCCGCACAGGGTGAAGCGTTTCGGTGATCAAAATGTGGGAGCGGGCTTGCTCGCGAAAGCGGTGTGTCAGTCACCACACTCGTTAACTGATCCACCGCATTCGCGAGCAAGTCGAATCGTCGCACCGCCGCTCCCACATTGAGCATGGTGATGGGGCTTGCCTTGGAAGGGTATTTCAAGGCAGGCTCTGGGGTGTTCATTATTCCCATCGCCGTGTCAGGTATTTTTTATGTCGTTACGCGTGTGCATCCTGGAAACCGATATCCTGCGTCCTGGACTGATCGATCAGTACCAAGGGTACGGGCAGATGTTCAAGCGCCTGTTTTCCAAACAGCCGATTGCTGCCGAATTCGTCATCTATAACGTGGTGCAGGGTGAATACCCGGCGGATGACGAAGTGTTCGACGCGTACCTCGTGACGGGCAGCAAGGCCGACTCCTTTGGCACCGATCCCTGGATCCAGACCCTCAAGACCTACCTGCTGGACCGCCATGCCCGCGGCGACAAACTGATCGGCATCTGCTTCGGCCACCAGTTGCTGGCGCTGCTGTTGGGCGGCAAGACCGAGCGGGCGACCAAGGGCTGGGGCATGGGCATCCATGACTACAAACTGAACGCCAAGGCACCGTGGATGAGCCCGGTGGTGGAAGAATTAACGCTGTTGATCAGCCACCAGGACCAGGTCACCACCTTGCCGGAAAACGCCACAGTGATCGCTTCCAGCGAATTTTGCCCGTATGCGGCGTATCACATCGAAGACCAGGTGCTGTGCTTCCAGGGCCACCCGGAATTTATCCACGACTATTCCCGCGAGCTGCTGGAGATTCTTCAGACAACCCTGGGGGAGAAGGTCTACACCAATGGTGTGGCCAGTCTGGAAAGAGACCACCACGGCGTGACCGTGGCGGAATGGATGATGCGGTTTGTGGCGCACAAACCCGAAACAGGCGCTGCCTGAAACCGTCCAGGGCAAGAAGCACGGTCTTCAAGGCAAAGCGGATTAATGTGGGAGCTGGCTTGCCTGCGATAGCATCACCTTGGTGTCACTGACAAACCGAGGTGCCTGCATCGCAGGCAAGCCAGCTCCCACACTGTTGATCTTCAGCAAATTGAGCCGGGTTTGTTACAGCCAGCCTGAACGCTTGAAACTCGCCCACAAACTCGTACACCCCACCGCAATAAACCCCAGCACCGCAAAATAGCCGTAGTGCCATTGCAGCTCCGGCATGTTCTGGAAGTTCATCCCGTAGATCCCGGCCACCGCCGTCGGGAACGCCAGAATCGCTGCCCATGCGGCAAACTTGCGTTGCACCACACTCTGGCGCGACGCTTCCAGCAACACCCCAATCTCGATGGTCTGGCTGGCGATATCCCGCAGGGTGGTCAGGTCTTCCATCTGCCGGGTGACGTGAATCTGCACATCGCGAAAGTACGGACGCATGTTCTTGTCGATAAACGGGAAGCTCAGTTTCTGCAACTCCTGACTGATCTCCACCATCGGCGCCACGTAGCGCTTCAGCCGCAGCACATCGCGGCGCAGGCCGTGGAGCTTCTGGATATCCGCTTCACTCAGGGAGTTGCACAACACGTTGCGCTCCAGCTCATCGACCTCGGCATGAATCGCCTCGCTCACTGGCTGGTAGTTCTCGGTAACAAAGTCCAGCAGCGCATAGAGTACGAAATCTTCCCCATGCTCCAGTAACAGAGGCCGCGCCTCACACCGCTGGCGTACGTAGCCGTAGGACGCCGAGTGGCCGTTGCGGGCGGTGATGATGTAGCCGCTGCCGGCAAAGATATGGGTTTCGATAAACTCCAGCTTGCCGTTATCGCGCACCGGCGAATAGGTCACGATAAACAGCGCGTCGCCGAAGGTTTCAAGCTTGGGACGGCTGTGTTTTTCCAGGGCGTCTTCGATGGCCAGTTCGTGCAGGTTGAACTGGCGTTGCAGGTTGGCCAGCTCCAGGGCGCTGGGCTCTTCCAGGCCGATCCACACAAAGTGGTCGGGCTTGGCGGCCCAGGCGGCGCCTTCGTCGAGGGTGATATCGGTGACTTTCTTTCCGGCGCTATAGACGGCGGCCGCAACAACTCTACCCATAGTGCTGATCGCTTCTTCTTGAATGGCAGATGACAAGTGTCAGGCAGCTTAGCCTGCCCTGCCCAATCAGAGTCAGCAAATTCGGCGGGGTTCACCAGCGATTGCGGGCGCGGTTTGCAACTCGCGATCCATCGCTTCGATGCAATCGCGCATTTGCTCGCGGCAGGTCTGCATTAGCAGTGGCATGTCATCCATCGTCAGCCCCTTCGTAGAAATTGGCGGCAGCGAGCGAATCAGAATATCGCCACTGTTCCAGCGGCTGAGCTTCATCTGCTTCACATAGGTGCTGACACACACCTGCACAATCGGCACGCCCGCGGCGATCGCCATCTGGAACGCGCCTTTCTTGAACGGCAGCAGGGTTTCGCCGAAATTGCGCGTGCCTTCCGGGAACACCCAGATCGAGGTGTCTGCATGCTGCAAGGTGTGGGTGGTGGTCAGCATCGAGCGCCGCGCCTTGTGGGCGTTGCCCCGGTCAATCAACACATTGCCCGCCAGCCAGAACAGTTGCCCAAACAACGGCACCCACTTCAGGCTCTTCTTGCCGATACACACCGTGCGATAGGGCACCACGGTGCCGAACACAAAGAGGTCGTAGTTGGATTGATGGTTGGCGATGATCACGCAACTGCTGGGCTTGTTGCGCAGCGAGTCGACCTCAGCCTTCACCCGCAGGCGCAACAGCCACATCGCCGGCACGGCATACAGGCGTGCGCAGTAACGGCTGTTGTCGGGATTGAACGGCCGACAGATCCCGAGCAGCACGCCCAGTACACCCGCAATCATAAAGTGCAGCCCCATCAACAACATGCGTAACAAAAAAAGCATCGACACAGCCCATCGGGACAAAAGGTGGCGCAGTGTACGGATGTGCACTGTATTCGGCAATTGCCCCTATAGAGTCGGAAGATAGGCGATGTTTAAGCGCATGTTTCAACGCGCCGTGACAGACACCGCCTAGAGCGGTTGTAGGCAATCCGGAATTCTTTGTAAGAAAAAGCCCGACTCAAGGTCGGGCTTCGATTCAGCAGGCGTAGGTTTGATTAACCCAAGTGGCCCTGGTCCTGAATGATCGCGTCATCCAGGGCTTCCAGCAGCGCCTTACGCACCTTCAGCTTGGTGTGCTTGTGGGCATTCATATTGATCTTCTTCAGTTGGCGAGCGGCTTCCAGCGCGGCTGCCTGCAATTCTTCCGGCGCGACCACCTTATCCAGGAACCCGGCGCTCAATGCGTCCTGCGGGTTAAACATCTCGGCATTGATCACCGAACGGTGGAAGGCCGACTTACGCAGACGATCCCGCGCCAGTTCGATCCCGGCGTGGTGCATGGTCATGCCGATCATCACTTCATTCAGGCCAATGCTGAAAGGCCCGTCCACACCGATCCGGTAATCTGCCGACAGCAACAGGAACGCGCCCTTGGCCACCGCGTGCCCGGGGCACGCCACGATCACCGGGAACGGGTGCGACAACAGGCGACGGGCCAGGGTCGAACCCGACGTCACCAGGCTCACCGCTTCTTTAGGGCCGGCGGTCATCACCTTCAAATCATAGCCACCGGACAAAATCCCCGGCGTGCCCGTGATGATCACCACCGCCCGATCTTTCTCGGCCTGATCCAGCGCTTCATTAAACGCACTGACCACTGCCGGCGAAATGGCATTCACCTTGCCGTTGCTCAGGGTCAGGGTCGCGATACCGTCTTCGAGGTGGTAGGCAATCAACTCACTCATGACGCGATTCCTTGTAATGCTTGTAATAGAAGGACAGACGGCAGACGTTACCCACCGCGCCCGCCCCGGTAAAGCGCCGTGACTGACTACCCAGTCAGACTTTTCCCCCACGCCCGCCCGCAGGCGGCCTTCGGCAAGGCGCAGCAGCTACTATAGACAAGCGCCGCGAGTGCCCGAGAATGGCAGAATTGCCTTGGTGTGCATGACGCCGCAGAGGTCTGGAACGGCATAACCGCCTAAGCGCATGAAAATTCTGAAAAAAACCTTTGCCATCGGAAAAGCTTTCGACTACATTAGCGCGCCTCGACAGACTGAATCAGTTTGACGAGATACGGTGAAGTGTCCGAGTGGCTTAAGGAGCACGCCTGGAAAGTGTGTATACAAGAAATTGTATCGAGAGTTCGAATCTCTCCTTCACCGCCAAATTGAAAAAACACAAATCCTTGATTTTCTTAGAGAAAGTCGGGGATTTGTGATTTTTGGCGTCTGAAAAATGGACTCATGGGACCACCATGGGACTGGCGCTCTATTTTGGTGCGCTAGGATGAGGCCTGCTGATAATTAGCAAGGACGGCTAGAATGTGGCTAAGACGCTGCATCGTTGCTGATGAGACGTTGCCCCGGCTCGTGGGGGATGCGGCGATGCGTTTGGGACCGTGCGCAGTGGTCAAATTCGATTCGTTTCATTGCTTGC
Source organism: Pseudomonas sp. MWU16-30323 (assembly GCF_020515595.1). Taxonomy (NCBI): domain Bacteria; kingdom Pseudomonadati; phylum Pseudomonadota; class Gammaproteobacteria; order Pseudomonadales; family Pseudomonadaceae; genus Pseudomonas; species Pseudomonas sp. MWU16-30323. The sequence continues at coordinate 73,529 of NZ_JAIWYM010000013.1, forward strand.
CCAATCGCCTTGTATCGGTATGCCGTTCCTGTGGCTAGTAACCTCAGTTCCATGAAGAAGCTCTCCAGGATTAACGATGTAATTAAACGTTATTTACCGCATTGCTTACAACGCGGCGCTACCGAGTTTGTTTGAGATTAAAGTTGGCTAGTTGATATCTAGATTTTGCGGGGGGGGTAGGTTGAAAGCCTCAAGCTTTCGCAAAAAAAAGCATTGGCTTTCAACTAAATAGCTTAACTAGTCTGGTTTTTAATCTATGGCAGGGGGCTTTGCTTTGAGGGTTTAGTGCTCGCCATAGCTATCCACTTCATTGATTGAGGCGTTGATTTTGGTGTTAGAGTGTTTATTTCCAGGTCAGCGCTGATTTCAACTACAAAGTTTTTTATGTAGTCGAAAAATTCTTGGCCTTGCCCATGAACTGCCATGTTGACAGTAATGCCATTTTTTATCCCAAGAATCATCGTGTCTTTCAGGCTGATATTTTGATCTAGAATTTTGATCTTGTCTTTAAGCTCAAGAATCTCCTTTTCGTGACTTTTTTTCAGGCTCTCAAGTTCTGTTGTGAGCTTGTGAAGCTTACTCGATGGATCCTTTTCCGAGATTTTGTCTTTTAAATGGTTAAGTATCAATGTTGCGGCGATTATGCACGGAACACCTATGTTGAGTGCCCATTCTTGTGTTTTTGAAAGGTCCTTAAAGTAACTAAAAACGAAATAAGAGATTACTGAGGAGAGTAGAGCGTAAATGATACTGATAATGCTCATTTGTCAGGCTCACTTATCGCTAATAGTTATCTTCTTTTCATTTAAGAAATCAATGAAGTCGCTTGGGCTGGGTGCCATGATATTTACTACTGGTATAAGTAGTGCGCTTTTGATTTGAGAGTCTTCACATATGAAGTCTGAACTAAATAAAACTTCGACGTTTTTCCCTTTGATTGCTAGAAGTGTGAGCTTCATGATCGGGCGTGATGTGTTGTAATCGTTGATAGCGTCTAGAATCGCTGCTCTTGTGGTTGCCTTTTTTAACGTGTACCTGAATGGGAGGTTGAATTTGTTTAATGTGAATAGTGGGCTGGAGATTTGTGTGCCCATAAATCTCATTGAAGAAAATTTAAATGTAAAGTTTTGATGGTATATCTCTCCGTCTTGTTCGTAAGAGTTACGCTCTTCAAACTCATTAACTCCCTCGATATCCGTTAAAGCTCTATAGATCGTTCTTTCAGTCATGACTTTCTCTGAGGTTATGTGCATTGGGTAGATTTGGTAATTGGTTAGATATGTGGTACAGCTTCTAGGCAACCAGTCAAGATTGCCATGAATTTTTCGGCAGAGTAAACCAAGATCCGGCGCTTGCCCATACCATACGAATGGGCGTCCTTAAAATTTCTAGTTAGATACGAGTGTTTGTTTGCGGTGGACAATGCAGCTGATTTCTGAAAGTAGAATCCTAGTTTTTCCAACCCGCCGTGGCGATATGAATTTCACGTCGCAATCACATCCGTCTTGTATATCCTCTACTCAGAATCTCAAGGCTAGCTGCAACATTCCTATCACATCAGGCCCGTCCTCGTTGATCCAGGTCCCATAGTGCTGACGGATCATATTGCCGTTGGTGTGTCCCATTTGTTCGGCGATCCAATCGATTGAAGCAATGCCTGTGGTCAGCAACTGGCTGGCGTAGGTATGCCGGCACTGGCCAGGCCCACGGTAACGGACCCCGGCCGCAAGCAAATGCGCCTTAAAAAACCGGTCGCGCACCACAAAATCGTTGGCATGCGGCAGGCCGCTTTTGGTGTTCAAGAACACGAAGTGCAGGGTGTGCTTGCGTACGGTCTTGTTGTCCCGTTCAACGATCTCCACAGTTTCCGCCTTTCGCGTTCGCGTCAGCGCATCAATCTTGCGCAGTGCGTCCCAGGCGGGAGCCAGCAGGCGAACCTTGCGCATTGAGCGTCGGGTTTTGGTGACGCGGTAAGCACCGCGCACCTTCGATCGGCGAAAGGTCACCGTCCCCTGTTCCAGGTCGACGTCTTCCCACGCCAAGGCGATGGTTTCAGAAACCCGGGGCCCGGCCCACAGCATGAATTGCACCATCAACAGTTCATAGGTGCGGGTGGTCGGGGTTTCCAGGATCTGTTTGATTTCTGCCCGGGTGAACGGATCCGGTGCTTCGGGATCGGGCAGGCGAACCATCAAGCCTTCGGTAGGGTCGTGGGCGACTTTCATCCGCGTGCGATAGAGCCGGAACACCTGGCGCACGTTGCTGATAATGTCGCGGATGGTCTTGTTCTTGAGAGTTTTGGACAGCGTGCCCTGAATCCACTCCTGCAGGTCCAGGTGATCGATCGCGTTGATCTGCACTTTGCCCCAGCGTGGCCGCACATGCACTTCGGCCTTGTTGGCGTATCCGCGATAACTTGATGCGGCCACACTGTTGGCCTTAATCCGCAGCCACAGGTCCAGGTAGTGACCGAAGGTGTTTTCCACCAGCTTGGCCGAGTTGGGGAAATGGCGTGCGTAATCAAAGGTACCGGAGTCGATCTCGTATTCTATGATGGCGAGTAAGCGCTTTGCCTGACCTACCGTGGCCGGTTTGTTACCCCCTGGTATCGATTCACGGCATTTTTCGCCGTTGTATTGAAAATAGATTCTCACGGAATTACCGCGAGCTTCGACCCCACTCATGTAAACCCCTAACGCTGTACTCGTATAGCGACAGTCTGACGATCGGAAACAAAAAGGCCCGTTTCCGGGCCAAGTATCTGGAAGCGCATCTTCTGGTGGACGCGGCTTATGGCTTGGGCTTGGGGTTGCGTAGATGGGCATTCAGCCGTTGGCGTTGCCGGCTGCATTGCTGGTGGTTGCCCTGGGCGCGCCACCGACCGCATACGTCGCAAACGCTGGTGTAGTCGATGTTCCAGGGAAAGCGTCGTGCGCGACTTGCATGGGATTGCTTAGGCATGGCGCGCAGTCCCCCGGTATGCGGTGTTGGCGAGCAGTTGGGCGACGACAGCCGCATCCGTTTCGCTTAGTTCGCCCAGGGTGCTGGCCATCTGACTGAGGCTTTCGAGGCGGGTCCGTGATTCAGGGGTTTTGTGTACCAGGTAGCCAATGACGGCCGCGCCGATAATCGCGGTGGCCACCAGGTGCCGCGCCGGTGTGGTAGCCTTCGCGGCGCTGCTGCTTAGGTTCTGTGCTTGCATGGTATAGCCCTCTGTTGCGGTCGGGTGTCGAGGAGCTGCAACTCCTCGGCACTGTTTTTAAAGGTCAGTCCTTGCGGGCCAGGTGGATCACCAGGCCATCAAACTTCGGCTCATGTTCACTGCATGATTGCCATTCCAGCACCTTCAAAATCTGTTGCCGGCTGCAGTCGTCCACCAGGATTTCGCGTTGGCCACCGGCTGCGCGCACTTCCAAAATCTCCAGTAAGCCATCCTCCCCATAAGCCTCGGCCTGGATGATCGGCGCGCTTTCTCCCGTGAAGTCCAGACGGTCCTGAACTGACTGGAGCTTGCTGTTTTTGCCGTCGCCGGCACTGCCCATAAACACTTGGATTTGCATCGGTCTTGCTCTCCTTTACGCCTTGAATGTCCAGCACTTAACTGTGGTCGGCCGGGGTTGTGAACATGGGTTTCGGGTGTTGAAGGCAACACGTACAGCGCTGTGCACCGCCTTGTTGCTGTCCAGAAACTTGCGGGAACGGGACTCTTTGAGCAGATCGCGCAACGTGGCCACGTCGGCCAACTTCTGTTTGTGTTCGGCGGCGCGCTCGCAGAATTCGTTAAGGTTGATAGCGATCACAGCGGGGTCGCTGCTGTGGTCGACCACCGGGTCTTCGCTCAAGGATTCGAGGTAGTCGTAGACCTCCCAAAACTCGGCCACGGCGGAATGGTCGGAGCTGATCGAGGCCTGGCGCTCAATAGCCATCCGCACGATCTGACGCTGGGTGGCAGCGACCTGGGGATCGCTCAATTTCAGCACCAGGCGCAGGCAATCCAACAGCGAGAGCAGTTGCGCGTGGTTCTTGCTGATGCGCTCGACACGGAGGTAACCGCGCAAGTCATAGCCGCAGCTGCTGCAGTTGCCCTGGTCGGTGGCGTAGGCGGTACCGCAAGCAAAGCAATGGGTATGCAGGCGGCGCAGCTTCGCTTCGTGTTCGGGCATACGCTGGGCGAACAACTCAAGCACCGCGGACTCTTTGCCCACCGCCCGCAACAGGAAGTGGCTGAGGGTTCCCCCATCCAGGGCGTTCAATTGATCAGCTGCCGCACGGCTCTGCGGGGTGACTGTTGGGCGCACAAAGTGCAGTTTCACAATGCGCGTCATGATCGCTTCGTGAGCGACCACAGCCGCGTTCTGGCTGATTGCGATCGTTCCCCGGAATGGTGGCTCGTATGTCTCGTTACCGGCCGTCTTGACGCCCTTGGTAGCCAGGGTGCCCCCGCCGAAGAAGTCTTTCAGCTCGTCCCACTCAAAGGTTTTAGCGTGCGCTCGATCATCGCTGTGGCGATCTGCTTCCAGGAACACAACCGGCATGCCAGAGACCTGGCCCATCAGGCGCGAGCGTCCGGCCTTGGTCGATTTCATGGGGTCGAAGCCCTCATAGCCTTCGCGGCCGAGTAACTTCCAGAGCAGATTCAGCAGGGTGGTTTTACCGGCGCCGGCCTCACCGGTGGCCTCCAGAAACGGGAAGGACTGGTAACGGGCGCGGATCTGTTCGCAGAACAGCGAGCCGAAGAAGAACACCAGCGCGACGAAGCCCTGGGCGCCGAAACAGGTCCACAGCAGCTGCACCCACTTTTCATCAAAGCCCTTTGCTTCGCGCTGCAGCTTGATGGGGACGCCTTTCTGCAGGGTTTTCAGGCGCAGCTTGCCGAACTCGAAATAGTCTTCGCTGTTGACCTTGTAGGTGGTGCCGTCCTTGATCGCGATGTCACCGTAGACGTAGCAGGCGTATTCCTTGCTGTAGCCCACGTAGTCGATGGTCGACACAGTTTTGATGCCGAACAGTTGGTCCTTCATGAGCTTATCGAGCTGCTGGCCACTGCCGGTAAACATCGCACCTGCCGCCATGCCGAGCAGTCGCTTTTTGAATTCGCTCGCGGCCGACAGCTGGCCGCTGGTGAAAGTGTTTTTCACGCTTTCGGAGTCGTGCGGGAAGTCCACGCGCAGGTAGTACCAGGACTCGTCCGTTACTTCGTTGCGCTGGAAATAAAGGGCTTGCGGGTAGCAGTTGGCAATCTCCACAACACTACCGGATTGCTGTAGCGCCTTTTCGCGCTGTTGTGCCTGGTTGAGCAACTGGTCGTCGTGATTCTCGCTGTCCTCGATGTCGGACATGGCCCGGTTGAATTTCTCCATGTCCAACTTGAACCAGTACAGACGGTTGGCAAAGCCCAGGTGAAATTCCCCGCGCTTGTTCCAGTCATAGATGAGCAAGGCTTTTTCCGCCGCGCTCTCAGCCAGTAGTAGGGCGCCCTGATGGCGAGCTTGTTTGAGGTCGGTGGCGATTTGGTCAGCGCGTTTAGTGTCGTCCTGAATGAAGCTCCAACGCTGGTGAAGGTCGTTCCAGTCCGCTTTGCGGCCGTCGCGTTGCGGGATCTGCGCAGACTCACAGACAAAGCCCAGGGCGCGGGCTTCGCGCACCCAACGTCGGGTGTAGGCGTTGGCGCTGGGCTCGTTATCGAGCGCCCAAACCAGCTTGGGCAACTTCCCGCCCTCTCGGGTCTTAACCAGTGCCTTGAGCGAGTCCCCAGGAAATGCATTTGAAGACATGGCCGACACCGCTGCGATGTCGTTGTGCACCAGGGCGATGGCGTCGAAGATGCCTTCAACAATCCAGATTTCCTTGGCTTCAAGAAGGTCGACACAGGGCGGGCACCACCAGACGCCGCGATAGCTATCCTTGGACTTGAAGCGGGCTTTCATCTTGCCGAAGCGGTGTGGCTGATCGATCAGACGTTCCCACCAACCGCCTTTTTCCAAGGCGAAGCGCACCGTTGCGCTGCCGGCGTTGTGTTCAGCGGAGTAGAACGTTTCCTGGGTGAACCAACCCTGGATCAGCTCAAACCGAAAGCCCCGTGCGAACTCCAGGTAGGCGCGTGCCGTTGCGTTGGGGTGCTGGTCTGTCGCCGGTGCTCGCTTGCTCCAATCTTCGAACAGGTCGTCGTATAGCTCTTTAACGTGCAGGGTGTGGCCACACTTTTCGGGGCGTCCACAAATCACCATCCATGGCGTATCAAAGCGGGAATACAGCTCTTTCTTTTTGCACTTTGGGCAGGTGCCGCCGCGCATGTAGTCGGTGCCCGTGCGGTGCTTGAGCCCGAAGTCGGCCTGAAGGCGTTGCAGCACGTCGTGACGAAGGTCTTCTTTCATGGGGTTACTTCACTGCTTTGAGGCTGTGGGACAGGGCTGCCATGAGGCGTTTTTGCGCAGCCATGACCGGGATATGGGCGAGAATTGCGCCGTGGCGCAGACCAGCCGCTACAAGGCGGAATTGGTCGGCGTACCAGTGTTCGTTGAGGCTCAAGCGATACTGCTCACGCAGGTTGGCCAGCAACGCTTCGGCCTCGGCCGGGGGCAGTTGTGTGGTGACAATTACGGCGTTTGCCATCGTTAAACCTCAATTTCGGGCGCAGCTCACCCAAACCCACGGGAGGTGGGGCCGGCGATTGGTTGGGGTTGGTGTTACGAGTTCGCGGAGCGTTGGCGGTGTGCCAGGTCCAACAACTCAATGTGGGCAAGGTCGGTCAGTTTGGTTGCTACCGGTTCGGCCACGTCGAGGTTCTCCACCAGATGAATGACTGCTCGGTTGCGTAGCGTCGACAGGTCGCCCAGGTGTTCGGCTTGGTGGCGCTTAAGGAACGCCAGTGCAGCGTTCTGCACGCACTGTTGGTAGTCCAAAGCATTGGTTTGAGTGTTCATTGGCCTTTACCTGACTTGGCGCGGTAGAGATCGATGGCGGCATGAATTTCGGCAGTACGTGCAGCTATGTGCAAGACGTGCGCGTTCAGTATCAATTCGGCCTCGTCTTCGGTGATTACGCCGTCTTCGATAGCCTGAGCGATAACCTGGTCGACCGTGCCCTGTTTTGCTGAGGTCTGTACTGCCCGTGCGTACATCTCAACGTTGTCGAGGTTTTCCGGTTGGATGACCGGCACGAACATGCCGCCGTACATGGCCGCTACGTAGTTGGCTAGGTGCTGGGTGCCTGTGACTTGTTCCAGCTGATAGATCTGTAGGTCTGTCAGCGGACGGCAGTTATTGTTCTCGTAAGCGTGGTTATCAAACTTCTTGAGAGGTAGGCCGATGCGAGCGGCGGCGCGTTCGCGGCCACCTTCAAAGGTGCAAATAATTGCACTGACGACTTCACGTCGTGTTTTTAGAACCTGACTTTTCATCTTCTGCTGTTCCCTCAGTGCACCGGCCATTACTGTTCGATCACGCCGTCTTTGATTCCGAGTAATACGGCTGCGCGATGAGCCTCCCCACGGCGGCATTGGCTTTGGCCATTCAGCACCGCGTAAACGGTGCTGGGGTTAAGGTTGTTCCGTTCAGCAAAATTTCTGGCAGTCTGGCCACGCTTCTCCAAGGATGCACGCGCCTGCTGGCGAGCTTGCTCGGTGATGGGTGAGTTGGGCATAGTGCAATTCCTTGCGTTTTCGTGTGATGACAAGCGCAGGATGTGGCAAAAATCTGCCAATGTAAATATCTGGATGGAAAAATATTGACACTCTCCGAAGAGATTGGCGCAAGGTTGCGCCAACAACGAGCCCAGGCTGGGCTGACGCAAGATCAACTTGCGGAACAACTTGGTGTCTCGAAAAGAACTCAAGGAAACTACGAATCCGGCGCCAGTGACGCACCAGCCTCCTACTTGAGTATGGCTGCAAGCGTGCTCGGATTTGACGTGCTTTACATAGTTAGCGGAACTCGTACCACGCTGAAAGTTGATGCGTTGTCTGAGGTTGAAGACAGCATTGTTCAGCAGTACCGCAGCATTCCTGTGGACGATCAAAAAGCCATCCGGCGCTTTCTTAAAGCCATTGCTGACGATGCTGCCAAAGGGGTGAGTTAATCCCTCCATTCCCGCCTCGCCACTCGCTTGCCCCCATATCATTGCGACAGCAATGGATTTATGGAGTGGTAAGCATGTTGGATCGCACAAACGCGGATGTTGGTTACGTTGAAATGGCAGCATCTGCGCGGTATGAGCTTTCGCACATTGAGCGTCGTCTGATTGGTTTGTATCGTCAGTTGAGCCTTCGCGACCAAGAGCAATTGCGCAGACTGACCGAAGCGCTGATAAGCAATCCGGATCAGTCCGACGAAGATTGATTCCTGAGCCGCCGGCATGCAGTTGTCGGCGGTTTGCATCATGCGACTGCCTGCGATCCGAGCTTTTCGAATAGCTCCCGCTGCTGGGCCCTAGGCATGTCTCGAAGACGATCAATCAGCAGCCTGTCGAACGTCTGTGCAGACGGGCTGAGTGTGTGGGAGAACGTGAGATTTGCGACCCAGCTGTGCCCACACTTTGCGTCAAGGCACTGGCAATAAAGCTTCGCGAAGTCGGTAGATAGCACCTCACGCGACGCAATCCGGCCTTTGTGCCCGCATTTACAAGTAACTCTCATATTCCCTCCCCAGGGTGCAGCTATTTGCCACTATGGTCGCATGTGGTGCAGGATATTTCTCTATCTTTGAGCGATCAGATAACGCTTTCCCCTGAGTTATCTATCTTTTTCCAGTTGATGTGCCTGTCGTGTCGAAGGCTGTCATTCAACTGACTGAACAGCTGACAGATCGGTCTGATCTCGTTGCTGGTGTACACGCGATCGATCTTCTCAATATCGCCAAAACCGCCGTTATTCTCCGGGATGATCCCGGCCAGGGCGGGGTTCATGCGCCAGGCAGCGATCACGTCATTGCGGGTAATGTTCTTCACCTTCTCCAGCTCGTCCTTGGCCTGGAAGTCGCCCACAGGGATGATCTGGATCGCGTTTTCCTTGCCGTTGGGGATGTTGACGAACATAGAGCGGAAGTTGCCCACGCCCTTGCTGGCGCTGATCTGTGCGCGCAGGTTCTCTTCGTCTTCCTCGGTCAGGTCTGGGTCGTTGGTGTAGAAGATGTAGCCCGCGTGCGCGCCGTTGCTGTAGTAGCGTCGGCGGAACAGGGTCGCGGCTTCGTTGAGCAACAGCGCCTGCATGCCGCCCAGGTAGTCGGGCACGCCGTAGATGTTCTGTTCCACGTCGTAGTCCAGGACGTGTTCAATCTCGTCCTGGTCGAAGTCCATGAACTTGCTGTCCGGCAGCAGCATTCTGAAACCGCCGTCGACCTTCACGCGCATGTTGATCGCCGGCAGGTGCTGCATCTCCAGCACCTCGCCGAAGGCATTGGTGTCGCGATAGAAATACGCCTCGCCGAACACCATGTAATCCAGGCTCGCCCGTCCCATGGTCTGCGTGCTGCAGCCCTCGGAAGGGATGAATTCACGCAACAGCAGGTTGCGTTTGAACTTGGGAATGGCGCCGTGGTGCGCGTTGGCGCGCAGCAACTTGGCCAGGCCCGCCCGCGATACCGGCGGTTTGTAGATTTCGCCGTCGTCGCTGAGAAACACCCCCAGATACTCGCCGATGTTGCCGGACAGCACCTGTTCGGGTTCCCCGAACGTGAACGCCCGCATGGGCTGCTGCTGTCGTAACTGCTGACTGGCTTGGGGCTTTCTGCGTTGTGGTTTGGGCATTGTTTCCGCTCGTGACGTAGCGGCTACGGCGCCGCTTGTTGGTATTCAGGGGTTCGTTGGCCAGGGCGTGCATGACGGCCCAGGCGATATCGGCGTGGCCGGTGGCGTCGGTGCGCGAAGCGCTGTAGGTGACCTGGCCGCTGTTGGTGGTGCCGCGCTTGATGGTTAGGAACGCCTGGGCGATGTCCGTCCAGCCGGCGTCCCACTCAATGCGGCTGCCCTGGATCGTGTCCTGGGCCTTGAGTACCAGGGTGTTTTTGGTCTCAAGGCTGTAGTGAATCGGGGTTGCCTTCGCGTAGAAGTCGCGCACCAGGTCGAACACGCCATAGCCCACGCCGGTGATATCGATCCCGATGTGTTGGACGTTGAAACGCTCGGTAAGCTTTTTGACCTGGGCGGCTTGGTAGGTGAACGAATGCCCCCGCCAGCTGTGCTTCTCCAGGATTCGAAACTTCGCCCCGGGCTCCAGCGGCGGGGCGACCACCACGCAGGTGGCGTCGTCGCGGGTACGGCTGGGATCGTAGCCAAGCCACACCGGGCTGTTGCCGAAAGGGCGATCCAGTTCTGGGTTGTAGTCCTCCCACAACGACAGATCGGAATAACAACGCTCCAGATCCTTGAGGCCGAAGGCGCTCTGGCTGCTGTCGATGAACTTGCAGTAGAACAGCTGCTGGAATTTGTCTTCGTCGTACTCCAGCTGCAGTTGCTCCAGGTCGAAAAGATCGCAGCCGCCGGCGATAGCGTCGTCGATGGTAATGGTCTTGCGCCATTGGCCATCGGGGCACAGCGCGCCCTGGGTGTAGGCCGCCTCGGTGGGCCAGGTGCCGCCGGCCTTCTTGCCGCGCTTGCTGTTGCGGAATTCCTCCCCGGACCAGAACGGGTATGCCTGGTGCGACACGGCGCTGGGCGTCGAGAAGTAGGTTTTGCGCCACTTCTTGTGGGTGCCCATGGCGCTGGCCACGGTGCTGAGTTTTTCGAAGTCGCGAATCCAGAAATATTCGTCCACATACACATGGCCGTGGTAGCCCTGGGCGGTGCTGCTGTTGGTGCTAAGAAACCGCAGTTCGGCGCCATTGCTGAGCGCGATCGGGTTGCCGGTCAGCTCGATGTCAAACCACTGCTTTGCAAACTGGATGATGTAGCTGCGGAAGATTTCCGACTGCGAGCGGCTGGCCGACAGGAACACTTGGTTGTCGCCCGTTAACACCGCGTCCATGAACGCTTCGCCGGCGAAGTAGTACGTCAGGCCGACCTGGCGGCTTTTCAGGATGTTGCGGATCCGGCACGTCAGCGGGTTTTGCTTGGCCGCGAACAGCTCCTGCTGATAGCGGTACATCTTGCTGATGAACTTATCCAGGAAGTCGACTTCGGTCAGCTCGCTGACGTCGTTTTTCACTTTCTTTTCGCGCTTCTTTGCACCGCTATCGCCACGGCTGGAGCGCTCGCTGCGTTGACCTGGGCGACGTTCCTGGGGCTCGCTGGCAGATTCCCCGATCGGTGCCGGCGCCGGTTTGACCGCCTGCTTTAACAGCCGCTCGCGAACGGTAGTCAGCCGGTCCAATTCGTTCAGCTCGTCCTTGGTCAGGCTGCTGGCTTTGTCCAGGAGGAGGGTGATTCGCCGGCCAACGGCGGTCAGCGGTTCTTCGTCCGACAGCATGTCCTCCCACCCACCTTGGCGGATCCAGTAGTAGACGATGCGGATGTTGGGCAGGTTGAGCTGCGCCTGAATTTCTTTGGCCTTACAGCGGCGCAGAAACAAGCGTTTGGCGGCTTCTTTAACTTCGGTCGAGTAGTACATGGGCCGCAGTCTATGCGGCGAAAACGCTGGAAACGCGGGGTTAAATTCCGCGTTTCTCCTATATGCCGAATCTAGGAGAAACGCGCATTTGAACCGTTTGTTTAGGGGTTGGCGGCTCCCTATCTTGGCGGCTCATTCAACCGATTGAGCGCAGTTAACGCCCATGCCCCGTTCCCTTGTTTCGTACTGGAAACGTGTCGCCACCAGCGGCACCACCGCCGATGGTCGCGAGATCCTTCCCCAGGAACTGCGCGACATCGCTGAAACCTACAAGCCTTCGAAATATACGGCAGTGATCTGGTGCGACCACGAGCGTTGGAGCGGTTCCCACGGCACCGTCTTTGCCGTGCGCTTGTTGGAGGAGGGCGAAGATCTGGAGCCCGGGCAAATCGCTCTGGAGGCACAGCTCAAGCCGAATGATCGCCTACTGCAGCTGAATGATCAGGGCCAAAAGCTCTTCTCCAGCATCGAGATCACCCCAAACTTCGCCGGCAGCGGAAAAGCCTACCTGACAGGTCTGGGCGTCACCGATGAGCCGGCCAGCCTGGGCACCCAGGAACTCTATTTTTCGAAGCAGACCCACAAAAACTCTTTCTATGCCGCGTCCGTTGAACTGGGCTCTTTTGAGGCTGAGCCACAGAGCGAGGTCGGCAAGCTTATCGGCTTGCTCGCTGGCTTGTTCAAGCGCTTTTCCACGGATGACGAGCCCGTCGAACCCACCACCCCAAACGAGAGCAAACCCCCAATGGATGAAGCTACAGCAACGGCCCTTAAAGCCCTGCTGGCTCAATTGCTGATTGTCGCTGCCGGCATTCAGGCTGTGATTGAGCCCGTCGCGGAAGACGCCCCAGAGCCCGAAGCCGCCCCAATCGACGACGTAGCAGCAGCTGTTGACGATATCGTCACCACTGCCGAAGACGACCGCGAATTCAGCCGTAAAGGCAGCGCCACCAACAAGGCATTGCTCGCCAGCATGGCGAAGTTGGAGCAGCAGTTTTCCGCACTGCAGAACACCTCGACCGGTCGCCAGTTGCCACGCAATCCAGGCCCGGTAAACACCCCACGACGCAAGGTGCTCTGACATGGCCCAGCCATTAAGCGCCCGTGGCGCCAAACAATATGCTGAGCTGCAGGCTGCAATCGCCGAAGCCTATGGTGTTGAACGATCGAGCCGGATGTTCAGTGTTGAACCGTCGATTGCTCAGGAGCTGAACGACGCGATCACCGCTAAGGCCGACTTCCTGGAGCGCATCAACGTCACTCCGGTCAGCGAGATCAAAGGTGAGAAGGTGTTCATCGGTGTGAACGGCCCAGTCACTGGCCGCACCAACACCAAGACAACCGATCGCGAAGCCAAGGACGCATCGGCGCTGGATAACACCCAATACGAACTGGCTGATACCCAGTCGGACGTTGGTCTTCCGTACGCCAAAATCGACGCCTGGGCGAAGTTTCCCGACTTCAAAGAGCGCTATTCCGCCGCCGTGCAGAAGCGTATCGCGCAAGATCGGATCGTTATCGGCTTCCATGGCACTCACGCTGCTGTTGATACTGATTTGGAGAAATTCCCCAAGCTGCAGGACGTGAACAAAGGCTGGCTGCAGCAACTTCGCGAGCAGGCCCCACAGCAGGTGCTCAAAGAGGGCAAGACTGCCGGTAAGGTCACGCTGGGCGCCGGTGGCGACTACGCCAACCTTGATGCCCTGGTGCATGACACCAAGCAGATGGTGGACGAGATCCTGCGCGAAGACGGCGACCTGGTCGCGATCATCGGCACCGATTTGCTCGCTGCTGATAAGGCCAAGTTGTACACCAAACAGGGCGACACCCCGACCGAAAAGGAGCGTATCGAAAACGCTCAGGTCATTGCGACCTATGGCGGCCTGCCGGCGTTCAGCGTGCCGAACTTTCCGGTCAACGCGGTGCTGGTCACCAGTTGGGACAACCTCTCGATTTACTACCAGGACACTAGCTGGCGTAAGCAGACGATCGAGAATCCGAAGCGCTCCCGCGTCGAGGACTACAACAGCCGCAACGAAGGCTACGTGATCGAGCAACTGGAAAAGATCGCGTTCACCGAAAACGTTGAGCTGGTGGTCGCGTGAGCCTGGCCCTGGCGCACAAGCGCCGCACCCTGGCCTTGGGCAGCACTGCAGTAGTGGCGCTCGCCGCTGCTGCAGGCATGGCCTATTCCCCGGCCGATGCGCTGAGCAGTCCCGCTAATGCGCGCAAGCATCTGCTGTTGCAGGAAGCGGCACTGGATCAGGACCTGGCGCGAATCAGCGCTATCAACGGCCTGGCCGGACGCCAGGCGCTGAAGCGTGAAGAGCTGCTGCCCAAATACCAGGAATACGTCCAGCGCTACTGCGAGTCAGGCCTGAACTTTCCCAACCGCGTCGCGGTGCAGGTGATGGTCTGGCTGTTCGACACCGTCCAGTTCGAAGACGCCCTGGAGCTGGCTGACTTCCTGATGGAGCAGGGCCAGGCAATGCCGGAGCGCTTCAAGCGCCGGGATATTCAGACCTTTGTGGCCGACGCCGTGTGTGAGTGGGCCTACGCCGAATACAACGCCAACCGCAGCCCGGAGCCCTATCTGTCCGACCTGTTGCCCCGTGTTGACGGCGAATGGCAGCTGACGGAGCAGATCCCGAGCAAGTACCACAAGTTGATCGGCATGCGCGCCATGGAAGCCGAGCAGTGGGAAACCGCGCTCAAGCATTTGGAGCGCTCCACTCAGCTGTACGCGCAGGCCGGCAACGACACCCGCATAAAAAAGGTTCGCAAGGCCTTGGCAAAACAAGCAGCCACTAACCCGGCTACCAAATAACCGACTACCCCCCCCCAGCGGGGACCTGTGGAAGTGAGCCGCCCATTTATGGACCGTCCCACTGAAAACAGGCTCCCCGCCCTATTTGAGCGCCCAGCAATGAGCTTTTCCGGGAAACCCACCACCTTTGTAGAACAGACAATCGAGAACGACTGCTTTTGGCCGAACCTCTCTCTGTCCGAGTTCCAGAAGGAATACCGCCTGCCGGCGGAGTACCTGGTAGAGCTGCTGGGCGGTGATTTGACCATGGCCATGATCGAGGTCAACGGCGACCTGGCCAAGTGCAAGGCCCGCTGGCAGGCCTTCGGCATCACGAATGTTGAGTCCGCGGATACGGTGCTGCTGCAGGAGCGTGCATTCAAGGTGAAGCTGTACAAGCGCGCCGTTTACTGCCGCACCAAGGCCAATTTGCTGCCGCAGTTCGCCACGGTCACGCGCCGGGAAAGCGCCGAGAACATCGGAAAGGAAGCCCCAGAGCGGGCTGAAACATTCTTGGCCTTCAGCCAGCAGGCCGTTCGCGCCCTGCAGGGCCGTGGCCGCATCACGGCGTCACTGCAGTGATCCAGCTGCAGGCGCTGACCGCCTACCTCATGGCCCGCAACCTGGTCGCCCCGGAGCAGTTCGACAGCTGGACCGAACAGGTCAGCCTGGAATTGATCTGGAAGCCCGACCGCGACGGCCTGCATATGGCTGATATGCGCTATCGCGCTGTGTTCTCGCTGGAGCGCTTCACCGGTCACCCGGCCAGGCTGATGGCCCTGGTCGGCAGTTGGCTGGAAACACACGACTCCAACCGCGACCGCCACGAACTGCCGGCGCCGCTGTTTGCCGTTGAGCCCCTGGACCAGGACAGCTTCGACGTGGAGCTGTCGCTGGAATTCATCGAGCCGCAATACCTGGCCGAGGACCCCGCCGGCGAGATCGAAGCGTTCAACAAGAGCTGGGCCTTTGTGCCGTTCGATCTGTGGGTTGCTGAACAGGGCGAGGTCGGCCATGGCCGCTAACCCACTCGACCTCGATGTCAGGGGCTTGCTCAACGTCGACGCCCAGTTGGCGCTGCTTGATCTGTCGCCACAGTTGCGCCGGCGGCTGCTGAACAACGTGACCAAGCGCGTGCGCTCAATGAGCCGCAAGCGGGTACGTGAACAAAAGAACCTGGACGGCAGCCCCTTCGCCGAGCGCAAGGGCTCTGCCAAGGGCAAAAAGAAGATGGAAGCCGGCCTGGCCAAGCTGCTGCAGGTCACCCGCGTCAGTTCCGATGAAGCCGAGCTTGGCTGGAAAAACGCACTCACCCGGTGGGTCGCTTCCCAGCAGCACAACGGCGTTAGCGAACGACGTACCGCCGCGCAGATGCGGCGCTGGAACAAAGTCCCTCCGGGTATCGCCTGCACCGACAAACAAGCCAAGCGCTTGCGCCGCCTGGGATTCCGCACCCGGCAGAAGGGCAAAAAGACGCTGACCAGGCCCTCAGTGGCATGGATTCAAGAACACGTGAACTACGCCAAGGCCGGTTTGCTGATCCGCATTTTGAACGACGAAAAGGCCGAGACATCAGGCGCGCAAAGCTGGGACATCACCCTGCCAAAACGCCAGTTCCTCGGCGTAGAGACCGGGAGCGAAACCCGCGAGCTGGTTAACCAGGTCTTCCAACAAATCCTTAATTCACCCCGCTAACGAGGCACAGCATGGCACTTGGCAAAGTCAGCGTTAACAATCTCAATCTAGGCCAGGGCGCCGTGACTGAGATCGAACGCTATTTTCTGTACATCGGCCCCGGTCCGAAAAACACCGGCAAATTGATCGCCCTCAATACCGACAGCGACCTGGATGCCGCCCTGGGTGTGCCAGCCAGTGACCTGAAAACCCAGATCACTGCAGCACGCTTGAACGGTGGCGATCGCTGGGCCTGCCTGGCGGCGCCGATCGCAGCGGATGGCGAGTGGGCCGAGGCCCTGGAAATGTCCCAGCAGCAGGGCTTTTCCGTCGAAGCGGTAGTGATCACCAAGCCGGTGGCCACCGGTGCCGAGCTGTCGGCAATGCACGACGCGGCGGTGTCGATGAATGACACCTATGGTCGTCGTGTTTTCGTCATGGCGGCCACGGCAGGCCTGTCGCTGAGCCCTTTCCAGAGCTGGGCGGAATACCTGGTAGCCCAGAAGGCAATCACTGCCGGACTGGCTGCGCCTCGGGTGTTGGTGGTACCGCAACTGCACGGCAACGACCTGGGCGTGTTGGCCGGTCGCCTGGCCAATGCAGCAGTAAGTATTGCTGACAGCCCTATGCGCGTGGCCACTGGCGCGCTGCTGGGCCTGGGGCCAGTGCCTGTGGACTCCGAAGGCGTGCCACTGCCGTCCTCGATCCGATCGGAGCTGGATAAAGCGCGTTTCTCTGTCTCCCAGACCTATTCCGACTACCCGGGCGTGTACTGGGGTGACGGCAACATGCTGGACGCCCCTGGCAGTGACTACCAGGTAATCGAATACCTACGCCTGGCCGACAAGGCCGCTCGCCAAGTCCGTCCACTGCTGATTCGCCGTGTAGGCGATCGGCGCCTGAACAACACCCCCAACAGCATGGCCGTGAACATCACCGCGCTGATGGCGCCTCTGCGCCGTATGGCCAAGTCGGTGAAGTTCGCCGGCGAGGTGTTCCCTGGCGAGATCGAATCGCCGAAGGACGGCGACATCGTGCTGGTCTGGAAGAGCAAAACCGCCGTAGAGGCGTTCATCAAGATCAAGCCCCACAACTGCCCGAAAGACCTCACGGCGAACATCGCCCTGGACCTTTCCAACGACGATTCGGAGTAACCCCCCATGTCACGTATTGGCGGCAAGAACTTTGACGTGAACCTGGGCGACCTGCAGGTCCACGTCGAAAGCTGCACCCTGGACATCACCGACAACAGCAAGACCGCGCAAACCCGGGGCGTGCCTGACGGCTACGTCGACGGTGACGTGGCAGCCGCGGGCGACCTGGAGCTGGATTCCACCAACTTCAATCTGTTGATCGAGGCGGCCCGCAGTGCCGGCAGCTTTCGCAAGCTGGAGGCCTTCGACGCGGTGTTTTTTGCCAAGGCTGGCGACGACGAGCTGCGCATCGAGGCGTTCGGCTGCAAGTTGAAGGTCTCCAGCCTGCTGAGCATCGATCCCAAAGGTGGCGAGAAGACCAAGCACAAGGTGCCATTCGAGGTCACCAGCCCGGACTTTATCCGTATCAACGGCGTGCCGTATCTGGATGCCACCGAGATCGAGGGCATTAGCTGATGGTCTGCCCGTTCGATCGCGCCCAAGCCCTGGAACAACGTCAGCGGGACCAGGCTATCAACGCCCAGTTGGCCCAGGCCCGGCGTGAGTCAACGGGCCCAAGCCTTACCCACTGCCAGGACTGTAATAACAAGATTCCTGCAGCGCGCCAGGCGCTCGGCGGCAAAACCCGCTGCGTCCTGTGCCAGTCCTTTTTCGAGAAAGGAGTGCAGCGATGAGCACGAATCAGGCGGCCCAGGACACCGCCATCGCACTGGCGAAGGCGTCACCTGCGATCGGTGTAGCGGCAACTGGAGCGACAGGGGCCGTCGACTGGTCGGCTGTCGCCTACATGCTGACTGCCGTTTACATGGTGCTGCAGATCCTGCTGTTGGTTCCGAAGTATCGCCAGATGTTGCGCGACTGGAAGGTGAAGCCATGAGCCTGCGCGGCAAGATCGCCGCCGGCGCCATTGCGCTCTGCAGCTCCACGCTGGTGGTGTTCCTCGGTACCTGGGAAGGCAACGGCCAGAACACCGTGTATGCCGACAAGCTCGCCCAGGGCCTGCCGACCGTGTGCAAAGGCATCACCCGCCATACCAGCCCTTATCCGGTGGTGGTCGGTGACTACTGGTCTGACGCGCGGTGCGACGAGGTGGAACAGCTGGTGATCAGCAAGGGCCAGTTGCAGTTGGCCGACTGCATCACCAACCAGGACGTGGGCCAGAACACCTTCGACGCGCTGAGCAGCCATAGCCACAACTTCGGCGTACCCAGCACCTGCGCCAGTCGTGCCGTCGCGCTGATCAATACCGGGCGCATCAAGGACGGATGCAACGCGCTGGCGTGGGCCGCTGACGGCAAAACTCCGGTGTGGGCCTACGTCACCACCGCGCCGGGACAGAAGGAGTTTGTCCGGGGCCTGCACCGGCGCCGGCTGGCCGAAGCACAGCTGTGCAAGGCGGGTTTGTAATGCGCGAAGCCATTTTCCCCCTGGTGCTGTGCCTGGTGGCCTGGTTCGCCTTTGACCTGCTGGAAGGTCAGCGCGATATCGCCCGCAGCGAGCGCGATGCAGCGCTGTTCGAAGTCACCGGCCTGCGCGAAGCGGCGCGTGTTAGCGGCGAGATGTTGGCCGAGCGGGACGCTATTGATCTTCAACGCACTCAGGAACTGAACGATGAACGCACCGAAAACGACGGCCTGCGCCTTGCTGTTCGCGCTGGCCTTAAACGGCTGCAGCTCAACGCCACCTGCAGCGTCCCCGCGTCCGGTACCACCGGCGCCGGCGGCTTGGCTGATGGCGGATCCGCCGAACTCACAGAAGACGCTCGACAAGATTATTTCACCCTCAGAGATCAGCTTGCCCTCAGCAAGCAAATGATCCTGGGCCTGCAGGACCACGTGCGCCGGGTTTGCCTGCGCTGATTCACCCACTTTAAAACCTGAACGGAGCAACACGCATGACCGATAAACGCGAGATCACCCTGGAAGTAGGCGACAAGGAATTCACCTTTGAGCTGACCCCGCAGGACGTGACCAAGTACTTCAACGCCGTGACCCAGACCAACAAGGTCGCGCCGGCGAACAACCTCCTGGTGAACACCGTTAAGCAGGAAGAACGCGCCTCCCTCAAGCCGATGCTGGGCAACCCAGTATTGGTCATGCAGCTGGCCGGCGCGCTCCTGGAGGAATACAGCCCAGACGTTGAAGTCACCGTAAAAAAGCCCTCGACCACGCCGAACGACTGACCGAAAACGGCCTGGGCCAACTGCTGGCCTTGGCCGGTCGCTGGCTACCAGGTGCCGCGCCCACCGCCGAGGTGATGGGCACGGCCAAGTGGCTGGAGGACGAACACTGGCGGCGGATGGAAATCGCCATCGCCAACGGCATCGCCCACGCATTGAACGGATGACCACAGATGGCTGACAAAAGCGCCCGCCTGGCCTTCATTTTGAACCTGACCGATAAGGTCACCGCCCCGCTGGGCAAGGTCAAAACGGGCTTTTCTGACCTGGCAGCACAGAGCCAGAAGAACATCACCCAGATGGGCGTCGGCCTGGCTGGGATGGTGGGCGCCGGGATGGCCATCAGTGGATCCCTGGAACCTGCCCTGGAGATGAACCGTGCCCTGGGCGAGGTCCGATCGTTGGGCGTGGCCGAAGAGGCGTTGGACGCACTGAATAAAAAGTCCTTGGAGTTCTCGGTGGCCTACGGTGAAAACGCCCGGGACTTTGTGGCCTCGGCGTACAGCATTGAGGGCGCCATTAAGGGGTTGAGCGGCAGCCAGCTGGCTACGTTCACCAATGCCAGCAACCTGTTGGCCAAGGCCACCAAGTCCGACGCCGATACCATGGGACAGTACGTCGGCACCATGTACAACCTGTTCAAGGGTCAAGCCGATGCCATGGGCAAAGGCCAGTGGGTGGACATCCTCACCGGCCAGACCGCGACGGCTGTGAAGCTGTTCCGCACCAGCGGCGAGCAGATCGGCGAGGCCTTCAAGGCCGCTGGCGGCCTGGCCAGCACTGCAGGTGTGAGCCTGGCTGAGCAAATGGCTGTCCTTGGCACCCTGGGCAGCACCATGGACGGGGGCGAGGCCGGTGGCCTGTACAAGTCGTTCTTCGAGAACGTCAGCGGTGCATCGGAAAAACTCGGCATGTCCTTTGTGGATCAGCAGGGCAAGTTGCTGCCGATGATGGACATCCTGGACAAGCTCAAAGGCAAGTTCGGTGACCTGTCGATCGAGGCAAACGGCAAGAAACTGCGCGATGCCTTCGGCGGCGAAGCGGCCCGCTTGATCACCACCCTAATGGGCGATACCGATCGTTTGAAGAACGGTATGGACCAACTGGGCAACGTGCGCGGCCTGGAAAACGCCGAGAAGATGGCCATGGCCATGGTCGATCCGTGGCAGCAGTTCGGCAGCGCCGTGCAGGCGTTGCGTATTGCGTTCGGCCAATCCCTGATGCCAATCCTGCAGCCGCTCATGGCCAGGCTGACCGGCGTAGCCACCACCCTGACACGCTGGTCTCAGTTGTTTCCCAACATCACCCGCGTGGTCAGCATTGCGAGCCTGGTAGTCCTGGGACTGACTGCAGGTATGGCAGCCCTGACCTTTGTGGTGGGCATCAGCAAGATGGTGTGGCTGTCATTGGTCACGGTCTGGCGATTGGTGCAACTGCTGCAACTGCGCTCTGTGGCTGCTTTTATCCTGCAGGTGGCCGTCATTGCGCTGTACGTCACCGGGTTGGTCCTGCTGTACACGACGCTTGGCATTATCCGTGGGGCCATGCTGCTGTGGCAGGGTGCAATTTGGCTGGTCAACGTGGCACTGACGGCTAACCCGGTTGGGGTGATCGTGATGGGCATTGCCCTTCTGATCGGTGTCGTAGCGGCAGCGATTATCTACTGGGACCAGTGGACCGGCGCCTTGATGAACACCGAGGCGTTCAAGTGGATCAGCAGCCAACTGACGGCGCTGTCTGACTGGTTCAACTCCATGGGCGGTTGGTCGGGCATGGCCAGCGCCGCGTGGGACGGCATCGTCAATATCTTTAAATCGGCCATCAATGGCTTGATCGAGATGCTGAACAAGATCCCGGGCGTGCAGATCGATGCCGCGTTTGGCGACATGCCGGCGGCACCGCAACTGCCCACCATCACCGCACCGACGGTCGAGGCACCGTTGCTGCCACAGCTGGTGAGCGCTCCCCAGCAACCCATCCAGGCGCCGCCCCTGGTGATGGCTGCCGCACAGAAGGCGCCCGCGCCGGCCATGCCCGCGCTCAACGCATTGCAGCCCCAGGCACAGCCGCCAGCGTTGGTCCTGGCCCCGGTACCGAAAACGCCGGCGCCGATCCCCCAGCCCCTCGTGGCTCCTGAGCCACCGCGCACAGCGCCGGCACTGGTGGCCGCGCCTGCCTTGAAGACACCGGCGCCGATCGGACCGCAGCTCAACATCCCGCAGCCGAAGCAGCCGCCGGCGTTGGTGACTGCGCCGGCACCTACTGAAAAGGCCGAGCAAAGCCAGCAACGCATGAACGGATCTGTGGCCGGTCTGTCACCGAAGCGGCCCGACGCCGTGCCCCGGGGCGGCCTGCTGAGCAGCATCCAGAACAACAACCAAACCCAGAACAAGGGCACCCACGTGGAGAACGTCAACATTCACACCGGTAAACCGATGAACCCGCTGGAGCTGGAAGGCATGTTGGCCATGGCGGTGGGCGGATGAGCGAATACATCGACCTGTTGATCGTCGACAACGACCTGTCGCTGGACCCGTCCCGTCAGCCGCTGCTGATCGAGGACCGGGCCAGCATCGCCCAGGACATCGCGCACATGATCCGCGAAAGCGGCCTGCTAGTGACGCTGGTGGCTGAGCGTAGCCGCCTGCGCCAACGCGACTGCATCCAGCAACTGGAACTGCTGGTGGAGGCGGACGAACGCCTGGTACCGGGCACCGCACTGATTAACCAGGTGCAGTCCGGCCAGTACCTGGTCACGGCCAAAACGCTGAAGTTTGGCGACATCGAGGTGACCCTGTGAGCGACGTAGATTTTAAACAGGCGCTCGCTGACGCCGGCATTCCCACCACCGAGGATGGCTTGCGTAAGGCCTGGGAAAAGGAAGTAGCCGCCCAGGGCAGCAAGATGAGCAACACCAGTGCCTATTCGCCATTCTGGCGTGTGATCACGGCCCTGGTGACTAAACCGGTCATGTGGTTGATCAGCTTTGTCAGTGACACGGTCCTGCCCAATTTCTTTGTAAAAACTGCCCGGGACAAGTGGCTGGACATGCTGGCCTGGGCGGTCAACGTCGAGCGCAAAGGTGCGACCAAGGCCCAGGGCATGCTGTTGTTTACCCGGGACGTCGCCGGCGGCGTACTGGAGCTGCCCGCCGGCGTCCTGGTGCAATCCGCGGCTATCAACGGCCATATTTACCAACTGATCACCACGCAGGCTGCAACCTTTGCAGACGGCCTGCAGCAGTTGGAAGTCCCGGTAGAAGCCCAAGAAGTTGGCAGCGGCTACAACCTGGCCCCGGGTTACTACGCGATCCTGCCGGTACCCATTGCCGGCATCGCCCAGGTGGTGAACGTCGACGGCTGGTTGATCGCACCTGGTGCTGATCCTGAACCGGACGATCAGCTACGTTTGCGGGTGCGCAACCAGTTCTCGGCGGTCAATCAGTGGCACACCGATTCGGTATACCGCGCCATGATTTCAGCCTTCCCGGGCGTGCGGCCCGATGGTGTGTATTTCCTGCACGGCGCACCCCGGGGCCCGGGCAGTGCCAATGCCTACGTGCTGTTTGATGCAGACGTGCCGGCGGCGACATACCTGGAGCAAATCAACGCGCATATCCGCGACCAGGGCAATCATGGCCACGGCGATGATCTGTTGGTCATGGTCATGCCTGAAACCCAGCACGCGCTGAGCTTGACCGTATGGCCACGTCAGCTACTGACCGCAGAGCAGCGCACCAAGCTGCAGACGGAAGTGGAACTGTTCATTCGTGCAGCCTTCCGCGAAAGCAGCGCCGGCGACTATCAACCAACGCTGACTTATCCACAGTCGCGCTTTTCATTCAGTCGCCTGGGGGAAGAACTCCACCAGCAGTTCGCGGGCATCGAGTCGCTGCACTTCGATAACGCCGACATCGTGTCAGAGCTGACCATCCCCCGGATCAGAAGCCTGCAGGTGGTGTTGGCATGATCAAACTGAATTTGCCGTTCTGGCTCGATGGGCCACAGCTCACCAAGCTGAAAGCCGCCGCCCAGTCCTGGTGGGAGAAAGTCGAAGGCTGGCTGCAATGGCCGCTCCTGCAGATGGACGCCGAGACATGCCACCTAACCGTCCTCGATCTGCTGGCCTGGCAGCGGGACACCACCCGCTTCAAGGACGAGCCTGAAAGTTTGTATCGCTTGCGGGTCAAGTTCGCCTTTATCAACGCCGTCGACGCTGGCAGCACAGCGGGGCTCAAACGCATCCTGCAGCGTCTGGGCGTGGGTTACGTCGAGATAGACGAGCGTATGCCAGATCGGGACTGGGACGTGGTGCTGCTGCGCCTTTCCGACTCCCAGCTATCGCAGAACCCCGAGCTGCTGCGCGTGCTGATTCAGCAGTACGGCCGCACGTGCCGGCGCTATGACTTTGTGACCATCACCCCCGTATCGCTGCGCATCGTCGCGGCTGACTTTAACGACGATCAGCAGACGCTGATCGCCCGCCTGTAGGAGTCCCCAATGGGAGCCAGTATTACCCTTGCAGGTGAAAGCCTGATCGCCCAAAAAACAGGCGCACAGCAGCGCCTGGATGTCGTGCGCTTTGTCTTCGCCAACGTGCCAGGCCTGAACCCAAATGCTCCGGTCGACCGCGCAGCCGGGAAACCGCCGGCGGCTCAGATCGTCCACACCTACTCGATCCCGAAACAGAACATCGGCTTTGTGAACCCCAACCAGGTGGTTTACAGCTCGATGTTGGGCAGCGATATCGGCGACTTTGACTGGAACTGGATCGGCCTGGAAACCGCCGAGAATGTGTTGCTGGCCGTCGCCTACGTGCCTGTGCAGCAAAAGCGAAAGAACATTCCGCCGCTGCAGCTGGGCAACAACGTCACCCGCAATATCCTGGTGGTGTTCGACGGGGCCCAGGCGCTGACCGGCATCACCATTGATGCCAGCACTTGGCAGCATGACTTCACCGTGCGCCTAAAGGGCATCGACGAGCGCGAGCGGCTGAGTAATCGCGACGTATTTGGTCGGGCCTGTTTCTACCGTAGCGGCCTGCAGGTGGAGAAGGTTGGGGCCGGGTATCAACTCAAGCCCGGGCTTGCCTACATCGAAGGCATCCGCGTGGAGCTGGTCAGCGTCTTGCCGATCGCGCCGCCGGCGGTACCGGCACCAGTGTGGCTGCATGTGTCATTGCGCCGTGAGTTGAACGACGTGCAGGCCAGTTGGAAAGTGGTTTTTGATCCCAACCAGGTCGACTACCTGGACACCGACGGTGCCTGGCACTACTGCATTCCCTTGGCGCACCTGGTGAACGCGAACCAGATCAACGATCTGCGCACGATTGCGCCAATCGACGGCCCGCTGGTGGATCACTTTGCCGCCAAGGTGGGCCATTACCCTGACCTACGGTCGGGGTCCGCCACCAAGTTGGTCAACCCCCGCGCTATTAACGGTGTGCCTTTCGACGGTACCCAAGACATCACGGTGCAGGACGCCACCAAACTGCCGCTGACTGGCGGCACGATGATCGGTGATGTCGTCTACGCCGCCGGCAACTATTTCGGCAGCGCCTGGGCGCGTGGGATGACGTTCACGTCCGGCGGCAACATCGTGGGCAGCATCGGCGGTTACGGCTCGTCGACCGGCTTTAAAACCCTGTTCATGGGCTTGGGCACTGATGGGTATATCTACGGCAACGGTGTGCGTGTTTCTGACGCCGGCGTGGCCATTACCGGGAAACTATCTGGCGACGGTGGCGGACTGGTTAACCTCAACGCTGGTGCCCTCACTGCAGGAACGGTGCCCCGCGTAAACCTGTCCGGCTCCTATGACATCCAGGTCACCGGCAATGCTGGTACGGCCACCCGTTTGGAAACGGCCCGCCTGATCAACGGCGTGGCGTTCGACGGTACCCAAAACATCGCGATTGGCGACGGCTCCAAGTTGCCACTGAGCGGCGGGACGCTGACCGGCGGCGTGCGATTCAACATGCCCATGATCGGCGGGCCATTTGTCACCTGGAAAGAGCGCCAGACGGCCATTCAGATTGATTGTCCGTCAAACGGGGCAGTTGCATATTCCATATGGAAAGCCACCAACTGGAGCGAGCGCCATCTAGCGTGTATGGATGTGTGGGCCGGCGGCTCTTCGACCACAGCTCCTGAGGTCGTCATGCATGTCGGCGATACGGTTGCAGCCTTCACGTTCAATGGGGTAGGCCATCTTACGATCAAAGGCTCTTACTACGGCGACGCCGGCCAACTCACAGGTTTGAATGCTAATGCATTGACGCTTGGTACGGTGCCCAAGGCCCGGTTGAGCGGCACTTACGACATTGCGGTGTCGGGCAATGCCGCTACCGCTACCAAGCTAACCACGCCTCGACTGATTAACGGTGTGTCGTTCGATGGCACCGCCAACATCGCGATCGCGGATAACTCAAAGTTGCCGCTCAGTGGTGGTTATCTGACCGGAACGGCGCGGTTTGATTTTCGTGCAATGGCGGGCGCGTTTGTTGACTGGCGTTCGCGCTCTCCGGCTGTACAGATTGATTGCCCTGATAACGGCAACGCCTACTCGATATGGAAGGCAACCAACTGGACCGACCGTCACTTGGCATCCATGGATGTTTGGGCTGGTGGTGGCTCCGCGACCCCCGCAAGCGTGGTGATGCACGTCGGTGCGTCCAACAGCGCGCTGACCCTCAGTGAGGGCGGAAACTTGACTATCGCGGGCTTCTACAGCGGCAACGCTGCGGGCCTGACCAATCTCCCCCAGGCCACCCCCGAGATACCTGGTGCGGTGCTCAAGAACAACGCATACCTTGGCCCAAATGGCTGGTGGAAGTGTGCACAGACCGGCCTGATCCGTCAGTGGGGTATCACCCTGGGGGCCTCTGACACGGTGACCCACCGCAGTTTTCCGATCGCTTTCCCGAACCGCTGCGTGTCCTTGGTTGCCTCCCGGACCAGCCTTTTCTATTCGGACGTTGCCACAGGCACGAACACGTTGATCGTCAGCAACAGCCAATTTTCCGTGATTTCTGGCCCGTTCAACTCGCCAGATGACATTTATTGGGAGGCCACAGGCTACTAATCATGAGCATATTTTTTCACGCCAAAACCGCAGGTTTTTACGACACACGCGCCCACGGCGAGCGCACCTTGCTGGTAGCCGACCCGAAGTGGAAACATCCGATGATCAGTGTCCCGGACCCCAGCTGGATGGGCGCCGAAGGCTCGAAGGACAGCGCCCCGACGATCAAAGTGAAAGACCCGAAAGCCATACCGCCCCTGGTCGAGGTTTCCAACCCGGGCTGCAGCCTGCCACCTGCCGGCGAACTGTTGGAAATTACCCTGGGCGAGTACCAATCGTTGTTTGCCGCCCAGGCTATGGGAAAAGTCATTCAAGCGGTGAAGGGCAGGCCCGTGGCTGTCGACCCGCCGCCGTTGACCTGGGAGCAGCGCAAATCCGAGTACGTGGCCAGCGTCCAGATGTTCCTCGACAGAACGGCGAAAGCCTCCGGCTACAGCGACCTAAAAGACGTGATCACCTACGCGGATGAACCTTCGGTACCGAAGTTTCAGGCGGATGGGTTGGCGTTCCGCACCTGGCGCTCACTGTGCTGGGCCTACTGCTATGAGCAGTTGGCCGCCATCGAGCAGGACAAGCGCAAGGCACCGACCAGCGCCGAGTTGGTGGCCGAATTACCTGCCCTGGTACTGCCCAATGCCTAACGCGAATTGGGCGCCGGTGACAATGCGCTGGCCCGCGAAGGCCACCGAATGGATGGGGCAATTGTCAGCCGCTCAGGGGCTGGCCGGCGGCGAGCTGGCCAGCACGGCTAAACGCCTGGCCGACTTGAGTAGCAAGACCAGTACCAGCCCGGGGCCGGTCGGTGGTGCTGCCCAGGGCGCAATCGCTGCTGGACGTGCTGCGCTTGCTGATCAAATGGGCGAGGCCCCGGCCTGCCTGGTGGTGACACCGTTTCAAAGTGGGATTGGGCAAGGCCGCGGCTACCAGCGTTTTCTGTCTGCACCGAACATGCTGCAGCAGCTGGCCAACAAACTGGTGGACGTGAGCGACACAGGCCGGCCCGATGGCCAGCAGTACGCCCTATGCCTGATGTTCCTGGCCTCCCGCTTTGATCAGTTGGCCGAGAGCCTGGCGCGGTTCAATGCCTTGCTGCCGATGCCTGACCTGGTGCGGGCCGAGCGCCGAGCGCGGCACCTGTCCAAGCTGGAGACGGAAAAGTGGGAGATCCCCACCGCCGGCGCGTTGCCGCGCTGGCAGGATCTGCCCCTTGAGCGCTGCACTGTGGTTAAGGCGGCGCAGCAATCCATGGCCGGACAGATCGCCGTCCTGGAGAGCTACGCCGCCGACAGTTCGCCCATGGCCGACCTCTCGGCCCTGGCCAACCGCAAGGCCGCGCAGCAACAGGGCCGTGACAAGCAGTTGGCAGATCTGAAAGCCCTGCTGGCTGATGGCAGCCCTGACAGCAGCATGCGCGCGCGGCTGATCGGCCCGGGCAACGCTACCGAGCTGAGCCGCCGGCTGCTGGCCGGTGACGCCCCGGGGCACGAATGGGTGTTATGTGCCGGCGCGCTGCTGGTGGGATCTGAGCAGGGTCTGAGCTTTGTTCGTGAGCTGGTGGGCCTATGACGCTTCTACTCGACGGGCAAGAGGTGCGCGGGAAGAACCTCAAAGTCACCGGCAACCTGCGCATTGAAAGTGACGATCTGTCAGGCCAGACCAGCAACACCGACAAGGGCCACAAGGGTTTCAAGCCCAAAACCCTGACCGTCAGCCTGATGATTCCTTTTGTTGACCAGGTGCAATTGCGCGACCTGATGCGCCTGGTTGAAGCGACCGAAGGCGGTGGCCAGCTCAAGACGTACCGCATCGTCAACGACACCGCTGCCGCGTTCGGCATGCGCCAGGTGACTTTCACCGAAGGCGTGAGCGCCCGGGAAGACGACAACCTGCGCGGCTGGCTGATCCAATTCACCCTGACCGAAAAGCTCTCCAACCCGGAAAAAGTGGAAGGGCGCCGATCGGGCAACGCAGTGACGGCGCAGTCTGGCCCGGGCGGCGCGGTCGGCGGTACCGGTGGCGACACACCAGGTGGGCCCGAGGAACTGACCGGCTTTGAAGCGACGCTGAAAAAGGTGGATACCTGGTTAGGCGGGAGTCCCAAGGCATGAAGCTGCACAAGGAATTGACCATCAGCGGGGTGCCTTATGTCCTGGTCAAAAACGAAGTCCGGCTGGATGCGAAAAGCCCAGGCCGGGCGACGTTCACGATCCAGGCTACGGCGCCGGTCAAGGGGCTGGTGACACTCGATATCGGCTACAACAGCAGCCCGCTGCAGCGACACTTCATTGGCTACGTCGAGCGCAGCAGCACGGCCAGCAGCACCCAGCAAGTGCTGTTCTGTCGCGAGCTGGCCGCGATCCTGGCCAACCCGGTGCCGCTGAACCTGCGTCACGTCGACCTGTGCGCCGTCCTGGTCGAGATCGGCCAGCACACGGGCTTGCGCTTTCGCGTCCCGGAACAGCCGTATGCCAGCGTCAAGGCGCCGTTTTTCTACAGCCTGGCTGCTGGCTATCAAGCCATGGACAGCCTGGCCCGGGTTTTCAACATCCCCGACTTCATCTGGCAGCAACAGGGTGACGGAGAAGTGTTCGTGGGCAGTTGGGCCGACAGCTTCTTCGGCGTTCGCTCGCCGCTGCAGCTGCCGGTGGAACTGTTCGACGATTACCAGGGCAACCAGAGCGCGATGATTGCAGCCCTTCCCGGGTTGCGACCAGGTGCAACAATTAACCACGGCGAGCGCATCACCAGTGTGGCGCTCATCGACAACCAGATGGCCATCCGATGGACGACGCAATCCGCCGCAGCGTAGAACGACAATTCCCCGAACTCACCGGCGGTTACCACCTGCCACGCTTTGCCCGGGTTGTCGCCGTGGCCGATGCCCCCGTCGGCGCCGGGATCTGCGACGACTTCCGCCCACGCTACGCGGTCGACATCGAGGTCATGGGGCCGGACGGCGAGCCAGATACCAAGCTGCCGATCCTTGCCGGCGTGCCTTTGCCGCTGCCCACCGGTGGCGAGGAAATGGGCATCTATGCGTTCCCCGAGGAAGGCACCCAAGTTGTGGTGTGCTTTGCCTACGGCCTGCCGCACAAGCCTTATATCCAAACCATTCTGCCCCACGGCCTGAGCATGCCCAGCGTCCCGAAGGGGGACCAGGTGTGGCAGCACAGCGAAGCCTGTCAGCAGCGTGTCGACGCGGACGGCAACTGGCTGCGCCAGACTGACGGCAAGATCCTGGACAAGGCGATCGAGCGGGAAGTGGAGGCGATGGGCAACATGGAGACGTTCCAGAATCACACCAGGACGGTGGACGACCATTCAACTGAGTCAGTAGGAGGGGTCAAGACCATCGAGGCGTTGGGCGCGCTCAAGCTGCTGTCGGGCGGATCTGCGAGCCTGGCGGCGGTGGATGACTTCCACCAGGCGACCGGGCGTGACTTAAATCTGGTGGTGGGGCAGAAGCACAACGCCACAGTGGGTGGCGATATGGAGGAAAGGATTGAGGGACTGCGCAAAAGCGTGGCTGCGGTCAGTCAGCGGTTTGTGGCGCCCAAGACCTGGCTGGGTTCAGAGGGGGTCAACGTCCTCCAAGTGCTTTGTGATTTGCTCGATTTGGTGCAGCAGATGAACACTCAACTATCTACTCACACTCATTTGGCTGGGGCTTCTCCAAATCCTAGCGACGTAGCTGCCTTTATATCAAAAGCAGCAACGGTATCCGGTCTATTTATAAAGGTCAAAGCCATTACCTTGTAGATCGCCACATAATAAATTGTTAAGTATGTCCGTATAGGGCGGAGAAATAGTATAAACACGATTCTTGGATGATCGTGTTTATACGGAAGTTTGCAAAAAAATATCTTATTAGTCCATGGAGTCTTTGACTAGTTCTAAAAGTTCGGGGGAGTCTAGTATTGCCCATCTTAAAAAGGCAGAATACTCTTGGTTGCGACTCATTAAATTCCTGATTTTTTCCAGTGAGTGCGCTTTCTCTGCCGGTAGACTATCTTCGCTTTCGTAGATATTCATCTGTTCGACTAGCTTTGCATAACGTCTAAATACTCGTTTTCTGAGATATGTCGCAGTTACGGCTTTATTTCCAGTGTTGTCTTCGTTAAAGACTTTTCTTATTAGGTTTGCTGTTTCAATGGTTTTTGGGTCGTCGTCGCTAGGCTCAATAATTACCGTTGCTGAAAATGGTGTAAGTGGTGGGTGATGTTTTATTAGCCTGAAGGCGTCAATCGCGTGATTGGTGCAGTTTATTAGGTTGTTGAAGAGGTGTCGCTTAAGGTTGTTGCATCTGCCACATGAAAAAAACAAGTTATTCCAGTCAAACATTTTCAGTGGATCACCCTGGTGGGCGTCAAAGTGTTCGACGTTTAGACTGAGCGGATCCTTGGTTTCACATATGTAACATTTGTCCGAAAAGTCACGCCTTAGTGCTTCTATTACATCTGGTGCTGTCCATGATTTATTTTTAGCAAGAGAAGCTGGAGCGGGGGCGCTGCGGATAACGTTGAACATTTAAACGCCCTCGGATTTCCGCTTGATTACTTTATTAACCGCTAGCTCGTAATACATCCTTGACTCTGCGTCGAGATGCTCCACGTGCGGCTCGATCTTGAGAAGAATAGATTCTGCTTCGGATAGTTTAAATTTTTTGGTTGCCGTAATGCTTGCTAGTTTTTTTATGGTTTCCTCGAGTTGCTTTGAAACTGGAGGAACACCGAGAAGCCCCTCTACAACTGCATCAATTGAGAACATGGACATGTCACTGCTTTCGTTACCAGTGCTCAAATCGTAAATAAGAGCGTTGTCGATTGAGGTAACTACGAAGGGAGAGTGTGTTGTGGCTATGAATTGAATATTTGGGAATGAAGAGCTTAGAAATGGAAAGATTTTCCGCTGCAAAGATACGTGTAGATGAACGTCGATTTCGTCAATTAATACTACTCCACTCAGTTTTTCTGGAGTGACTTCTAAATATTGAGTTCTTACTAGGAGGTCTGCGTAAATATCGAAGATTGCTAAATATCCAGAAGAAAGGGATTGAAAGGTATAATCCGACTTTCCTTCTTGTTGGATTTTGAATCTTAGCATGTCGGTATCAAACTTAAGGTTTATTGATTCGTCTTCAAATAGATAGCGAAAGTTTTTCAGCAGGCTGTCAAACCATTTGTCTATTTCTTCGGCTCTTTCCCTTGAATCATCTAGCTGGTTGCTTAGCGCGGAGCGCACACGTAAATTGACAAGGTGTTGCTCTAAGTTGGTGCTTAGGTTTTCATCTATTTTAATGCTGTTAATATCAACTTTAGACCCGCTAGCGTAAGAGACGCTGTTTATGCTGGCTTTTCTGTTTGCTGAGAAGATACTGATTAGTGCAGTGCGCTGCTTATATTCTGAAATAAAGTTTTTTGGGGTGTGGTAGGTTATTTTAAACGGGTCTGAAATGTCAGCTAGTCTGGCGGCGTGATTATCTAGGTTGAGTAAGAAATTTCCCCGTTGATCTTCTGTGAAAACAGGGTTTTCGAGCGCGGCTTGCATGTCTTTTATTGTTTTTTCACACTCCGAGATATGGAGGATGTTGCCTTGTGCAATGTTTTTTCGGATTGTTATGAAAAGGGCTTCGAGGAAAGATGTTTTGCCTGCGCCATTCCCACCTACGATTAATAGATTTTGACCTTTAAGGTTTATTTCAAAGGCTCGATTGGTGTTAGGTAAAGTTCCGCTGATATTATTTATGGGTTTCATATTAAGTTAGTAATTCCATTTGCTAATGGTTGAATTTTACGAAATGAATGCCATTATTTTTGTGTAAATTATCACAACACGGAAAAAAACACGCAAAAAAGCACTTATCCCCCTCCCGCCGACGGGGTTTGCGTCCCTTTTTTTTGCAAAGCCGGATGTAGTGCAAACGCACCTGCTGCCCAGGCGGGTTGCGGGCTGCTGCGAGAACATCACCTTTTCATCGTTTGCAATGATTTGCAGAAAAATGAAGCGTCTTTACCCAACAGGCTGCAAGCTGATCACCGAGTGCTTTAGGCCTAGAGCGTCGATTTCACTGAGCAGGACCGATGAAAAAGCTGATTTCTGGGCTTTTTCCAAAAACGGGGACAGCGCGCCATGGTAAAACTTGGTGTTTGGAGGGTAAGCATGAAAATACCGGAAAGCCACGAACGGAAAGGGCTGTAGTCAAATTTTTGATTTTCACGATATCGGCGTAAGGATATGGGTATGGACAACGTTGCTCCGGCGCTCATCGGCTTCAGCTCGGCAGTTCTGGTGGGCTTTTTTGGGCATTTCGTGGCGGAGGACTACCGTCGATTTAGAGATAGCCAATCCATAGCCGCGGCCCTAGCTGGTGAGATGAGTTCAATAATTTCGTCACTTCAAGACCTACATCTTGGCCTTAGCGGAATGAAAGCGGTACTGGATAGAGAGCAGGCAATCCATTTGCCTGAAATACCTGATCAGTCGAGTTCGATATTCGAAGCAAACGCCGAAAAGATCGGTTTGTTAGGTGCTGATTTCGCTGGGAAGGTCGCTTTTACCTACGACCAGATAAGAGCGTTCAGAACGTCATTCCAATTGCTCTCGAAAAA
The DNA here is from genome assembly GCF_020515595.1 of Pseudomonas sp. MWU16-30323. Lineage (NCBI taxonomy): Bacteria > Pseudomonadati > Pseudomonadota > Gammaproteobacteria > Pseudomonadales > Pseudomonadaceae > Pseudomonas > Pseudomonas sp. MWU16-30323. The sequence continues at coordinate 106,571 of NZ_JAIWYM010000013.1, forward strand.
CCATACAACCAGCCCGTTGCTCTGGAGCAGCGCGATTGTTGGGCGTTGTTTACGGCTCATTGATGTCAATCAGGCAGAGGCGATGGTCCTTGTGGAAGACCTGAAAAACTATTCAAAGAGCTCATACGCGAAATCTAGGACCGTAGGTGTGGTGGTAATCACAGGGTTAACACTCTTGAGCCTGAGCAGCTTATTTGGGGCGGTATTCTGCCTACAATCTTGAGGAAGGAAGTTAACGTTGAATAAACAGCGGTAAGCCGTCCAATCGCCGTCGATTCTACTTTTTCGCAATCCTTTTTAGGCGGGCCAGACCTTGCTTGATGTGGCCGGCATTCTCGCCAATCGTTTCTAGCGTACCTCTTACGTTGTCGCCCGTTACCACTGAGCCTTGTTCCTCCAGTCGGAGGGTAAGCTCCATCACTGCCGCTTCAAGGGCCAATTGATTTTCATAAATCCTCTCAAGCACATCTGAGAGCGAATATTCATGCGTCATGTGAAGACTCCTTGTCGTGAACCTACAGACTAGATCCCAACGCGGGGACACGTCTATCTGTTGGCTATTTTGGAACCAGGGCTGGGAAAAAGGTAATTTTGGTTAGGAAGGTCATTAACGCTGCTGTAGCCCTCGCAATTCGAGGGCTGAGCGCATTACCTTGAGGGGTAATATTTGGTAATAGCAAAGGTAATATTCGGCCAAGTGCCCGTTTTTGGTGGGCATGAAGGTTGGTAGGAATTACTCGCTGAAAAGGTAATGACCTAACCTATAAATTACCAAATTATTACCTTTCTCTATATCCTTCAACCCGTTGAAAATAAAGGGTTTTATCCTAGTTTCTTCGACGTATTACCAATATTACCTTTTTCCCATGCCTCAACATAAATCGACTGGGATGCCGTTTTTTACACCATCTCTGCCATCGCGCACTAACTTGGTGCAAAAGCCATGGGACTACCATGGGACTGAGAATGCCAGTTTTTTGGAGACATAGCATCGCTGCAGCCCTCGTAAACCGGGTACTTGCATGATGAAAGTTACTTTGCGGGTAGTTTCGAATCTCTCCTTCACCGCCAAATTCGATGTAAACAAAACCCCTGGTTTCGAGAGAAATCAGGGGTTTTGTGGTTTCTGGGGTTTGAATAGGTGGTTGTGGCAGGGGAATTAAGCCAATGGGTTTAGGAACACTGCGTAGCCATACGTCGCCCAATAACATCCAGCAAATCACAACCGTCGCGCAAAGGAATCGAACACAGCAGCGAAAAATCGCTAAGCACAACCGTGTCGCTGCTGATTTCCGCACGCAGTGCCAGATTTTCAAGAACTTGAGTAACAGCACGAATTCGATACCCAGCAGCGTCAAGTAGTACGTCCAGCGGCGCAGTGGTATCTACAAAAAGGGCAGGTGTCTCGCAATCGTTGCTGGTGAGGGCCATGTATTGGTTCATATGTGATGTCCGTTCTCTTAATGGAGGAGAGCAGCCACACATTTGTCGCCAAACAAAAGGTGGCAGCCGTACGCGGGTTGGCGAACCGGAACAAGACGGACAATGCCGGCAGACCCGAAGGTCTCCCGCGCACAGCTACCATTGGGTAGCTTATTGCGCGCAGGAGCATCCCGCAAATTAGCCGGGAGGCTTCTGCCGTCTTATAGTCGAGTCGCCAAACCCGGTCGCTATGAGAGCGACCGGCGAACTATATGCCCCACCTCACAAACCCGGCAGGGCATGCCTTCCGATTGATCTGTAGGAAATCACTCCGATTGACCAGCTGCACGCTCTCAAGCCTGCACATACACCCAAGCCGTCAACCCCGAAGCCAACCCCACCGAAACCCGCTTATAGTCCGACACCTCATACGCATCCGCCGCCGTCAGTTCCTGCTCGGTGATCTGAAACACCATCCCCTCAACACTGTCCTCATTCCGCCCGCTCGGCGACACAATCGGATGATGGGTCTTGCCACTGGCCGCCAACACTTCAGGATCGGTAATCTCCACCCAGCTTGTCGAATACCCCAGCATCGCATCCTGCTGACCCACCAACTCCCGCCCAAAGTTGGACAGTTGCACAGCCTTGTCCTGCAACGTGCCGTAAGAAAACAACAGCACGGGAAATTCGGTCGAGCGTTCCATCTTTATTCCTTGAAAAATTAAGCCAGCAAATCTTCGTAAAACGCACCATAAGCTCCGCTCCGGTGCGCAATTTGTATCTCCAGAATCCACAGCCCTTCATTGGGATACTGGTCAAAATCCCCAAGATCACCGCCACGGTAAATCGCATGGGGAAAGTCGCTGACGCGGTGCCCTTTGATGTCCAGGTTCAGCACCCAACCCATTTCCTTCGCTTGCTCTTCGGCAAAACGATACAGCTCCAGGCCGACGACTTTGTCGTTCCTCCAGCGCCGCTCAACCCGATCAAACAGCGCTTTTGCCGCGCTCGCACATGCCTTCATCTCGGGGTTGTTGCCGGTGCTGAACGTCGCCCCCGCATCGCCTTCATGGCCTTGCCACACGGCGCCCATGTCGATGAAGTAGATGTCGTTTTCCCCCAGCACCGTGTCGCCGTCGGAGCGTTCCTTGAAGGTCTTGAGGGTGTTGGCGCCAAAGCGCACCAGCAACGGGTGCCAGATGCGCTGCATGTCGAGGTCGGCGAGGACTTTTTTGCCGAGTTCGCGGGCTTCGGATTCGAGTATGCCGGGGCGGATGAGCCTGGACAGCGCTTCGATGGCGCGCCAGGTCATGGCCTGGGCGTAGCGCATTGAGTCGATGCTGTAGGCGACGCCCACAGCTTCCTTGGATGATTGTGCGGTCACCGGCTTTTCCTCGGCTTTATAGTGTCAGGCGTTATGCGTTTTACTATATAGCGATGGCAGGATGGAACCTAAATATGCAACCACGCCATCCCGCCCAACACCACACTCACCCCACCGGCGGTATACGCCATGCGCTTCAACCATTCCTTCCTTGTCAGCAACGTAATCGCCGCCAACGAAATCGCGATCTGAATCGCGGTCATCGCCTGTGCCCAGCGGTGATGCTGATGCAGCGCCTGCTCTGACTTTTCATCCCATTCCTTCGAGGTGGCTTCGAGCTTTTCGGCTTGTTTGCGCACGTCTTCCTTCTGGGTTTTATAGCGCTGGATCTCGTCAGTGTAGTGCTTGGCATCAACCCCTGGAATATGGGTCGCCAGCTCGGCGAGGTTCTGCCGGCTGGATTTGGCCTGGTAGTAGTTCCACTGGTTGGCGGCTTCGGTCTTGAAGATGGCGGCGTTGTTTTTGTCCATCGCCGCTTCGCTTTCGGTGGAGCCAGCCTGGTAGCTGAGCATGGCGCCGACCGTGGCCATGATGGCGGTCATCACGGCGATGCGGCTGGCGAAATTGTCCCCGCTGCGGTGGGCATGTTCGGTGGCATGTTCAACGTGTTTTTCGTGGGGGCTGGGAACTTCGAAGGCTTCGGACATGGGGGCGTCTATGAAGGGATTGAGGGACTCTGATTCTTCACCAGCGAAGCTGTCTCAATCCTGTACGTAATGCTGCAAACCGGCCACCAGGGCATCAAAGGTGACGCGGCAGCGTGGGCTGTTACGCAGGTCTTCGTGCATGGTGACCCAGGTGTCCAGTTGCAGGGCAAATGCGTCCGGCAGGACTCGGCTCAGGCGGGTGTCTTGCCGGGCCAGTTTGACCTGGCAGCCACCGATACCGGCGCCGGCACGGATCAGGGCCAGTTGTGCGAGGTCGCTGTCGCTGCTGAGGGAAAAGGCGCTGCGGTCGAAGCCTTTGACGGCCAGGCTGCGGATGAACGCGCTTTCCTGGTCGTAGCCGATGACTGAATGGGCCGTGAGGTCATTCAGGCTCTGGGGCGTGCCGTGTTGTTGCAGGTAGTCGTTGCGCGCGTGCAGGCCGACTTCGATAACGCCGATGCGCTTCGCCAGCAGTTGTTCCTGGCTGGGTCGGACCATTCGCACCGCGATGTCGGCTTCCAGTTGCAGCAGGTCCAGCAGACGGTTGCTCAGCACCAGTTCGACCTTGAGGTGCGGGTGCTGCTGGCGCAGGCGGGTGATGATCGGCGGCAGGACTTCCACGCCGATCACTTCGCTGGCAGACACCCGCACCACGCCGCTTACTTCCGGGCCTTGAGGCGAGGCTGCACGTTCGAGTGCGGCGGCGGTGGTTTCCATGGTTTCGGCATGGGTGCGCAGGGTGAGGGCGACGGCCGTAGGCAGCAGGCCGCTGGCGGAACGGGTGAACAGCACCACGTTCAGGGATTTCTCCAGCGCAGCGATGTGCCGCCCGACCGTTGGCTGGGTGATGCCGAGCTGCCGTGCGGCTCCCGACAACGATCCTTCCTTGAGTACCCCGAGGAATGACCGGTAAAGCTCCCAACCAATAGTCGATGCCATGCATAAATGTATAGCGTCTGGATCATCTTCGGCAATTCCTCTATAGCCTGCCGGCGAACAGAATCGCCCCATCAAACAGCCCTCAGGGGAAAAAGCATGAACAAGGTTCTGGTGTTGGGGGCGACGGGCGGGATTGGTGGTGAGATGGCACGGCAGTTGTTTGCTGCGGGCTGGCAGGTGTGCGCCCTGACAAGGGATGTGGATAAGGCTCACAAGCAGAACGCCGATTTCACCTGGATAAAAGGTGATGCGCTGAACCGTGAGGAAGTCGTCGCGGCGGCCAAGGGCTGTTCGGTGATCGTGCATGCGGTCAACCCGCCCGGTTATCAGCGCTGGGCAGAACGGGTGCTGCCGATGATCGACAACAGCGTCGCGGCGGCTATCGCTGAAGGGGCGACGATTGTCCTGCCGGGCACGGTGTACAACTTCGGGCCGGATGCCTTTGCGCGGTTGGAGGAAGATTCGCCGCAGCACCCACTTACCCGCAAGGGCGCGATTCGGGTGGAGATGGAGCAGCGTTTGCTTGAGGCGACCCGGCAGGGCGCGCGGGCGCTGATCGTGCGGGCGGGCGATTTTTTCGGCGCCAAGGCCGGCAGCAGCTGGTTTTCCCAAGGCTTGGTCAAGCCCGCAAAGCCGGTGGCCAACGTGAGCTATCCAGGGGCGCCAGGCGTGGGGCATCAGTGGGCTTACCTGCCTGACGTGGCGAGAACCATGGTCGAGTTGATTGCACGCCGCGACACCCTTGATGCCTTCGCCCGCTTTCATATGGCGGGGCACATAGATGCCGATGGTCGGCAGATGAGCCAGGCGATTCAGCGCGTGGTGTCACGCAGGACCGGCCACCAGCCTTCTGTCAGGGCTTTCCCATGGTGGCTGCTGAAACTGGCCGCGCCCTTTGTCACCACCTTCCGTGAGATGCAGGAAATGCGCTACCTGTGGCAAACCGAAGTACGCATGGATAACCGTCGTCTGGTGCAGGTGTTGGGCAGCGAACCCCACACGCCGTTGGATGAGGCGGTTGAGGCGACATTGGCTGGTATCGGCTGCTTGCCTAAGAACGCCTGATCAACCGCACATACACCGCGATATTGATCAGCAACACCAACGCGCCCAGTCCCAACTGAATCTGCGGCGTCAGCCCGGCCGGATAAATCAGGGTCAGGATGTAATGCTCGATGAAGCCACCGCCGTAACCCTCCTGCCCGGCCAAATGACGAAACAGGTTTTCCCAGCGGGTCAGCGGGCAGGGCAGGTGGAACACTTCCACCGCAACGCCCCAGGCAGCAGCGGGCAAATGCAGCCACATCACGGGCCGCCATTTGAGGGCGAGCAAACCGCCAAACAGCACGAACAAAATGAACGACAAATGAAACAGCACCAGGCCGTCGGCGCAAAGGCGGTAGAACATTGGGGGCACTTCCAGGGAGAAGGTAAATATTCTAAAGGGCAGTGTTGCCGGTCGGAAGCTTAACGGTTGCTTGCAGGCAAGGCGGGCCGTTATTGTGCTGAATCCTTTTAGTCCTTTTGCCCACGGATCTGTAGTGATGAATGCACCGCGTACCGCTGTCCCGATCAAGGCTGTCATTTTCGATATGGACGGGTTGTTGCTGGACACAGAAGGCATCTACACCGAAGTCACGCAGATCATCGCCGAACGCTACGGCCGTACCTATGACTGGGGGATCAAGCAGCACATCATCGGTCGCGGCGCCCAGGACCTGGCGGATTACGTGGTCAAGGCTTTGGACCTGCCGATTACGCCTGCAGAATTCCTGGTGATCCGCGAGCCGCTGATGAGCGAGCGTTTCCCCAGGGCCTTGGGCATGCCGGGCGCTGAAGCGCTGGTGCGGCACTTGAAGGCGCATAACATTCCGATTGCCGTGGGCACCAGTTCGTCGCGCAATTCGTTTGGGCACAAGACCACGCTGCACCGTGAGTGGTTTGGGCTGTTCGACACTATCGTGACGGCGGATGACCCGGAAGTGGGGGCGGCCAAACCTGCGCCGGATATCTTCCTCACGGCGGCGCGGCGCTTGGGTGTGGCACCGGAGGATTGCCTGGTGTTTGAGGATTCGCCGTTTGGCGTGACGGCGGCCAAGGCTGCGCACATGACTGCGATTGCGGTGCCGGATGAGGCGATGGCGGACAGCAAGTATCACCATGCGGACCAGATTATTCGCAAGCTGGCGGAGTTTGATCTGGCGGCGTATGGCTTGCCGCCAATGCGCTGAACGCGCTGGTGAGCCTTCCTGGTGGGGGGGGGGGTGCTGTGGCGAGGGAGCTTGCTCCCGCTGGGCTGCGCAGCGGCCCCAAAAAAAGCGGGAGCGCTGCGCACTCCAGCGGGAGCAAGCTCCCTCGCCACATCAAGCTCCCTGTCCACAGCAAGCGCCCTCTCTACAGGTCATTGCTGGTCTTGAGCGTGCTTCAGCGCTTGGCCAAGGTCTTCTGCCGCAAAATATAAAACGTCACCAATACCGCACTGGTCAGCATGAACCCCCGCGCCCAGATCAGCGGCACCAGGTAGCAGGAAAACCCGATACTCACCCACATCAACCCAATGGCATACACCTTGCCCTTGAGCGGAATCCCGTTGCCATCCAGATAGTCACGGATCCACGGCCCCAGGCGCGGGTGTTCCACCAGCCATTGGTAGAAGCGCGGGGAGCTACGGGCGAAGCAGGCGGCAGCCAGCAGAAGGAAGGGAGTCGTGGGCAGCACCGGCAGGAAGATGCCGATCACCCCAAGCGCTACGCTCAACCAGCCGATGGCCAGCAGAACGTAGCGCGTGATCACAGAGCGATTGCCCATGGGCGCCACGGGCAAGGGTCTTAGTGGTGGCGAGGCTTGAGGATCGCCGGCTTTTCGTCAGGTGCGTTGCACAGCAGGTACAGGGCGGTCAGCGCTTCCGGGATCTGAACAATCATGTCGTCCATCAGGTTGGCGTCGGAGGCGATGTCGGAGAACTCAGGTTGCTCGTCGAACAGGCCGGAACCGACCATGATCGGCAGCAGCATTTCGCTGACTTCTTCTTCAGCCGTTTCGAACCAGGCCTCTTCACGCAGGAACACGCCTTCCATGAAACCGATGCACCAGCCGCGCAGCTCGGAGTCGTCCGGGTCTTCGCCGAGGTCCAGGTCGCAAGGCAGTTCGAACTCTTCATCGGAAGCCAGTTGGCGGCCAATGTGAGCCTTGAGGGCCAGCAGGGTGGATTCGATTTCTTCGCGCTGGGCGGCATCACTGTAGTGAGGCTCTTCAGAGAACAGGGCGTCGATCCATTCACGATCAGGCACGACATCGGAGCAGATCGACAGCGCGGTCAGATAGCCGTGGGCGGCCACGTAGTCCAGCGCCTCGTCGTGCAGCTCATCGGCATCGAGGAAGGCTTGCAGGCGGGTTAGTTGCTCAGCGAAGGACATTGACGGACTACCTTGGGAATAAACGATGGGCAATTCTAGGCTTTCTTGAGCGCCCAGGCCAGCTTGTGGGAGCGGGCTTGCTCGCGAAGGGGACAATTGGGTCTACCTGACGGAATGAATTCCCAGCATTTCCGGCCATTCAATGGGCCTGTGCAATTCACCAACGGCACCCTTTGCCGGGTGACCCTCGGGTATACTGCCGCGTTTTGTGATGCCCCTACAGGCTAGGCGCCAGTCGCGGGAAAAGTTCGCTTACGGATTATTTCCCGCCCAAGCGTGCTTTTTCGACCAGCCTGTACAGAGGGATTTCGGCGATATTTGGAGTTTTTCATGCTCGAGCAGGCTCAACGCGTCCTCAAGGACATCTTCGGCTACGACAGTTTTCGTGGCCGCCAGGGTGCGATCATTGAGCGCGTGGCCAACGGCGGTGACGCCCTGGTGCTGATGCCTACCGGCGGCGGCAAGTCGCTGTGTTTCCAGGTGCCGGCACTCCTGCGTGAAGGCCTTGCAGTGGTGGTGTCGCCGTTGATCGCCTTGATGGATGATCAGGTGGCCACCCTGGAGGAACTTGGCGTGGCGGCTGCCGCGTTGAACTCCACCCTCAGCGCCGAACAGCAGCGCGACCTCGCCGCCCGCATCAAGCGCGGTGAAGTGAAGATGCTTTACCTGGCGCCCGAGCGTCTGGTTCAGCCGCGCATGCTGGCATTTCTGCAGAGCCTGGAAATCGCCCTGTTCGCCATCGACGAAGCCCACTGCGTGTCCCAATGGGGCCACGATTTCCGTCGCGAATACCTGCAACTGGGCCAATTGGCGGAGCTGTTCCCCAACGTCCCGCGCATCGCCCTGACCGCCACCGCCGACAAGCGCACCCGCGAAGAAATCGTCGAGCGTCTGCACCTGCAAAACGCCGAGCGGTTCCTCTCGAGCTTCGACCGGCCGAATATTTTCTACCGCATCGTGCCCAAGGAACAGCCGCGCAAGCAGTTGCTGGCGTTCCTTTCCGATCGGCGCAGTGACGCCGGCATCGTCTACTGCCTGTCGCGCAAGAAGGTCGACGAGGTCGCCGCATTCCTCAGTGAGCAGGGCTACCCGGCGCTGCCGTATCACGCCGGCCTGCCCAACGAACTGCGGGCGTACCACCAGAAGCGCTTCCTCAACGAGGAAGGCTTGATCATGGTCGCGACCATCGCGTTCGGCATGGGCATCGACAAATCCAACGTGCGCTTCGTGGCCCACATGGACCTGCCCAAATCCCTCGAGGCGTACTACCAGGAAACCGGACGTGCCGGCCGTGATGGCCTGCCGGCGGATGCCTGGATGGTCTACGGCCTGCAAGACGTGGTGATGCTCAAGCAGATGCTGCAGAACTCCGAAGGCGACGAGCGCCATAAGCGCCTGGAACAGCACAAGCTCGACGCCATGCTCTCGCTGTGTGAAGAAACCCGCTGCCGTCGCCAGACCTTGCTCGCCTACTTCGACGAAGACATGCCCCAGCCCTGTGGCCACTGCGATAACTGCGTGGATGGCGTGCAGACCTGGGATGCCACCGAACCGGCGCGTCAGGCGTTGTCGGCGATCTACCGTACCGGCCAGCGTTATGGTGTCGGCCATCTGGTGGACGTGCTGCTGGGCAAGGACAACGAGAAGATTCGCAGCTTCGGCCACGAAAAACTCTCGGTCTACGGCGTCGGCAAAGACCGCGCCGAAGGCGAATGGCGCTCGCTGTTCCGGCAGATGGTCGCCCGTGGCCTGGTGGACATCGACCTGGAAGGCTACGGCGGCCTCCGCTTGAACGACAGTTGCCGGCCGCTGCTCAAGGGCGAAGTCAGCCTGGAGCTGCGCCGCGACCTCAAGCCGCAAACCACCCCCAAAACCAGCACCAGCCAGGCCAGCCAACTGGTGCGCTTCGAAGAGCGCGAACAGTGGGAAGCCTTGCGTGCATTGCGCAAGAAGCTGGCGCAGGAACACAGCGTGCCGCCTTACGTCATCTTCCCCGACTCCACGTTGCTGGAAATGCTCCGCGAGCATCCCACCACCCTGGGCGAAATGGCCAGGGTCAGCGGTGTGGGTGCGCGCAAGCTGGAGCGTTACGGCCAGGCGTTCCTCGAAGTGCTCGGCGGCCAGGTCGAGGCGCCGAAAGAGGTGGCCGATATCCGCCACGAGTTGATCAGCCTGGCCCGCGCCGGCATGACCCCGATCCAGATCGCCGGGCAGTTGCAGTGCTCGGAAAAGAACGTCTACACCTTGCTCGCCGAGTCCATCGGCAAGCAGCAGTTGTCGTTGGAGCAGGCCCTTGATTTGCCGGAAGATTTGCTCGGCGAAATCCAGGATGCATTCCTGGATGGAGAAGGCGAATTGCCACCTGTTTCCGAGATTGCGCCGCTGTTTACCGGGCGTGTGCCTGAAGGCGTTTTGTATTGCGTCAGGGCCGCTTTGCAGTCGGAATTCGAGATTTGATGTGCCAATTACGACAATGTAACGAATCAGTACATACCGGGTCTTGCCTACTGGCATGGGTCATGCTTAGCTGACTAATAATTAGCCACACTTTATTTTCAGTCTAATCCATGAGTTTTTTATGCCGTTAACCGATCAACACCGTTTTGGCATGCAGTTGGCGCAGATGTCCCGAGGTTGGCGTGCCGAGCTGGATCGTCGTTTGGCCGGACTGGGCTTGTCCCAGGCACGCTGGCTGGTGCTGCTGCACCTGGCCCGTTTTACCGAACCGCCTACCCAGCGTGAGCTGGCGCAAAGTGTTGGGGTAGAAGGGCCCACATTGGCGCGTTTGCTCGACAGCCTGGAAAGCCAGGGCCTGGTGCAACGCCAGGCCGTGGTGGAAGATCGCCGCGCCAAGCGCATTGTGCTGTGCGACACCGCGAAGCCGTTGATCGAACAGATTGAAACCATCGCCACGGCCTTGCGCCATGAGCTGTTTGTGGGTGTCGATGAAGAGGATCTGCGAGTGTGCATGCGGGTGCATGAGCACATCCTCGGAAACCTCGAGAAGTCCTGAACCCAAGCACACAGAAGATCAAAAATGTGGGAGCGGGCTTGCTCGCGAAGGCGGTGTGTCAGTCAGCACATGTATTCACTGACACTCCGTCTTCGCGAGCAAGCCCGCTCCCACATGGGTTTTGCGGCGTAGTCAGAACGTCTGCCCCAGGTTCAGGTACACCGCCTGCTGATTGTCATCGTTAAACCCATAACTGAAATTCAACGGCCCCAGCGGCGTATCAAACCCCAGGAAAATACTGGCGGCGTTGATGTACCCGCTGTCGTATTCATTGTCGTTGTTCCAAGCCCGCCCGCGTTCCAGTGACGCGCCCAGGTACAACGGGAAATCCAGCGGCAAGTAAGACCGCGGCGTCAGCCGGCGATAGTAAACCGCACGCATCAGGCTGATGTTCTGCCCGGCAATCGCATCCTCGCGAAAGCCCGACAACTGCCGCGCGCCCCCCAGCAGGAAGCTGGAAATCACTACATCCGACTTATCCAGGGTGCGTCCATAACGCCCGCCGAGGATCAGCGTGTCCGGCCCGCTGCTCATGGCCTTGTCCAGCTTGAATTCCCACTGGCGATAGCGCTGGTCCGAACCCAGCCCCGGTTCGAACTCACGGAAGGCCAAGCCAATGTCTTCGCCGGTGTGGGGGAAGTACACGTTGTCGAACGAGTCAAAGGAGTACTTCAGCTCATAGAAACCCTCGCTGAAGTTGATGCTCGGTGAATCCCGGTCGCCAATGCGCACATCCGCCTTGCCCCAGGCCTCGCCCACGCCGAAACGAATCTCGCCGCTGTTGCCGATCTGCCGGCCCACGTTCAAGCCAAAGCCGTAGCGTTCCAGGCGGTACTCGGAGATCGGGTTGTTGTCTTCGATCAGTTCAACGTTTTGCGCCTGGGCACTGATATAGGGGGCGACGAAGTAGCGCGAGCCGGTGTCCATCGGCTGATAGAACTCGCTGTAAAGCTCCTGCTTGTCACCGATCTGCACCCGCGTCAGCCATTCGGCGCCGAGTCGGTTGATGCCGTTCATGCGGTAGCTGGCGCCGAGGTTGAAGGCGCTGTCGCCGCGCATGTCATCCGACAGGTTGAGCCCCAGGCGCAGGTAATCGGTGCCGCTGCGCTTGCCCCGGGCGCTGATGACCAGGGTGTTGTCCTTGCCCTTTTTCACCACGCGGTATTGCACCTGCTCGAAGTAATCCAGGCCATACAGGGTGCCCATGTCGGTTTGCAGGCGGGCCATGTCTAGAGGCTCGCCGAGGTTCTGGCGGATGTAGTAGCGGATCACCTCGTCGCCCACCTTGGAGTCGTTTTCCACCTTGATCGCGGTGATCACCGGATTGCGCTCGCCGGGCGTGCGGGCGGCCACCAGGGACGGGTCTACCGGCTCGGCCGGGCGCAAGTGGGCCAGGCGTACGTCGAGGGCGCGGGTGGCGCGGTAGCCTGCGTCGATCATGTCCTTGGCGCGACCGAAATCCGTCACGCCGTAAGCGGCCAATGGCGGCTGGATCAGTACGTCGCGGGGGGCCAGGGCCTTGAGTTGTTCTTCGGAGTTACGCCGGGTCATCAGGGTAATGGACTGGTTGAGCACGTCCACCACGGTGTTGAGTTGCTTGCGTGAACGCAGCGGGGTGCCGATGTCGACGACGATGGCGATGTCGACCCCCATTTCCCGCGCCACATCCAGCGGGATGTTATCGGTCATGCCGCCGTCCACCAGCAGCCGGCCATCCAGCTCCACCGGGGCAAACACCGCCGGGATCGACATGCTGGCGCGGATCACCTGGGGCAGGTGGCCTTTGCGAAACACCACTTTTTCACCACTGGTGATGTCGGTGGCCACGGCGCGGAAGGGGATGGGCAGCTTGTCGAAATCCCGTACGTTACTGGTGTGGGCAAACATGCTTTCCAGCAGCAAGGCCAGGTTCTGACCCTGGATCACCCCCAGTGGCAGGCCCAGGCTGCCGTCGTCGCGGAAGCTGAGTTTCTGTTTGACCAGGAAATCCCGGTCATCCTGCTTGCGCCGGAACGGCACGTCTTCCCGTGGCGGTGCGTCGGACAGGGCGAGCTTCCAGTCGATGCTCAGGGCGAGCTTTTCCAGCTCATCGATCTTGTAACCCGAGGCATACAGCCCGCCGATCACTGCGCCCATGCTGGTGCCGGCAATCGCATCAATGTGAATGCCTTGTTCTTCCAGGGCCTTGAGCACGCCAATGTGCGCCAGGCCACGGGCGGCGCCGCCGGAGAGCACCAGGCCGATCTTCGGGCGCGGGTTTTCGACGGCTTGGACGAGGACAGGGAGCAGGCACAGCAACAGGCAGGACAACAGGCGGCGCATCATCAATCTCAAGGCAGGACGATAAAGGCCGGTATTATAGCCACTCGATCCTTTCAACCCGCCAAGCAGGAGCCAGTCAATTCATGTCAGCGGCCAAACCCGAGATTGTCATCACGTATTGCACCCAATGTCAGTGGTTGCTGCGCGCCGCCTGGCTGGCCCAGGAGCTGTTGAGCACCTTCGCCGATGACCTTGGCAAAGTGGCCCTGGAACCGGCCACTGGCGGTGCGTTTCGGATTACCTGCAACGGTGTGCAAATCTGGGAACGCAAAGCCGACGGTGGCTTCCCCGAAGCCAAGGTGCTCAAGCAACGGGTACGCGACCAGATCGACCCGCAACGGGACCTGGGGCATAACGACCGTACTCAGTGAACCTCGGCTGTGGCGGCCGGCTGCTTGGCCGGTTTGGCGCTGCCCATCAGACCGGACACCACGATGGCGACGATGATCAGCGCGCCGCCCATCAGCATGCGCAGGGTCGGGGTTTCGGCAAACAGCAGCCAGGCCATCGTGATGCCGTACACCGGCTCCATGGCAAACACCACCGCGGCGGTGCGCGCCTTGAGCACCGCAAGGCTGGCGACAAACAGGCTGTGGGCCAGGCCGGTGCAGAACACCCCGAGCAGGCCGATCCACAGCCAGTCCAGCGCGCGCACTTCGGCCAGCCCGGGCGCAGCCACCGGCAACAGGCACAGCGCGACTACGACGTTCTGACACAAGGCCGCCTGCACCGGCGGAATGCGCCCACTGGCGCGATTGTTCAGCGACAGCAGCGAGAACAGCAAGCCGGAGCCGACGGCCCACAACAGACCGCTGGTGGCCTGGCTGGCGAGGTTGAAGTCCGGCGTCACCAGCACCAGGCCGATGCTCACCAACACCACCAGCAGGATTTCATTGGCGCGAATCCGCTCGCGGAAAATCAGGCCTTCGAGAATCACCGTGAACGCCGGGAAGGTCGCGAAGCCCAAGGTGGCGATGGCCACGCCGGCGACCTTCACCGCAATAAAGAAACTCACCCAATGCCCGGCCAGCAGCAGGCCGCTGACCAGCAGGCGGCGCCAGTCGCGGGCTTGCAGCTTCTGCCAGGGCGTGTTGCTGGCAAAGCGCGCAAAGATCGCCAGGGCAATGACCGCGAACGCGGCGCGGCCAAACACGATAATCGCCGGCGAAGCGGCCGCCAGTTTGCCGAACACGCCAGTGAGGCCAAACATCAATGCGCCGATATGCAGGGCGCCGAGGGCTGTGCGGGGAGTCATTGCGATCCTTAAGCGACGGGTTTACAGGATCGCAGTCTAGAGGGTGGCAGGCGTTTGCGTCTGTCGTTGGGCTCGCGGCTTTTGTCGCAGGGCTCTTACCAGGCAGCGATCCCCTGTGGGAGCTGGCTTGCCTGCGATGCAAGCGACTCGGTCTTTCATAGAGAGTGCGGTGATGCTATCGCAGGCAAGCCAGCTCCTGCACTGGGCGGCGCCCGTCTGAAGGCGCGGGGCGAGAGGCCAAACTCCCGCAACATCGCCGCAGCAAACGCACTTTGCGATCCATAGCCAACCCGCGCTGCAATCTCGCCGATGGGCAATTGGCTGTTGCGCAACAGGTCGCGCGCCATCTGCAAGCGTCGGGTGCGCAGGTAGTCCATCGGCGTCTGCCCGCATTCCGCGATAAACCGTGCATGCAGGCGGGCGACGGACAGGTCGGCGATCTTCGCCAGGTCTGCCACTTGCAATGGGTGCGCGGCGTGCTTCTGGATATGCGCATCGAACGCGGCATACGGCAGGCGCTTGCCCGTCGGCGCCTGTACGAGATTGAGGCTGGCCAGCAGCAATACGGCGCCTTGCTGGGCAATCAGCGGGTCGTCCACCGGGCTGCTCGCCAGCCACTGCACCAGTTGGCTTTGGCGATTGTCGAGGGTCAGGTGGGCGGACTGGTCGAGCAAGCGCCGGCTGGCGTCGGCATGCTCCCCCAGGGACTGTGCCAACCAGTGTTCATCGGGCACGTCCAGCACCAGGCAGCGGCTGCCATCGCGGCTGATACACGCGTGATGAGCGGCGTAGGGCAGCACCATCACGCTGCTGTGTTGCACCTGGCTACCCCGGCCATCCACCTCGAAGTCCAGATGCCCGGACAGGCCAAACACCAGCTGCGCGTGGTCATGGCTGTGGGCGATAGGCTCTTCGACGTAGTGGCGTAGCGTGAGGTTGGGTCTCATCGCAGTCTCCTGGGCAGGCCCGCAGTTTACATCGCTTCACCGGCCTTGGGCGCTGTCATCAGACTGACGCAACACTGTCATGGGCTATTAACCCCATGGGCGCAAGCTCGCGAAAACACCGTGAGGCATGCCCATGACCAGCGCCGAACTCGCCAAGCCCAGCCGTAAGCAACGCGTGCGTACCCTGTGGATTTCCGACGTGCATTTGGGCACCCGGGATTGCCAGGCCGAACACCTCTCGCATTTTCTCAAGGGCTACCACGCCGACAAGGTCTACTTGGTGGGCGATATCATCGACGGCTGGAAGCTGCGCAGCGGCATGTATTGGCCCCAGGCCCACACCAACGTGATCCGGCGCCTGCTGACCATGAGCAAACGCGGCACCGAGGTGATCTACGTCACCGGCAACCACGATGAGTTTCTGCGGCGTTATTCGAAACTGATCCTCGGCAATATCCAGTTGGTGGATGAGGCGGTGCACGTGACTGCCGATGGCCGGCATCTGCTGGTGATCCATGGCGACCAGTTCGATGTGATCACCCGGTATCACCGCTGGCTGGCGTTCCTTGGCGATTCGGCCTACGAATTCACCCTCACGCTCAACCGCTGGCTGAACCACTGGCGGGCACGTTATGGCTACGGCTACTGGTCGTTGTCGGCGTACCTCAAGCACAAGGTCAAGACGGCGGTCAGCTTTATCAGTGATTTTGAAGAAGCGATTGCCCATGAAGTGACCAAGCGCGAATTGCACGGCGTGGTGTGCGGGCATATCCACCATGCGGAGATTCGCAAGGTGGGCGAGGTGGATTACCTCAATTGCGGGGATTGGGTGGAGTCGTGCACGGCGCTGATCGAGCACTGGGATGGGCATATCGAGTTGTATCGGTTGGCGGATGCCCAGGCGAAAGAGGCGCAGCTCAAGGCCGAGATGGTGGCAGGTTAAAGATTGGCTCGTCCAAGTGTGGGAGCTGGCTTGCCTGCGATAGCATCAACTCGGTTTTATAGACAGACCGAGTCGTCTGCATCGCAGGCAAGCCAGCTCCCACATTTGGATCCGGTTTCTTCAGTCAGGTGTGGGAAACATCCGCGATGGCTTCGGCCAACAACGTCAACCGCGTCGCATCAATCCCCGCCACGTTCGCACGCCCGGAACTGACCATATACACGCTGTGCTGCTCCCGCAGTTGCTTCACCTGTTCCGCACTCAACCCGGTATAGGAAAACATCCCGCGTTGCGCGGCGATATGCGCAAACCGCTCCGACAACCCATGGGGCGCCAGCGCCTCCACCAGCCCGGAACGCAACTGTGCAATCCGCGCGCGCATGGCTTCAACTTCCTCGGCCCACTGCTTTTTCAGCCCGGCATCACCGAGAATCGTCGCCACCACTGCAGCCCCGTGATCCGGTGGCGTCGACCACAAATTACGCGCAATAAACGCTAACTGGCTGCGTACATCCGTCAGCTTCTCGGCATTCGTCGCGCACACAATCAGCGCGCCTACACGGTCGCTGTACAGGCCAAAGTTCTTCGAGCAGGAACTGGTGATCAGCACTTCAGGCAGCTCAGCCGCAAACAGCCGCACCGCCCATGCATCCTGTTCCAGGCCATCGCCAAAACCTTGATACGCAAAGTCGATCAGCGGCAGCAGCTCGCGCTCTTTGACAATCTTCAGCACCTGGCGCCAGTCATCCCGGGACAGGTCGAAGCCGGTCGGGTTGTGGCAGCAGGCGTGCAGCAGCACCACATCGCCCTTGGGGACCGTGGCCAGTGTCGCCAGCATCGCCGCTACATCCAGGCGATTGTCGCTGCCCACATACGGGTAATGGCTGACCTTGAGCCCGGCCTTGGCGAAGATGGTTTCGTGAATCGGCCAGGTCGGGTTGCTCAGCCAGATGCCACGGCCAGGCAGGCTGTGGGCGATAAAGTCGGCGCTCAGGCGCAGCGCGCCGGTGCCGCCAGGCGTCTGGGTGGCGCCGGCGCGGCGTTCACTCAGCAGCGGCGAACCAGCGCCCAGCACCAATTCACTGATCAGCGTACCGAACGCGGCATTGCCGTGGCCGCCGATGTAGGTCTTGGTGGTTTGTTGTTCCACCAGGCGCTGCTCGGCCAGTTTCACCGAGTACGGGATCGGCGTCAGGCCCTGGTCGTCCTTGTACACGCCCACGCCGAGGTCGAACTTGTTCGGGTTGGGGTCCTGGGCATACAGCTCCATCAGCCCGAGGATCGGGTCTCCGGGCACCCGGCCAATCGCGTCAAAATGCATTACTTGCGGCCCTCGGCATCCTTGGCCACTTCGTCGGTACGCGCAGCCATGATGAAGTCGTTGCGGTGCAGGCCCTTGATGGAGTGGCTCCACCAGGTCACGGTGACCTTGCCCCATTCGGTGAGCAGGCCCGGGTGATGGCCTTCAGCTTCGGAGATCACGCCCACGGCATTGGTGAAGGCCAGGGCGAATTTGAAATTCTTGAACAGGAAGACCTTTTCCAGCTGCATCACGCCGTCGCGTACTTCGATGTTCCAGTCGGGGATCTGCTTGATCAGCACCGGCAACTCTTCGTCGCTGACTTGCGGGGCGTCGGCGCGGCAGGCTTCGCAGTGGGCTTGGTTCAACGTGGTCATGTGGGTATTCCTGAAATCGAGTGTTTGGAAAACGGTCGTCAGTGGCGTCACCCTAAAGCAACGCGGGGCCAGGGAACAGACTCACCTGGCCCTAAAAGCCGCAGCTCAAGCCGCTTTTGGCTTGGGCGGAAACTTCGGTGCGTGCAGACCCAGCTGCATCCCGCGTTCAACCATGCCCATGATGTCTTCCTGCGCCACTTCGAACAGGCGCTTGAGGTTGGGCAGGGCGAAGTACACGGGTTGCAGGATGTCGATGCGATACGGCGTGCGCATCGCTTCCAGCGGGTCGAAGGCTTGGTGCTCGGGTTCGTCCGAGAGGCAGTACACGGTCTCCTTGGGCGAAGACAGGATGCCGCCGCCGTAGATGCGCCGGCCTTCAGGCGTGTCCACCAGGCCGAACTCGATGGTCATCCAGTACAGGCGCGCCAGGTACACGCGCTGTTCCTTGGTGGCGGCCAGGCCGAGCTTGCCGTAGGTGTGGGTGAATTCCGCGAACCAGGGGTTGGTCAGCAGTGGGCAGTGGCCGAAGATCTCGTGAAAGATGTCCGGTTCCTGCAGGTAATCCAGCTCTTCACGGGTACGAATAAACGTCGCCACCGGAAACTGCTTATTGGCGAGCAATTCAAAAAAGGTCTGGAAGGGGATCAGCGCCGGCACCCGGGCGACTTGCCAGCCGGTGGTCTCGGCCAACACTTTGTTGACTTCCGCCAATTGCGGAATGCGGTCATGGGGCAGGCCGAGCTTGTCGATGCCGTCCAGGTATTCCTGGCAGGCACGGCCCTCGATCACTTTCAGTTGGCGCGTGATCAGGGTGTTCCACACCGCATGTTCTTCGGGCGGGTAGTCGATAAAACCGTTCGCGTCGGGCTCGCGGGCCACGTACTGCGTCTGCTTCATACTGCTCTCCTGCTAGGCATTCGTTCTTGTTATGTCCTGGGATAAGCCTATTGATACGCCGCCTGAGCCAGGAAGCCATCCTCCCGTGTCATGGGTTTGTAGGAAAAGTTACTGTGTTTCGTAAAGTTTTCGTTACGGTTGAGGTGGCTCGTTGTGTATGTGGCGTGTTTTGGGTGTGAATCGCCTCGCGACTGTCACATAATCTTGACGATTATCTGCGCCCAGCGGCAAATAGACGCAGCGCCTCCACCTCTTCGGGCCTTCTCATGCGTATCAAAGTGCATTGTCAGAACCGCATCGGCATCCTGCGGGACATCCTCAATCTGCTGGTGGAGTACGGCGTGAACGTCGCCAAGGGCGAAGTCGGTGGCGAACACGGCAATGCCATTTACCTGTTCTGCCCGAATCTGGTGAACCTGCAATTCCAGGCATTGCGCCCGCAGTTCGAAGCGATTGCCGGGGTGTTTGGCGTCAAGCGGGTAGGGCTGATGCCCAGCGAACGCCGGCACATGGAACTCAACGCGCTGCTGGGAGCGCTGGAGTTTCCAGTGCTGTCCATCGACATGGGCGGCTCCATCGTTGCCGCCAACCGTGCGGCGGCGCAGTTGCTCGGGGTGCGGGTGGATGAGGTGCCGGGCATTCCGTTGTCGCGCTACGCCGAAGATTTCGATTTGCCGGAACTGGTACGGGCCAGCAAATCGCGGATCAATGGCTTGCGGGTCAAGGTCAAGGGCGATGTGTTCCTGGCCGATATCGCCCCGCTGCAATCCTCTGAACATGACGACAGCGAAGCCATGGCCGGTGCGGTGCTGACCCTGCACCGTGCCGACCGCGTGGGTGAGCGTATCTACAATGTGCGCAAGCAAGAGCTGCGCGGCTTCGACAGCATTTTCCAAAGCTCCAAAGTCATGGCCGCCGTGGTGCGCGAAGCCCGGCGCATGGCACCGTTGGATGCGCCTCTATTAATAGAAGGCGAAACCGGCACCGGCAAAGAGCTGCTGGCCCGCGCCTGCCACCTGGCCAGCCCCCGTGGGCAGTCGCCGTTGATGGCGCTCAACTGCGCCGGTTTGCCGGAGTCCATGGCCGAGACCGAGTTGTTCGGGTATGGCCCCGGTGCTTTTGAAGGGGCGAGGGCGGAGGGCAAGTTGGGGCTGCTGGAGCTGACGGCGGGCGGCACGTTGTTTCTCGACGGTGTCGGGGAAATGAGTGCGCGGCTGCAGGTGAAGTTGCTGCGCTTTCTGCAGGACGGTTGCTTCCGCCGGGTTGGCAGCGATGAAGAGGTGTACCTGGATGTAAGGGTTATCTGCGCCACCCAAGTGGATTTGTCTGAACTGTGTGCCCGTGGTGAATTCCGCCAGGATCTTTATCACCGGCTGAATGTGCTGTCCCTGCATATCCCGCCCCTGCGTGAATGCCTGGACGGACTGGCACCCTTGGTTGAGCATTTTCTTGACCAGGCCAGCCGGCAGATTGGCTGCCCGCTGCCCAAGCTGGCGCCGGCCGCTATGGATCGGCTGAGTCATTACCATTGGCCGGGTAACGTGCGGCAGTTGGAGAATGTGCTGTTTCAAGCGGTTTCATTGTGTGAGGGCGGGACGGTCAAGGCCGAGCATATTCGGCTGCCGGATTATGGGGTGCGTCAGCCGCTTGGCGATTTTTCCCTGGAGGGAGGGTTGGAAGCGATTGTCGGTCGGTTTGAAAAGGCTGTGTTGGAAAGCCTGTATGCCGAACACCCGAGCAGTCGGCAATTGGGCAAGCGGCTGGGGGTGTCCCACACCACCATCGCGAACAAATTGCGCGATTACGCGGTCATCAAGGCCGATAAATAGCCGTAACAGAAAAAAGCGCGCACTCACCCGAAGATGAATACGCGCCAATGTCGGTGAGTCAGCTCAAGCTGTGGGTTGGAATGGGGTGAGAGGCTTCAGGTCATCCAATAGGTTTTTAAGGTGTGTACGCGTGTCTGCCAACTGCTCGAACCCGACCTGCGTCGGTGGTTCTTCAAGGGCTCGGGTGGCGTTGGACAGGTTGTTTTTCAAGTTCTCGATTTCCGCTGCCGAGGCCGTGGAGCTTTTGTTCATCAGCAGATCCTTGGCGGTTTGCTGGGCCTTGTATTTGTTCACGATGTCACTGAACGTCCTATTGAAGGCGTCACCGGCGTCGTCGTACGCAGATTCGATCTTGCTCACCAGCTTCTTGGCTGCGGCTTCGGTTCGCGCCCTAAGCGCTGATAGTGTTGGATGGGTGGACGGTACATCCGGTAGTTTTTCCGCGCCGGATAGTATCTTGTCGGTTTGCCAGGCATTGCGTTCGGCCAATAGAGCGGTACGGACGTCGACAAGCTCTTGCGTGAAGGGTGTTATCGCCGGGTTGTTTTTGCCCGCGCTATCAAGAACGTATCGTGCCTCATCCAGTTGGGTGACATGGCGATGGATTTTTACCCATGTCTGCTCCTCGAACCCCGGGGGCTGATTGGCGGGCGCTGGCGTACGCGACGGAGCGGCAGGCTCCGGTCGCGACAGCGAGCTGGTATGGGGCTTGATGTCGGATACCGACTGTTCCGTGGCATCTCGCACAGCCTTCAATCGCAAGAGTTCGTCGGGTGTTGGAGCGTTTTTCAGCCCTCTTTGCGCGCCTGCTACCCCGCTTGCAAAGTCGTAGTGTGCATTTGCATGGTTGATCTCGAGCTTCTTGAAGAGATCGTCAATGGCTTTTTGTGAGGTTTTTTCCAGTGTCGCGCGCTGTGCGTTCACGCCCGTGGCGAGCGGCGAATTGGAGAGGGCTCTTCTGCTGGCAAGCAACTCGCCGCTTTGCCACGCTGTCCGTTCATGGCGCAAGGCCGTGAGCGCCCGGTTGGCATCGTGGGTGATGAAGAATTCTTTGGGGCTGTCTTTCAGAGTCTTTTCAATGGCGAACATTTTGCTTTCGATAGGCGCTACGTGCCCGTCGATTCTTTGCAGTTGCCGGCTGCTGAAAGGGTTGGCCCTCGCTGGCGTGAGAATCGTCGGGGGAGCCTTGGGCACGGGCAACTTGCCGGGTCCCTTGGCTGCCTTGACGGCTTTGAATATACCTCGCCCGACCAACGGCACCGCGTTCAGTGCGCCAAAGGCAATGCGCTTTGCCGCGCCGGGTTTGCCGTCTATCGCATCCTTGATGCCTTCACCCACTTCAATT
The DNA here is from genome assembly GCF_020515595.1 of Pseudomonas sp. MWU16-30323. Lineage (NCBI taxonomy): Bacteria > Pseudomonadati > Pseudomonadota > Gammaproteobacteria > Pseudomonadales > Pseudomonadaceae > Pseudomonas > Pseudomonas sp. MWU16-30323. The sequence goes on from NZ_JAIWYM010000013.1 coordinate 128,610, forward strand.
GCGCCGTGGGTGGCGAACATGGTTGCCACAAATGCTCCGACGGGACCTGGAATGAATGAGGCGGCGATCCCGCCGAGGATCAGCAGACCATTGCCGAGGTTTTTCGCCGCTTCGAGCAACAGCCCTTCGGTGACCTGTTTATTGCTGACAAACAGTTGATCGACGTCGGCGAGGGCATGGGCTCTCATACGTAGGCTGGATTCATGGAAGGGGTCGCCCGTATAGATCTTTTCGCCACGCACAATCGACTCATCGTGCCGTGCTTCGGACCAGTTATTGGCGCCGAAGCGGCGGTACCCGTCGCCAACGTTACGCATCACCCGCTGTATTTCTGAGTGGTCCTCCATTTTGAAATGCTGGGTGAATGCCGCGTTGCTCGTGGGCAGGGAAAACTGCTTGCTCAACCAGTTGTGCATATCCGTTGGTGTATCAAATGGGTGGATAGGCGAAGAGTTGCCGGGGATGTAAAGCAGGGTGCGCGAGGTTTTTTTGTCTATCGCATAGAAAATATCGGTGGAAGCGCGGCCGTTGATGCTCAGGAATTTGATATCCACCTGCTGGTCTGGCAAATGGTCATAAATATCATGGCCGAGGGACAGCTCTTGCCGTGGTGTGCTGCCCACGTCTGCCACGCGGCGTGCCAGGTCCAGATCATCGTCATCAAGGCTTCGTTCCAAGTGCTGGGATTCGGCAGCGTTGATGAATGCAATCTTGGACAGGTTCCTGTAGGTGAGTTCGCTTTTGGCGTCGAGAAAACTGCTCAGGTAAGTGCGGTAGGGCGATGCATAGGCGGTGTCCCAGACTTGCTGTTGGAAGTCTGCCACGGGCACGGGTATACGGTTGGCGGCATCGTACTGATCAGGAGTCGATGAGTCCGACGCGGTATAGATGCCTTGATGGAAGCGTGTTGTGTGTTCGTTTGTGCCGGCGAATTGGCTTGGGTGCGGCGAGGCTTTATAGATCGGGATGCTTTTTTGCGCCTTGAGGCTGATGTGAGCGTCGTAGCCGGTGTCACTTCTTTCGACCGTTAAGGCATCCGTCTTTTCGGTGTACTGCTGATTTCGTTGTGCCGCTTCGGTCAGTGAGGTTTTGCTGATGATTTGCGCCGGGTAGGGCGGGGCGTTTCCCTGCTTGTTATAGGCAAAGGTGACGACGTACGTATTATCGGGGTCAACGTCTTGGCCGAATTTTTCCTTGAACTGTTTCTTGACCATCTCTGCAGTGAACTGAGCTGCCGATTTTGGCGCCTGGGCGTTGTTCAGGACGTAGCTGTCCAGTTCGGGGTGGGGCGCCAGTCGTGGCGTTTGGGCCGCCGAGTTGGAAAATTGACTGCCGTGAACCTGCTCGTCGTCAGGGGAGGATGCACCGGGCGCCTGCGGCGTGGGGGGCATGGTGGTTTGAATGGGCATGTGCGGCAGAACGATAGGGGCGGTCATTGCGAGAGTCTCCTCGGGGAACGTCAATGTCGGCTGGTGGATGCCTCCATTTAGGTTGTTCGTAGGCTGGATAACCAGACGCCACTGTCGCCGGATACGGTAGGGCGGGTTAGATGCGCGCCCCCGGATTTTTCCTCACGTGCTGCGAGTGGCTTGCCGCTAGCGGCATAAGCCCGCCGTTTTTCCGTCTCTGTGGGAAACCCGTCAGGTCTTGATACTCGCGCAAAGCCTTGCCCCGCCTTGGTTTCAGGCGAATTTCAAAAGTTGGTTCGCAAATTGCTTAAGCCTCATCAGTACAGCGGTGGGCGGCAAGCGTCCGTCAGAAAGAGGAAAGAGCGTGGATAAGTACCTTTACGTGGCAATGACCGGCGCCAGCCAGAATGCACTGGCGCAGAAGGCCCACGCCAACAACTTGGCGAACGTTTCCACCAATGGTTTTCAACGTGACCTGGAACAGGCGCGCTCGATGCCGGTGTTCGGTGACAGCTTTCCGGCGCGGGCCTTTGCCTTGACCGAGCGCCCAGGCACGGACTTTTCCCCCGGCGCGATGATTGAAACCGGCCGTGACCTCGACGTGGCCGTCAGCGGCGACGGCTGGATGGCCGTGCAAAACCCGGATGGCGGCGAGTCCTACGTGCGCAGCGCCAGCATGAACGTCGATGCGCTGGGCGTACTGCGGGCCGGCAACGGGATGCCGATCATGGGCAACGGTGGCCCGATTGCCGTGCCGCCCCAGCAGCAGATCGAAGTCGGCCAGGACGGCACCATCAGCATCCGCGCCATGGGCGAAGGCCCGCGAGTGATGGCTGAAGTGGACCGGATCAAGCTGGTGCAGCCCGACCTCAAGAACATGACCAAGGGCCTCGACGGCACCATCCACACCAAGGATGGCAAACCGGCCCAGGCCGACGCCACCGTCAAGCTGACGTCGGGCTTCCTGCAGGCGAGCAACGTGAACGCCGTTGAAGAAATGACGGCGGTACTGGCTCTGTCCAAGCAGTTCGAATTGCACATCAAGATGATGAACAGCGCCAAAGAAGACGACCAGGCCATGACCCGCGTCCTGGCGATGAGCTGATAGCAGCCACACACTAATTTTTGTAGCGCGGCGCCATAAAACAGGCGCACGAAGGAGAAGAACATGCTTCCGGCTCTGTACGTTGCCAAAACCGGTTTGTCCGCCCAGGACACCAACCTGACCACCATCTCCAACAACCTGGCCAACGTGTCGACCACGGGTTTCAAACGTGACCGCGCCGAGTTCCAGGACTTGCTCTATCAGATCAAGAAGCAGCCTGGCGCCCAGTCGACCCAAGACAGCGAACTGCCGTCGGGCCTGCAACTGGGTACTGGTGTGGCCATCGTGGGCACCCAGAAGAATTTCAGCGCCGGTAACTTGCAGCAAACCGGTCAGCCGCTGGACCTGGCGGTCAACGGCAAGGGTTTCTTCCAGATCCTGCAGCCGGACGGCACCACCACCTACACCCGCGACGGCACGTTCCACCTGGACGCCAATGGCCAGGTCGTGACCGCCAACGGTTTCGCCCTGGAGCCGGCGATTGTGGTGCCGAACAACGCCCAGACCTTCACCGTCGGCAACGACGGCACCGTGTCGATCACCGTGGCCGGCAACCCGGCCTCCCAGGTGATCGGCAACCTGCAAACCGCCGACTTCATCAACCCGGCCGGCCTGCAGGCGATTGGTAACAACCTGTTCCTGGAAACCGCGTCCAGCGGCGCGCCGCAAATCGGCACCCCGGGCCTCAACGGTTTTGGTACCACCCTGCAAAGCACCCTGGAAACGTCCAACGTCAGCACCGTTGAAGAGATGGTCAACATGATCACCACTCAGCGCGCCTACGAGATGAACTCCAAGGTGATTTCCACCGCCGACCAGATGCTTTCGTTCGTAACGCAGAATCTGTAATCAAGTCTATGGGGCGCCCTTGAAGGCGCCTGCAACACCGTGAGGTATGGGTCATGAATCGCTATGTTTCTGTTCTGGCATTGAGTGGGATTGCTGCGCTGGCGGGCTGTGTCGCGCCGACGCCAAAGCCCAATGATCCGTACTATGCGCCGGTGTTGCCGCGCACGCCGTTGCCGGCGGCCGCCAACAATGGCTCGATCTACCAGGCCGGTTTCGAACAGAACCTGTACAGCGACCGCAAGGCCTTCCGGGTGGGGGACATCATCACCATCACGCTGAACGAGAAGACCCAGGCGAGCAAGAACGCCAACTCGCAGATCGGCAAGACCAGCAAGACCAGCATCGGTCTGACCTCGTTGTTTGGCGGTGTACCGAACACCAACAACCCGCTGGGCAGCGGTGACCTGAGCCTGAACGCCGGCTACAGCGGCGACCGCGCCACCAACGGCAAAAGTGCGGCGGGGCAGGGCAACAGCCTGACGGGTTCGATCACCGTGACCGTGGCCGATGTGCTGCCCAACGGCATCATTGCCGTACGCGGCGAGAAGTGGATGACCCTCAACACCGGTGACGAACTGGTGCGCATTGCGGGCATGGTTCGCGCCGACGATATCTCCACCGACAACACCGTGTCGTCGACACGGATTGCCGATGCACGCATCACCTACTCGGGTACGGGTTCGTTTGCTGACGCCAGTCAGCCGGGCTGGTTTGACCGTTTCTTCCTTAGCCCGCTGTTCCCTTTCTAGGTGATCACTTTGAACTTCAAACAGCTGATGGCTACGATGTTGCTCCTGGCCCTGAGCGCAGGCGCCCAGGCTGAGCGCTTGAAAGACATCGCGAGCATTTCCGGCGTCCGGTCCAACCAGTTGATCGGCTACGGCCTGGTGGTGGGGCTTAACGGCACCGGTGACCAGACCACCCAGACCCCGTTCACCCTGCAGACCTTCAACAACATGCTCTCGCAGTTCGGCATCAAGGTGCCGGCGGGTTCGGGCAACGTGCAGTTGAAGAACGTCGCGGCGGTGTCCATCAGCGCTGACTTGCCGCCGTTTGCCAAGCCGGGGCAGGTGGTCGATATCACCGTTTCGTCCATGGGCAACTCGAAAAGCCTGCGGGGCGGCACCTTGTTGATGACCCCGCTCAAAGGTATCGACGGCAACGTCTACGCCATTGCCCAGGGCAACCTGGTGGTGGGCGGCTTTGACGCCGAAGGCCGTGACGGTTCGAAGATCACCGTCAACGTGCCGTCGGCCGGCCGGATTCCCGGTGGTGCCTCGGTGGAACGCACGGTGCCCAGCGGTTTCAACCAGGGCAACAGCCTGACCCTGAACCTCAACCGCTCCGACTTCACCACCGCCAAGCGCGTGGTCGACAAGATCAACGAGCTGCTCGGCCCGGGCGTGGCCCAGGCCATCGACGGCGGCTCGGTGCGTGTCACCGCGCCGTTGGACCCAAGCCAGCGCGTGGACTACCTGTCTCTGCTGGAAAACCTTGAGGTTGACCCGGGCCAGGCGGTGGCGAAAGTCATCATCAATTCGCGGACCGGCACCATCGTGATCGGCCAGAACGTCAAGGTTTCGCCGGCGGCCGTAACCCACGGCAGCCTGACCGTGACCATCACCGAAGACCCGATTGTCAGCCAGCCTGGCCCGTTGTCCAACGGCCAGACCGCCGTGGTGCCCCGTTCGCGGGTGAATGCCCAGCAAGAAGCCAAGCCGATGTTCAAGTTCGGCCCCGGTACCACCCTGGATGAGATTGTCCGCGCGGTGAATCAGGTGGGCGCAGCGCCCGGCGACTTGATGGCGATCCTCGAAGCATTGAAACAGGCCGGCGCCTTGCAAGCCGACCTGATTGTGATCTGACGCCATGGCCATGGACATGCGCAAAAGCGGCCTGAGCAGCACGGCGGACTCGGGTTCTTACTCCGACCTCAACCGCCTGAACCAGTTGAAGGTCGGCGACAAGAACAGCGACGGCAACATGCGCAAGGTCGCGCAGGAGTTCGAGTCGCTGTTTCTTGGCGAGATGCTCAAGTCCATGCGCTCGGCCACCGAAGCCCTGGGCAAGGACAACCCGCTGAATACCCCGGCGGCCAAGCAGTACCAGGAAATGTACGACCAGCAGTTGGCGGTCTCCCTGTCTCGTGAGGGCGGTGGGATTGGCCTGGCAGACGTGCTGATGCGCCAGATGCAGAAGAACAAGCCGGTGGACGCCCAGGCGGCCACCTTGCAAGGCCCGGCCGCACCGGCGAAGAAGGTGGATGTGCCGACCGAAATTGCCGCCGGTACCCAGGCCGATGGCCCGCTGGGTCGCAGCAATGGTCAGCGGCCATTGTGGGCGTACCGCGTGGCGGTGCCTGAAGGCACTAACTCCCACGCCAACGACATGGCGCTGATGAACCAGCGGCGCATCTCGTTGCCGAGCAAGCTGACGGATCGCCTGCTGGCCGGCATCGTACCGGGCGCCGATGCCACCACCACTGTCGCCAAGGCCGCGCCGCTGCGTAACAGCGCCGCCGATGACGGTGTGGTCAACAGTTCCGCCCGCAGCCTGGCTGCACTGCCCCCTCGCGGGCAAATGCAGGTTTACGGTCGCGCCGTGGCCCAGCCGCCGCTGGCGCCCGCGAAAAAAGCCTTCAGCTCCCAGGACGAATTTGTCGCCACCATGTTGCCGATGGCCAAGCAGGCCGCCGCACGGATTGGCATCGACCCACGCTACCTGGTGGCCCAGGCCGCTTTGGAAACCGGCTGGGGTAAATCGGTGATGCGTGCCGAAGACGGCACCAGCAGCCACAACCTGTTCGGCATCAAGGCCGGCCAGAGTTGGCAGGGCGAACAGGCCCGGGCGATCACCAGCGAGTTTCGCAATGGTGCGATGGTCAAGGAGACGGCGCAGTTCCGTTCCTACGACTCCTACCAGGACAGCTTCCATGACTTGGTGACGTTGCTGCAAAGCAATGATCGCTATAAAGAAGTTGTGAAATCAGCCGACAACCCGGAGCAGTTTGTGCGCGAGTTGCAAAAAGCCGGTTATGCAACCGACCCGGATTACGCCAGCAAGATTTCGCAGATCGCAAAAACGATGAACAGCTACCAGAACTACGCTGCCGCGGGCGCTTCCACTCATTTATAAGGTCTGAATCATGAGTTTGCTCAATATCGGGATGTCGGGGCTCAATGCCGCCCAAGGATCGTTGTCGGTCTTAAGTAACAACATCGCCAACGTCAACACCCCGGGATACTCGCGTCAGCAGACCACCCAGAACGCCAGTGCGTCGAATGCGTTCGGCGGTGTGTTCATCGGCACCGGTACGACCCTGGCGGATGTGCGCCGGGTGTACAACGACTTCCTGAACACCGCTTACCAGAACAGCACCGCCCTCAATAGCGACGCCAACGCCTACCTGGGCCAGGCCAGTGCAATCGACAAGACCCTGTCGGACAAAAGCACCGGCATGTCGGCCGTGCTCAGCGCCTTTTTCGCGGCGGCGCAGGCTTCTGCGGCCACGCCCAGTGATGTGTCCGCCCGGCAATTGCTGGTGACCAGTGCCCAGACCCTGAGCAATCGGTTCAACGCGATTTCCTCGCAGTTGACCCAACAGAAAGAAAGCATCAACGGCCAGTTGAGCACCATGAGTGATCAGGTCAACAAGCTGACCTCCTCCATTGCATCCCTGAACAAGCAGATTTCCCAGGTTCAGGGCTCGACGAGCAACGCGCCCGCCAACCTGCTGGATGCGCGCAACGAAGCGGTGCGCTCCCTCAATGAGCTGATCGGTGTCACGGCCACTGAAAAGGACGGCCAGGTCAACATCACCACCGGCACCGGCCAGTCGCTGGTAGACGGCGATGTTGCCAATACCCTTTCCGCAGTGCCGAGCAAGAACGACAGCAGCCAGTACACCATTCAGATCAACATGGGCAGCACCTCCATGGACATCGGTTCGGTGGTCAGCGGTGGCAGCATTGGCGGCCTGATGCGCTATCGCAGTGATGTGCTGATGCCGGCTATCAATGATTTGGGCCGGCTGGGCATCGTCACCGCCGATACCGTCAACAACCAGTTAGGCCAGGGCCTGGACCTGAACGGTGATTTCGGCTCTTCGCTGTTCTCGGATATCAACAGTGCGGCCGCCATCTCCCAGCGTAGCCAGGGGGTCGCGGGTAACAGCGCTGGCTCCGGCAACCTGAATGTGTCGATTGCCGACAGCAGCAAGCTGACCACCTACGACTACAAGGTCACGTTTACCAGCGGCAACCAGTACAACGTGGTGCGTTCCGATGGCAAGGCCATGGGTTCGTTCGACACCACCACCACGCCGCCGCCGGTGATTGACGGTTTCACCCTGGCGCTGGATGGCAAAGGGCCGATGGCGGCGGGTGACAGCTTCAAGGTCAGCCCCACCAGCAATGGCGCCAGCGGGATCGGCGTCGACCTGACGGACCCGAATAAACTCGCGTTCGCCGGCCCATTGGCGGGTGTTGCCGGCAAGAACAGCGGCACCGGCACGTTCACGCCGCCGCAGTTGACGGTGCCGCTGGATATTCATGGCGGTGCCGATACCGCCCAATTGCGCACCGGGATCGAAAACTCGATGCCGGTGAAAATGGTGTTCGGCGATAAGGCCGCGGACGGCACCCAGCCGTATACGGTCAGCGACGCCCAGGGTAACCCGATCGGCACCGGCAGCATCATTCCGGGCCAGGGCAACAAGATCACCATCAATGTGCCGATGCGCGACGCCACGGGTGCCTTGATCGCCGGCAAGAGTTTCAGTTTTGACACCACCGTTGGCGGCTCGCCGGCCAATAACGACAGCACCACCTTCTCCTTCAACAGTGGCGCCACCTCCGACGGCCGCAACGCCCAGTCGCTGCTGGCGCTGCAAACCACGGCAACTGTCGGTGTGACGGACGGCAACGGCGGCGTAAGCCTGGTCAGTGCCAACAGTCGCCTGGTGTCCCAAGTGGGTTCCAAGGCCGCCCAGGCCAATACCGACAGCACCGCGACCGGTGCGCTGCTGACGGCGAACAAGGCGGCCGCCAACTCGGTGTCCCAGGTCAACCTGGATGAAGAGGCGGGCGACATGATCAAGTTCCAGCAGTACTACACCGCGTCGTCGCAGATCATCAAGGCGGCGCAGGAAACCTTCAGCACACTGATCAACGCACTTTAAGGGAGTCTGGGACGATGCGTATTTCTACACAGCAGTATTTCGACACCAGCTCCGCCAAATACCAGGACAACTATTCCGGTGTGGTGAAGGCCCAGGACCAGGCGAGTTCCGGCGTCCGGGTGCAAACCGCCTCCGATGACCCGGTGGCCGCAGCCCAATTGCTGATGCTGCAGCAGCAGAAAGACATGTTGGGGCAATACAACACCAACATCACCACCCTGCAAAACTCCCTGACCAACGAAGAGAGCGTGCTGCAAAGCATCAATAACGCACTGCAAACCGCCCAGGGCCTGGCGCAGCAGGCCGGTAACATCGCCAAGAGCGATGATGATCGCAAGGCGATTGCCGCCCAGGTAGGCGCGCTTGAGGACCAGGTACTGGGCTTGCTCAACTCCAAGGACTCCAGCGGCAACTACATGTTCTCCGGTGCCAAGACCGATACACCGCCGTACACCCGCAACAATGACGGTACCTACACCTACCAGGGTGACGAGACGCCCCTGAGCCTGCAGATTTCGAACAACCTTTCGATCTCCATGGGTGATACCGGCAAGGCGCTGCTGGAAAGCTCGTCCAATACCGGTCGCACCCAGGCCACGTTGCTGCCGCCTGCCGTGAACGACGGCACGGTGGGGATCTCGGCGGGCCTGGTCACGTCGAGCACGAAGTTTGCCAACAGCTTTTCCGATGGCCAGCCGTACAAGCTGACCTTCGCCAGCAGCACCCAATACAGCGTGACCGACAAGGACGGCAACGACGTCACCTCGGAGATCACCGGTAACGGTACGTTTGACTCCACCAAGGAAGGCTCCTCCAGCGTCAGCCTGCGGGGCGTCACGTTCGACATCCGGCTGAACCTGGGCAAAGACGTTGCGTCCGGCCCGGCATCCGATGCGCTGGTGGCGGGCAAGGAATTCTCCCTGGCAGCCAAGCCCGACAGCTTCAGTATTTCCCGTACGGCAAGCAATCCGTCCACTGCGCAACTGACGGGTGGCACGGTCACGGATTCGGCGGCCTATACCAGCACCTTTCCCAACTCGGGTGCGGTGATCAAGTTCACCAGTGGCACCGATTACCAGGTGTTCGCCCAGCCGTATTCCGCCAATAGCAAGGCCATTGCCACCGGCACCATGGCTGCCGGGGCGACGTCGATCACCACGGCCGGCCTGACTTTTGGTGTGAGTGGCACGCCAGGCGCCGGCGACCAGTTCTCGGTCGGCGCCACCAGCAACAAGAACATGAATGCCCTGGACACCCTGGGCCAATTGCGCAAGGCCCTGGAAACTCCGGCAGACGGCAATCAGGTTGCCTTGAATAACCTCAAGGACGTGGTCGCCACGAGCATTGGCAACCTGGGTAATGCTTCGGCGCAGATCGATCAGGTACGTGGCTCCATTGGTGCGCGCCAGAATGCGATGGATATCCAGAGCACGGAAAACACCAGCCTGGGCCTGGCCAACACCTCCACCATGTCGTCCCTGGCCAACGTTGATATGGGCCAGGCCGCCATCGACCTGACCTTGCAGCAGACCATGCTGCAGGCCTCGCAACTGGCGTTCGTGAAAATCTCCCAGTTGAGCCTGTTCAGCAAGATGTGATTCGAGCGGCTGCAAACCTGCGGCTCACCCTGGAAACGGGGTGGGCCGTTGTGGTTTTTGGCGCTTGTATGTCCCCGTGTTTCGCACAAAGCGCAGAAAATTGAGTGACCTGTGAGTCATAAAGCGCATCTTCACTGTATCGTGTGAAAAGGATAGGTCGTCGCCAGGTCTCTGCGAGGGCCTGCCGCCAAGGTGTAAAGGCGGTTTTCGGCGAGTTTTTTGCGGGGTTATCCCCATTATTGTCAGCACCCGGCGACGTGTCTCGCGGGGTGTTCTCCAGCTATTTAGTATTGGGAAGCCACAATGATTGGCATAAAAAGCATCGCCAGTTACGTGCCGGTAGACGGGATCGATAACTACGCCCAGGGTGCCAAATTCGCCAAGGATGAAGAATTCATCATTGGCAAGATCGGTTCGGCGTTCCTGCCGCGCAAGGATGCTGCACAGGAAACCTCCGATCTGTGCGTCGAGGCGGTCAACGCCTTGTTTGCCAACAACCCCGATTTGAAGCGCGAATCCATCGATGCGCTGATCGTCGTCACCCAGAACGGCGACGAAGAGGGCTTGCCTCACACCGCCGCCATCGTCCAGGACAAACTGGGCCTGCCGACGCACGTGGCAGCCTTTGATATTTCCCTGGGCTGCTCGGGCTATGTCTACGGCATCTATGCAATGAAGGGCTTCATGGAAGCCACGGGCCTGAAAAACGGCCTGCTGGTGACCGCCGACCCGTACTCGAAGATTGTCGACCCGGAAGACCGCAACACCACCATGCTGTTCGGTGATGCCGCGACGGCCACCTGGATGGGCGAAGACGCGCCCTGGCAGTTGGGCAAGGCCAAGTTCGGCACTGACGGTTCCGGTGCGCCGCACTTGAAGGTCAGCGATGGCGTGTTCTTCATGAACGGCCGCCAGGTGTTCAACTTTGCCTTGCTCAAGGTGCCGGCCCATTTGCACGAGCTGCTCAACGAGTCGGACCTCAAGGCTGACGAGATTGACGCGTTCTGCATTCACCAGGGCAGTGCGGCGATTGTCGACGCTGTGGCCCGGCGTTTCGAAGATGCACCGGTGGACAAGTTCATCAAGGACATGGTCGAGACTGGTAACACCGTGTCCTCGAGTATTCCGCTGCTGCTGGAAAAGCACATGCTCGACTCCACCTGGAAGCGCGTCGCCATCAGTGGTTTTGGCGTGGGCCTGTCCTGGGGCTCGGCGATTTTGCATCGCCCTTGATGCCTTAAGGCGCTGCACACAAAAACGCCCATGATCGAAAGATCATGGGCGTTTTTTATTTGGCGCCAAAAAGCCAGCAACTGCGGGGGGTTGGGCCGTCGTAAATGCTTGAATTACAAGGGGTGGCACGGCGCCAGTAAAAAAAATCAAAAAAGTCCTCAAGCAACCTGCTTTCACGACGATAACTATTACGAAGGTTCTCTAGGCCACACCCGGCGGTTGCCAGGGCCGGAAGCCGCAGTAAACAACCCACGAGGATTTCGTCATGGCTTTAACAGTAAACACTAACCTTGCTTCGTTGAACGTTCAGAACAACCTGAACAAGGCTTCCGGCGCCCTGCAAACTTCCATGCAGCGTCTGTCCTCCGGCCTGCGTATCAACAGCGCCAAAGACGATGCGGCCGGCCTGCAAATCTCCAACCGTCTGACCAGCCAGATCAACGGCCTGGGCGTTGCAATCAAGAACGCCAACGACGGCAGCTCGATTGCTCAGACCGCTGAAGGCGCCATGCAGCAGTCCACCAACATCCTGCAAAGCATGCGTACCCTGGCTCTGCAATCCGCCAACGGCTCGCCAAGCGCTGACGACCGTAAGTCGAACCAGGCTCAATACGCAGCACTGACTGCTGAATTGACCCGTATCGCTACCACCACTACTTTCGGTGGCAAGAACCTGCTGGACGGTTCTTTCGGTACCACTTCTTTCCAGGTCGGCGCCAACGCCAACCAGACCATCGACATGAGCATCGGTAACGTTGCAGCCAACAACATTGGTTCGCAGCAGCTGAAATCCCAAGGCGTTGCTCCAAGCGCAACAGGCGTTGCCGGCGGCGCACTCACCGTTACCGGTGGCGGCCAGTCCAAGAGCCTGACCATCGCTGCCGGTGCTTCGGCCGGGCAGATCGCTGCGCAAATGAACGGCGCTGTAGGCGGCCTGGCTGCTACTGCCAGCACTGTTGCCCAGTTCACCGTTGACTCCGCTGCCATCGCTGCTGCAACCCCTGCCAGCGCCAACTTCACCTTGCAAGTCGGTAGCGGTGCTGCGGTTCAGTTCACTGGCGTGGTCAAAACTTCTGACCTGGCTGACCAACTGAAGTCCAACGCTGCCAAGCTGGGCATCACCGTTAACTACGATTCGACCACTCAAGCGCTGTCGGTCAAGTCCGATACCGGTGAGAACCTGACCTTCAACGCTGGCGACGCCGGTGCTATCGCAGGCGTCAAGGTCGCCACCCTGGATGGTACCGGTACTGCCGGCACCGCCGTTGCCCTGGCTAACACCGCTATCATCGCAACCGGCGCCGTTTCCCTGAACTCCTCCAGCAGCTACTCCCTGAGCGGCGCCGGTGTGACGGGTCTGTTCGCAGCTACTGGTACTGCTGCCAACTCCATCAAAACCACCGTCAACAACACTGACATCACCACTGCTGCCAACGCACAGAACTCGATCGACGTGATCACCCAGGCGATCTCGGACATCGACTCCCAGCGTGCCGGCCTCGGTGCTGTACAAAACCGTTTCGACAACACCGTTGCCAACCTGCAGAGCATCTCCGACAACTCCAGCGCCGCTCGCGGTCAGATCCAGGACGTTGACTACGCTGCTGAAACTGCTCAGTTGACCAAGCAACAAACCCTGCAACAGGCTTCCACTGCGATCCTGTCCCAGGCCAACCAACTGCCATCCGCTGTACTGAAGCTGCTTCAGTAATAGCCATCGGTAGCTGACTGACGGAAGGGCGCGTTTACGTGCCCTTTTGTCTTTTGCGTGATGAGGAGAGTGGACATGGACATGAGCGTCAAGTTGAACCTGTCTTATCCTGCTGCCCCAGCGCCACAGAGTGCACCTGCCCCTGTGACTGCCGACTCGCAGACCCCCAAGGTTGATGCGACCGTCGCAGCAGCAAAACCCAAGCAGGAAACGAAACCGGACGACCTGGAAAAGGCCGTCAACGATATTCGCAAATTCGTCCAGGCTGCCCAGCGCAACCTGGATTTTTCCATTGATGACTCCACCCATCAGGTGGTTGTCAAGGTCATCGCGACCGACAGTGGCGAGGTCATTCGTCAGATCCCGTCGGAAACCGCATTGAAACTCGCACAAAGCCTTCACGACGCCAGCAACGTGTTGTTTGACGCTAAAGTCTGAGCTGGCATGAATTTTGTTGCTGTAGCTGCTTGAGGCGTCGTCCGTCAAGAAAGCGCCAGCCCCGATCAGGAGAAGAGTCATGGGTGATATCACGGTAAGCGGCCCGGTTACGGGGATTAATACCGAGTCGATCGTTACGGCCTTGGTGAACGCTGAACAAGCGCCCAAGCAGTCTCAGATCAACAAGCAGACGCAAACGTCGACCGCCCAACTGTCCTCGATCGGCAAGATTCAAGCGGCGCTGGATGCCTTCCGCGGCGCCATGGACAACATGACCAAGGACGCCAGTATCGGCGGCCTGACGGCGACCACCTCGGATGCCAACGTTTCTACCGTCACCCTGGGCGCCGGTGCGTCTGCGGGGAGTTATGCGCTGGTTGTCACCCAGTTGGCGACAGCCTCGAAGATTGCCACCCAGACGTATGCAGGGGGGGCGAAGACGGTCGTCAATACCGGTAGCACCGCCACGACCCTGGAAATTTCCCAGTCGGGCCAGAGCTATGGTGTCAGTGTTCCGCCGGGCGCGACGTTGCAGCAAGTGCGTGATTCGATCAACGCGCAATACAGCAGCGCCGGCCTGAGTGCCAACATCCTGACTGACTCCACCGGTTCCCGTCTGGTCTTGACCTCGACCAATACCGGCGCCGGTACGGACATTACGCTGGGTGGCAACTCCGGGCTGGACACCGGATCTTCAGTGGTGGACAAGCCGCCACAGAATGCGAAATACACCATTGACGGTACCGCTCAGGAATCCAAGAGCAATACCCTGTCCGACGCGATCAGTGGCGTGAGTATCAAGTTGACGGCTTTGTCGCCTCTGCCCACCGGGCAAACAGGAGACGCCAACCGGATAGCCTCGACCATTACCGTGACGCGCAGCACCGACACGCTTAAGAGCTCGGTAAAAGGTTTTGTCGACACCTATAACGCCCTGATGACCGCGATCAACACCGAGACCGCCGTCACTACCAATGCGGATGGTTCCACCACTTCTGCTGCGCTGACGGGCGATTCCACCATGCGCGGTCTGCAGACGGCCGTGCGTGCTCAGCTGAACGCACTGGCCGGTACGGGCACATTGAAATCCCTGGCCCAGTTTGGTGTGAACACTGACCAGACAACCGGCAAGCTGAGCATCGACGACAAGGTGTTCAGTGCGGCTATCTTGACCAATCCCACCGACATCGGCGGCATTTTCAACGGTGACAATGGCCTGTTGGCGCGTATGAAATCTGCGACCGACAGCTATGCGGTGACCAACACCGGTGTTCTTGCTGCGCGTTCTTCGACGCTGTCGGCCAACCTCAAGGACCTGCAAAACCAGCAGGACACCCTGACCGCGCGCATGGCTGCCCTGAAGACAAGCCTGACCGCCAAGTACACCACCATGAACAACCTGGTGGCTCAGCTCACCAGTCAACGCTCCAGTGTCATGACCACGCTCAACGCGCTGAACAAGACCTCCTCGGACAGTTGATCCTCAATGAAGCCGCCCGGTGAAGTGACTAGCTTCACTGGGCGGGACCTTCAGCAGACCGCCGGCTTAAAGTTTTTTGCGACACCGTCGACATAATAGTCAGAGCCCATTCTTTTTAGCTGTTGCCTGTCACGAGGTAGAAACATGAATCCCATGAGAGCCCTTCGCCAATACCAGAAGGTCAATTCCCATGCCCAGGTCTCCGAAGCCAGCCCGCACCGTCTGGTTCAAATGCTGATGGAAGGCGCGCTGGACCGCATGGCCCAAGCCAAGGGCGCCATGGCTCGTGGTGACATCGCGCAAAAGGGCCTGTTGCTGGGCAAGGCGATCGATATCCTGATTGGCCTGCGTGACGGCCTGAACCCGGAAAAAACCGATGATCCGGCCGCCTTGCAGCAATTGGATAACCTGTACGCCTACATGACCACGCGCTTGCTCGAAGCCAATACCAAGAGCGATGTGGCGATGATCGACGAAGTAGCCGGCTTGATGATTACGCTCAAGGAAGGCTGGGACGGTATTGCAACACTGTAGGCCTGCTGGCCTGAGGAAGACGTTATGAGCCACGCCCTGCAACGGATTGACGAGACCCGCGAAGCCTTGATGGATGCATTGGCTGCACGTAACTGGGACGCCATCGGCGAACTGGACCTGGGGTGTCGTGCAGTGATTGACGAGGCGCTGAGCAATGCGCCGGTGGACGAAGATGCCCTGCGGGAAAAACTGGAAAGTTTGCTGGAGGTGTATCAGCAGCTGCTTGAGGTGACAACCGGGGAGCGTCAGGCGATTTTCGAGGAGATGTCGCAGATCAACCGAGCGGAAAGTGCGTCAAAGGTTTACCATCTGTTCGGCTGAAGGCTCAGTTAATCCGAACAAGGCGCGTCATTAATTTGACCGTGCACATATTTTTGACTTAACTAGTGCTATTTTCAGACGTCAGAAAGCTGTAGCGCAGAAAATGCCTACAGCTATCTAGATTGCCCCAACTCGAGGGCATTAGAGTTTTACTAGGGAAGTTGCTATTGCATGTGGCGTGAAACCAAAATCCTGCTGATCGATGACGATAGCGTTCGGCGCCGCGATCTGGCGGTGATCCTGAATTTTCTTGGGGAAGAAAATCTACCCTGCGGCAGCCACGACTGGCAGCAGGCGGTCAGCTCTTTGTCGTCGAGCCGTGAAGTCATTTGTGTGCTGATCGGGACGGTCAATGCTCCTGGCGCCGTTGCAGGCTTGTTAAAGACACTGTCAACCTGGGATGAGTTCCTTCCGGTGTTGCTGATGGGCGATATTTCTTCTGTGGACCTTCCGGAAGACCAGCGCCGTCGCGTCCTTTCCACCCTCGAAATGCCACCCAGCTACAGCAAATTGCTCGACTCCCTGCACCGTGCCCAGGTCTACCGCGAGATGTACGACCAGGCACGCGAGCGCGGCCGTCACCGCGAACCCAACCTGTTCCGCAGCCTCGTCGGCACCAGCCGTGCGATCCAGCACGTGCGCCAGATGATGCAGCAAGTCGCCGACACCGACGCCAGCGTGCTGATCCTCGGCGAGTCCGGCACCGGCAAGGAAGTGGTCGCGCGCAACCTGCATTACCACTCCAAGCGCCGCGACGGGCCGTTCGTGCCGGTCAACTGCGGGGCGATCCCGGCAGAGCTGCTGGAAAGCGAACTGTTCGGCCACGAGAAGGGCGCCTTTACCGGGGCGATCACCAGCCGTGCCGGGCGTTTTGAACTGGCCAACGGCGGCACCCTGTTCCTCGACGAAATCGGCGACATGCCGCTGCCGATGCAGGTCAAGCTGCTGCGGGTTTTGCAGGAGCGCACCTTCGAGCGCGTGGGCAGCAACAAGACCCAAAGCGTCGACGTGCGCATCATTGCCGCCACCCACAAAAACCTCGAAAGCATGATCGAGGTCGGCAGCTTCCGCGAAGACCTGTACTACCGCCTCAACGTATTCCCGATCGAAATGGCGCCCCTGCGCGAGCGTGTCGAAGACATCCCGCTGCTGATGAACGAACTGATCTCGCGCATGGAGCACGAAAAGCGCGGTTCGATCCGTTTCAACTCGGCGGCGATCATGTCCCTGTGCCGTCACGGCTGGCCGGGCAACGTCCGCGAGCTGGCCAACCTGGTGGAGCGCATGGCGATCATGCACCCGTACGGGGTGATCGGCGTGGTCGAGCTGCCGAAGAAATTCCGCTACGTCGATGATGAAGACGAGCAGCTGGTAGACAGCCTGCGCAGCGACCTGGAAGAGCGCGTGGCCATCAACGGCCATACGCCGGACCTCGGTTCCACCGCCATGCTGCCGCCGGAAGGCCTGGACTTGAAAGACTACCTCGGCAGCCTTGAACAAGGTCTGATCCAACAGGCCCTCGACGACGCCAACGGCATCGTCGCCCGTGCCGCCGAACGCCTGCGCATCCGCCGCACCACCCTGGTGGAGAAGATGCGCAAGTACGGCATGAGCCGCAAAGAAGGTGATGAACAGGCGGATGATTGACGCCTGTTTTTCAAGCCGCTGATTAATCAGCGGTTTTTTTTCGGCACGGGTATTGCTACAGCACTCGCAACGTTCCGTTTAACTGACGGTCAGCCAAGCGAGAGAGCATGATGCCCCACGCCGCCCAACTATCTTCGGTTCCTGACACTCAGGGGCCTGCCCCCTCCGTAGAGCAGATCAGCCGTCTCGGGCTTGAACAGGCGTTTTCCCTGTTCAATCAGATGTCGAGCCAATTGACTGACTCCTACAGCCTGTTGGAAGCACGGGTTTCCGAACTTAAAGGCGAGTTGGCGGTGGTCAGCGCCCAGCGCATGGAAGAGCTGGCCGAGAAGGAGCGCCTGGCCAACCGTCTGCAAAACCTCCTCGACCTGTTGCCCGGTGGCGTGATCGTCATCGACGACCAGGGCCGCGTGCGCGAAGCCAATCCGGCCGCCTGCGACATGCTCGGCCTGCCGCTGGAAGGCGAGCTGTGGCGCGAGGTCATCACCCGCTGCTTTGCGCCGCGGGAAGACGACGGCCATGAAATCTCCCTCAAGGACGGACGCCGCCTGTCCATCGCCACCCGTTCCCTGGATGCCGAGCCCGGCCAGTTGGTGTTGCTCAACGACCTGACTGAAACCCGTCACCTGCAAGACCAGTTGGCACGCCACGAGCGCCTGTCATCCCTGGGACGGATGGTCGCTTCCCTGGCGCATCAGATTCGTACCCCGTTGTCCGCTGCGCTGATTTACGCCAGTCATTTGACTGATGAGCAGTTGCCGGCGGCCACTCACCAGCGTTTTGCCGGGCGGCTCAAGGAGCGCCTGCACGAGCTGGAGCATCAGGTGCGCGACATGCTGGTGTTTGCCCGCGGCGAATTGCCGCTGACCGATCGCGTCACCCCGGCCGCCTTGATGCAGTCCCTGCAAGCCGCCGCCGCCACCCATATCCAGGAAGCGTCAGTCCGTTGGCAGTGCGACAGCCATCACGGCGAGTTGCTGTGCAACCGCGACACCCTGGTGGGCGCGCTGCTCAACCTGATCGAAAACGCGACCCAGGCCAGTGGCCCCGGGGCGCGGCTCAAGGTGCACCTGTATAGCCGCGGCGACACCCTGCGCCTGAGCATCAGCGACAGCGGCAGCGGGATTGACCCGGTGGTGCTGCAACGCCTCGGCGAACCTTTTTTCACCACCAAAACCAACGGTACCGGCCTGGGCCTGACCGTGGTCAAGGCGGTCGCCCGTGCCCATCAGGGAGAATTGCAGCTGCATTCCCGGTTGGGTCGCGGCACGTGCGCGTTGATCACGCTGCCGCTGTTTTCATGCGCCGTCAGCGCGGAGTAAAAGGTCATGGCTATCAAGGTTTTATTGGTTGAAGACGATCGCGCCCTGCGTGAAGCATTGGCTGACACGCTGTTGCTGGCGGGCCATGACTACCGGGCGGTCGGTTCTGCCGAAGAAGCCTTGGAGGCTGTGGAGCAGGAGTCCTTCAGCCTGGTGGTCAGCGACGTGAACATGCCGGGCATGGACGGCCATCAATTGCTCGGCCTGTTGCGTGCGCGCCAGCCGCAATTGCCGGTGCTGTTGATGACCGCCCACGGTGCCGTGGAGCGCGCCGTCGACGCCATGCGCCAGGGCGCCGCAGATTACCTGGTCAAACCTTTCGAACCCAAAGCCTTGATCGAACTGGTCGCCCGCCATGCCCTCGGTACCCTGGGCGCTGCCGACGGCGAAGGCCCGATCGCCTTCGAGCCGGCCAGTGCGCAATTGCTGGAACTGGCGGCCCGTGTCGCCCGCAGCGACTCCACCGTATTGATCTCCGGCGAGTCCGGCACCGGCAAGGAGGTGTTGGCGCGCTACATCCACCAGCAGTCCCATCGCTCCAGCCAGCCGTTCATTGCGATCAACTGCGCGGCCATCCCCGACAACATGCTCGAAGCCACCTTGTTCGGCCATGAGAAAGGCTCGTTCACCGGCGCCATCGCCGCCCAGGCCGGCAAGTTCGAACAGGCCGACGGCGGTACCATCCTGCTGGACGAGATCTCCGAAATGCCCCTGGGCCTGCAAGCCAAATTGCTGCGGGTATTGCAGGAGCGCGAAGTGGAGCGCGTGGGGGCACGCAAGCCGATCCAGCTGGACATCCGTGTGGTTGCCACCACCAACCGCGACCTGGCGGGCGAAGTGGCGGCGGGGCGCTTCCGTGAGGACCTGTTCTACCGCCTTTCGGTGTTCCCGTTGGCCTGGCGCCCGTTGCGCGAGCGCCCGGCAGACATCATCCCGCTGGCCGAACGCCTGCTGAGCAAGCACGTCAATAAAATGAAGCATGCCCAGGCGCGCCTGTCGGCCGACGCCCAGGCCTGCCTGATCAGCTACCCCTGGCCCGGCAACGTGCGGGAACTGGACAATGCGATCCAGCGCGCTTTGATTCTGCAGCAGGGCGGCTTGATCCAGCCTCAAGACTTCTGCCTGGCCATGGGCACGGGCGCAGCGCCGTTGCCAAGCCTGGCGGCCGCGCCACAGATTGAAGCCGCGCCTGCCGAGTCGGCCGGTGCCTTGGGCGACGACCTGCGCCGCCGCGAATTCCAGATGATCATCGACACCTTGCGCTCCGAGCGCGGGCGCCGCAAAGAGGCCGCCGAGCGCCTGGGTATCAGCCCGCGCACCTTGCGCTACAAGCTGGCACAGATGCGCGATGCAGGGATGGACGTGGAAGCCTACCTCTACGCCACCTGAAAATTCTCAAAGCCGACAGGGCCAGTCGCCTTTTCTTACAGAATGCCACGGAGCTGGCACCCTTGTTGCTACCACCCCTGTAATCGCTGTGTAGTGTCAAAAAATTGCGGGTTGTCGGAGAGAGAAGGTCATGAGCCAAGGTGTTGAGTTCAATCGGTTGATGTTGGATATGCGGTCCATGCAAATGGATGCCATGGCCCAACCGAAATCCGCCGCGCAAGCCGTGCCGGAATTGGGCCAGAGCAGCTTTGCCGACATGCTCGGCCAGGCCATCAACAAAGTCAGCGATACCCAGCAGGCCTCCAATCAGTTGGCCACCGCCTTCGAGATCGGCAAAAGCGGCGTGGACCTCACCGACGTGATGGTCGCCTCGCAAAAAGCCAGCGTTTCATTCCAGGCCTTGACCCAGGTGCGCAACAAGCTGGTTCAAGCCTATCAAGACATCATGCAGATGCCGGTTTAAGGACGATTTGAGTCATGGCAGAAGCAGTCGTGGATAACGCACCCGCCAAGGCAGACGGCAAGCCGCCGCTGTTTGGCCTGTCGTTCCTGGAAAACCTCTCCGAGATGACCATGCTGCGTCAGGTGGGCCTGATGGTCGGCCTGGCTGCCAGCGTGGCGATTGGTTTTGCCGTGGTGCTGTGGTCCCAGCAACCGGATTACCGCCCGCTGTATGGCAGCCTCGCGGGCATGGATTCCAAGCAGATCATGGAAACCCTGGCGGCAGCCGACATCGGCTACACCGTCGAACCGAATTCCGGCGCCCTGTTGGTCAAGGCCGATGATGTGGCGCGTGCGCGGATGAAGCTGGCGGCAGCCGGCGTCACTCCTTCCGACGCCAATATCGGCTTTGAAATCCTCGACAAGGACCAGGGCCTGGGCACCAGCCAGTTCATGGAAGCCACCCGCTACCGTCGTGGCCTGGAAGGCGAGCTGGCGCGGACTATTTCTGCATTGAACAACGTCAAGGGCGCCCGCGTGCACCTGGCGATTCCGAAAAGCTCGGTGTTTGTACGCGACGAACGCAAGCCGAGCGCCTCGGTACTGGTGGAGCTGTTTGCCGGCCGCTCCCTGGAGCCAGGCCAGGTGTTGGCGATCATCAACCTGGTGGCCACCAGCGTTCCCGAATTGAGCAAGTCGCAAATCACCGTGGTCGACCAGAAGGGCAACCTGCTGTCCGACATGGCGGAAAACTCCTCGCTGACCATGGCCGGCAAGCAGTTCGACTACAGTCGCCGCATGGAAAGCATGCTGACCCAGCGCGTGCACAACATCCTGCAACCGGTGTTGGGCAACGATCGCTACAAGGCTGAAGTGTCGGCTGACGTGGATTTCAGCGCGGTTGAATCGACCTCCGAGCAGTTCAACCCGGACCAGCCTGCCTTGCGCAGCGAGCAATCGACCACCGAACAACGCACCGCCAGCAATGGCCCGCAAGGCGTGCCGGGTGCCCTGAGCAACCAGCCGCCAACCCCGGCCACCGCGCCGCAAACCACTGGTGGCGCTGCCGCCACCGCAGGTGCGGTGCAGCCAGGCCAGCCGCTGCTGGACGCCAACGGCCAGCAAATCATGGACCCGGCCACCGGCCAGCCGATGCTCGCGCCGTACCCGGCCGACAAGCGTCAACAATCCACCAAGAACTTCGAGCTTGACCGTTCCATCAGCCATACCAAACAGCAGCAGGGCCGGATCAATCGCCTGTCGGTGTCGGTGGTGGTGGATGATCAGGTCAAGGTCAACGCCGCAGACGGCGCCGTGACCCGTGCACCGTGGAGCGCCGACGAATTGGCGCGCTTCACTCGCCTGGTACAGGACGCAGTGGGCTTTGATGCCAGCCGTGGCGACAGCGTCAGCGTGATCAACATGCCGTTTTCCGCCGAGCGGGGCGAGGTGATTGCCGAGGCCGCGTTCTATACTCAGCCGTGGTTCTGGGACATCGTCAAGCAAGTGCTGGGTGTGCTGTTCATCCTGGTGCTGGTGTTCGGCGTGCTGCGTCCGGTGCTTAACAACATCACCGGTCACGGCAAAAAACAACTGGCCCTGGCCGGTGGCGACGTCGAGTTGGGTGGCATGGGCGGCCTCGATGGCGAACTGGCCAACGACCGCGTGAGCCTCGGTGGCCCGCAAAGCATTCTGTTGCCGAGCCCGAGCGAGGGTTATGACGCTCAGTTGAACGCAATCAAGAGCCTGGTGGCCGAAGACCCGGGTCGTGTGGCCCAGGTCGTGAAAGAGTGGATTAACGCAGATGAGTGATAGCCGAGCTGCAGTAGCCAAACTCTCCCGGGTCGACAAAGCCGCCGTGCTGTTGCTGTCCCTCGGAGAAACCGACGCCGCCCAAGTGCTGCGCCACATGGGCCCCAAAGAGGTTCAGCGTGTCGGCGTGGCCATGGCGCAAATGCGCAATGTGCACCGCGAGCAAGTCGAGCAGGTGATGAGCGAGTTCGTCGAGATCGTCGGCGACCAGACCAGCCTGGGCGTCGGCTCCGACAGCTACATTCGCAAAATGCTCACCTCGGCCCTGGGCGAAGACAAGGCCAACGGCCTGATCGACCGCATCCTGCTGGGTGGCAATACCAGTGGCCTCGACAGCCTGAAGTGGATGGAACCGCGGGCCGTGGCCGACGTGATCCGCTACGAACACCCGCAGATCCAGGCGATCGTGGTGGCGTATCTCGACCCCGACCAGGCCGGCGAAGTGCTTGGCCATTTCGACCACAAGGTGCGCCTGGACATCATCCTGCGCGTCTCGTCGTTGAACACCGTGCAGCCAGCGGCCCTGAAAGAATTGAACACCATTCTCGAGAAGCAGTTCTCGGGCAATTCCAACGCTTCGCGTACCACGTTGGGCGGCATCAAGCGTGCGGCCGACATCATGAACTTCCTCGACAGCTCGGTGGAAGGCCAGTTGATGGACTCGATCCGCGAGATCGACGATACCCTGTCGGTGCAGATCGAAGACCTCATGTTCGTGTTCAACAACCTCTCCGATGTCGACGACCGTGGCATTCAGGCGTTGCTGCGTGAAGTCTCCTCCGACGTGCTGGTACTGGCCCTCAAGGGCTCGGACGAAGGCGTCAAGGAAAAGATCTTCAAGAACATGTCCAAGCGGGCTTCCGAACTGTTGCGCGACGACCTCGAGGCCAAGGGCCCGGTGCGCGTCAGCGACGTGGAAACTGCGCAGAAGGAAATCCTCACCATTGCCCGCCGTATGGCCGAAGCCGGAGAAATCGTTCTCGGTGGGAAGGGCGGCGAAGAAATGATTTAAGGCGCCGCGCATGTCGAACAAAGATGAGACGCCCAGCGATCTGATTCGCGCACGGGACGTCGGAGGGTTCGACGTCTGGTCGTTGCCCAGTTTCGACCCGCATCGCCCGGAGCCTGAACCCGAGCCGGTAGAAGAAACCCCGGCCGAGATGGAAGAAGTGCCGCTGGAAGAAGTCCAGCCGCTGACCCTGGAAGAGCTCGAAAGCATTCGTCAGGAAGCCTACAACGAAGGCTTTTCCACCGGCGAGAAAGACGGTTTTCGCAGCACCACCCTCAAGGTTCGCCAGGAAGCCGAGGCGGCGCTGAGCGTCAAGCTGGCCAGCCTGGAAACCCTGATGGGCAGCCTGTTCGAGCCCATCGCCGAGCAGGATTCGCAGATCGAAAAAGCCATGGTCGGGCTGGTGGAGCACATCACCCGCCAGGTGATTCAGCGCGAATTGGCCCTGGACTCCACGCAAATCGAAAGCGTGATGCGCGAAGCCCTCAAGCTGCTGCCCCTGGGTGTCGGCAACGTACGGCTGTACATCAACCCCCAGGATTTCGAACAGGTCAAAGCCCTGCGCGAGCGCCATGAAGAAACCTGGCGCATCGTCGAAGACGCTGCGCTGCTGCCCGGTGGTTGCCGGGTCGAGACCGAACACAGCCGTATCGACGCCACGGTGGAGACACGCATCAGCCAGATCATGGCCAAGCTGTTTGACCAGTTGCACGAGCAGGCGCTGCACCCGGCAGAGCCGGACTTGAGCGTCGAGCTGGACACCCCTGATGCGCCTTGACCGCACCAGCTTCGCCAAGCGCCTGGGTGGCTATGCCGAAGTCACTGAGTTGCCGGGCCAGCCGATCCTGGAGGGCCGCCTGCTGCGCATGGTCGGCCTGACCCTGGAAGCCGAAGGCCTGCGCGCCGCCATGGGCAGCCGCTGCATGGTGATCAACGACGACAGCTACCACCCGGTGCAGGTCGAAGCCGAAGTGATGGGCTTTTCCGGCAGCAAAGTATTCCTGATGCCCGTCGGCAGCGTTGCCGGTATCGCGCCCGGCGCCCGCGTGGTGCCGCTGGCGGATACCGGCCGCCTGCCCATGGGCATGAGCATGCTCGGCCGGGTGCTGGATGGCGCCGGCCGTGCCCTCGACGGCAAGGGCGGGATGAAGGCTGAAGACTGGGTGCCGATGGACGGCCCGACCATCAACCCCCTCAAGCGCAACCCCATCAGCGTGCCGCTGGACGTGGGCATTCGCAGCATCAACGGATTATTGACGGTGGGCCGCGGCCAGCGCCTGGGCTTGTTCGCCGGTACCGGCGTGGGTAAGTCGGTGCTGCTGGGCATGATGACCCGCTTTACCGAGGCCGACATCATCGTGGTGGGGCTGATCGGCGAGCGGGGCCGCGAGGTGAAGGAATTCATCGAGCACAGCCTCGGCGAAGAAGGCCTCAAGCGTTCAGTGGTGGTCGCCTCACCGGCGGATGACGCGCCGCTGATGCGCCTGCGTGCCGCGATGTACTGCACACGCATCGCTGAATATTTTCGCGACAAGGGCAAGAACGTCCTGTTGCTGATGGATTCCCTGACCCGTTTCGCCCAGGCCCAGCGGGAAATTGCCCTGGCCATCGGCGAGCCGCCGGCCACCAAGGGCTATCCGCCGTCGGTGTTCGCCAAGCTGCCCAAGCTGGTGGAACGCGCGGGTAACGCTGAAGCCGGTGGGGGTTCGATCACCGCGTTCTACACCGTGCTGTCCGAGGGCGATGACCAGCAGGACCCGATTGCCGACTCGGCACGGGGCGTGCTCGACGGGCACATCGTGCTGTCCCGGCGCCTGGCCGAGGAAGGGCACTACCCGGCCATCGACATCGAAGCCTCCATCAGCCGGGTGATGCCGTCGGTGGTCACGCCTGAGCACATGATGCGCGCGCAGCAGTTCAAGCAACTGTGGTCGCGCTATCAACAGAGCCGCGACCTGATCAGCGTGGGCGCCTATGTGGCCGGCGGTGATCGCGAGACTGACCTGGCGATTGCCCTGCAACCGCAACTGGTGACCTACCTGCGCCAAGGCCTCAACGACAAGATCAGCATGGGTGAAAGCGAGGCGCACCTGGGCAGTATCTTCGCTCCGGCACCCGGCGGATAAACCATGGCCAATACCCGCGCCGCACGCCTTGCCCCGGTGGTGGACATGGCCGAAAAAGCTGAAAAGACCGCCGTCCAGCGCCTGGGTTACTTCCAGGGCCAGGTTCGCCTGGCGGAAAGCAAGCTGGGGGACCTGGAACGCTTTCGCGGCGAGTACCAGCAGCAGTGGATCGAGCGCGGCAGCAAAGGCGTCTCCGGCCAATGGCTGATGGGCTACCAGGGCTTTCTCAACCAGTTGGAAACCGCCGTCGGCCAGCAGCGCCAGAGCCTGGCCTGGCACCAGGCCAATGTCGACAAGGCTCGCGACAGCTGGCAACAGGCCTACGCCCGGGTCGAAGGCCTGCGCAAGCTGGTGCAACGCTACATCGACGAAGCCCGCGCACTGGAAGACAAGCGCGAACAGAAGTTGCTCGATGAACTGTCCCAGCGTCTGCCCCGCCAAAACCCCTATTGAGCACGCCACCCGTCCTACATGGATTTGCCCACTTGCCCATCACCTGCTAAACCTTGTTGCACATTGCCAATGACAAGGAAGCAGTCGAATGTCAGTCGAATCAGAAGTGTCCCTGGATGGGAAGAAAGCGACGATCACCGTCAAGGGCCGATTCGATTTCGGTAGTCACCAGGCTTTTCGTGATGCCTACGAGAAGTTCTACAAGGTGCCCGAGATCTACGTGGTGGACTTGAAGGAAACCACCTACATGGACAGCTCGGCCCTGGGCATGCTCCTGCTGCTGCGGGACCATGCCGGCGGCGACGATGCCGAAGTGCAGGTGGTCAACAGCAACTCCGACGTGCGCAAGATCCTCGCCATCTCCAACTTCGACAAACTGTTCGACCTCACTTGAGCGTCCTGGCCCCGGTCCTCGAGGCGCTGACGGTGTTGATCGCCGAAGACAGCGCCGCCGACCTGCTGTTGCTGTCGAGCATCGTGCGCCGTCAGGGCCACCAGGTACTGACCGCCAGCAACGGCCAGGAAGCCGTCGACGTGTTTACCCGCGAGCGGCCGCAGTTGGTGCTGATGGACGCACTGATGCCGGTCATGGACGGCTTCGAGGCGGCCCGGCAGATCAAGCAACGGGCGGGGGAGGCGCTGGTGCCGATCATCTTCCTCACCTCCCTGCGCGAGAGCGAAGCCCTGGCCCAATGCCTGGATGCCGGCGGCGACGACTTCCTGGCCAAACCCTATAACCAGGTGATCCTGGCGGCGAAGATCAACGCCATGGACCGCCTGCGCCGCTTGCAGGCCACGGTGTTGCAGCAGCGCGACCTGATCGCCCGGCACCACGACTACCTGCTGCAGGAGCAGCGGGTGGCCAAGGCGGTGTTCGACAAGGTCGCGCATTCCGGCTGCATCAACGCCGCGCCGAATATTCGCTACGTGCAATCGCCTTATGCGCTGTTCAACGGTGACCTGCTGCTGGCGGCCTACACGCCGTCGGGCGATATGCATGTGCTGCTGGGGGACTTTACCGGTCATGGTTTGCCGGCGGCGGTCGGCGCGATGCCGCTGGCGGAAGTGTTCTACGGCATGACGGCCAAGGGCTACGGCCTGGCGCAGACCCTGCGGGAGATGAACGCCAAGCTCAAGCGTATCCTGCCGGTGGACATGTTCTGCTGCGCCACCTTGCTGTGCCTCAGCGCCCAGCGCCGGGTGGTGGAAGTGTGGAACGGCGGCATGCCCGAGGGTTATGTGCATGACCTCGCCACTGGCCAGCGCACGCCACTGGTGTCGCGGCATTTGCCATTGGGCGTGCTGACGGCCGAGGCGTTTGATGACCGCACTGAAGTCTGGCCGATGGCGCTGGGCGACCGGGTGTTTTTGCTGTCGGATGGTGTGCTGGATACTGCGGATGCCCAAGAGCAGTTGTTTGGCGCCGAGCGCTTGCAGCAAGTGTTTGCGGCCAACCGCGAGCCGGACCGGTTATTCGAGGAGATCGAGCAAGCCCTGGCGGCTTTTCGCGGCGAAGTGCGTGATGACGTCAGCATGGTGGAGATCAGCCTGCAGGCGGGGGAGGCGTTGCGTTCGCCGTCGATGGTGTATTCCGACAGCGGCCAGTCGTCGCCGCTGGATTGGTCGGTGAGTTTTGAGTTTCGTGCCGAGACGCTCAAGTCCTACAACCCGTTGCCGTATTTGTTGCAGTTGCTGTTGGAGGTTCATGGCCTGCGTGAGCAAAGCGGGGCGTTGTATGGCGTGATGGCGGAGTTGTATTCCAATGCCCTGGAGCATGGGGTGCTGGGCCTGGATTCGCGGCTCAAGCGTGATGCCCAGGGGTTTGCGGCGTATTACCGTGAGCGTAATGAGCGGCTGGCGCAGTTGAACAGTGGGTATGTGCGGGTGCATCTGGAGGTGGTGCCGACCGGGGAGGGTGGGTGCCTGACTTTGCGGATCGAGGACAGTGGGTCGGGCTTTGATGTGGAGAAGGTGCTGGCCAGGCCGCTGGATGTTGACCGTCTGTCTGGCCGGGGGTTGAGCCTGGTGCGGCAGCTGAGCAGCGATGTAGGCTGGTCTGACGGAGGGCGGTGTGTGTGCGTGGAGTTTTCATGGAAGGCTCTGGCATAATCCGCCGATTCTTGATCAAGGAGCGAACAAGTGGCAGAGATTCATCTGGACCCTGATGTGCTGACTGGCTTGCAGGAGGTCATGGAGGGCGAGTATCCGAAGCTGCTCGACACGTTTCTCGATGATTCGCAGAAGCGGGTAGAGGCGCTGCGCCGGGCCCGGGATGACGCGAAGGCCCTTGGGCGGATTGCCCATAGCTTCAAGGGGAGCAGCGGTAACCTTGGGGCGGTGCGGTTGGCTGAGCTTTGTCAGTTGCTTGAGGATACGTCCGCGAAGCACGCTTTTACGGATTTGGGGCGACTGGTGGATGAGATTGACCATGAATTCGCGCTGGTGCGGCCGTTGTATGAGCATGAGCGGGAGCGGTTTCAGCTCTGACGCTTTTGGCTCTGAGGTGGTGTGTATATCCGTTATTTAGGTAACGGCGGCTTAG
>NZ_JAIWYM010000014.1:0-152971 GCF_020515595.1 Pseudomonas sp. MWU16-30323
GTCCCCAAGTGTTCCTCACTTGCAGCCTGCGGTTGCCTTCAATGCTAAAGTCCATTCCTCGATTTTGCTTTTCCCAAGGAAGCCGTTATGCCGGATGCGACGTCCCTCAGTGCTGGATTCATGGTGGTTCACGGCAACCGCCTGGATGAGCTGCGCAGCCTGGTTGTCAGTTGGATGCGTCGTTACCCGCTGGCTCCCCTCGAAAACGAAATCGCTCTGGTACAAAGCAACGGCATTGCCCAATGGCTCAAACTGGCGCTGGCAGAAGACCCTGAAGATGACGACATGGGCGGTTGCGGCATCGCTGCGGCTATCGACGTACAACTTCCCGGCAGCTTCATGTGGCAGCTCTATCGCATGGTCCTGGGCAAAGATGAAATCCCGGCCAAGTCCCTGCTGGATAAAGCCCCACTGACCTGGCGTCTCATGCGCCTGCTTCCCGAGCTGATCAACCAGCCCCACTTCGAACCCCTGCAACGCTTCCTGACCCACGACACGGATCTGCGCAAACGCTACCAACTGGCAGAACGCCTCGCTGACCTCTTCGACCAATACCAGGTCTACCGTGCCGACTGGCTGGAAGACTGGGCTGCCGGTCGTCATCAACTACGCAATGGTCGAGGTGAATCCAAACCCCTGAGCCCAGCCAACTGCTGGCAAGCTGAACTATGGCGTGCCCTGCTGCTGGATGTCGGAGAGGAGGGCATGGCCCAGAGTCGCGCCGGCGTTCACCAGCGCTTTATCGAGCGCATCAACACCCTCGAACAAGCGCCCGCCGGCCTACCTTCGCGCGTGATCGTTTTCGGTATTTCCTCCTTGCCGGCGCAAGCCCTGGAAGCGCTGGCCGGCCTCGCCCGTTTCAGCCAAGTGCTGCTGTGCGTGCACAACCCTTGTCGCCACCACTGGTCCGACATCGTTGCCGACAAAGACCTGCTCCGAAACGAATACAAACGCCAGGCCCGCAAAGCCGGAATGCCGGTTACCATCGACCCGCAAACCCTGCACCAGCACGCCCACCCGCTGCTCGCGGCCTGGGGGAAACAAGGTCGCGACTACATCAACCTGTTGGACAGCTACGACGACCCCAACAGTTACCGCTCGGCATTCCGCGACGGCCGTATCGACCTGTTCAGCGAAAGCGAGCCCACCACCTTGCTCAACCAGCTCCAGGACGACATCCTCGAACTGCGCCCGCTCAACGAAACCCGCGAACTCTGGCCAAGCGTGGACCTGAAGCGCGACACTTCCATCCGCTTCCACATCGCCCACAGCGCCCAGCGGGAAGTAGAAATCCTCCACGACCAGTTACTCCAGCGCTTCAGCGCCGACCCCACGCTGCGCCCACGGGACATCATCGTCATGGTCCCCGACGTCGACAGCTACGCACCGCATATTCGTGCCGTATTCGGCCAGCTTGAAAGAAACGACCTGCGCTTTATTCCGTTCACGCTTACAGACCAAGGCCAGCGCGGCCGCGATCCATTACTGATCGCCGTCGAACACTTGCTCAAGCTCCCCGACAGCCGCTTCCCGGTCAGCGAAATCCTCGACCTGCTCGACGTACCGGCCCTGCGCGAACGCTTCGGCATCAAGGAGCGCGACCTGCCGACCCTGCACCGCTGGATCGAAGGCGCAGGCATCCGCTGGGGCCTCAACGCCGAACAACGTGCGGGGCTCGGATTGCCCCAGGAGCTGGAGCAAAACAGCTGGCGTTTCGGCCTACGCCGCATGCTCCTGGGCTATGCCGTCGGCACGGGCTCTGCCTGCGACGGCATCGAGCCTTACGATGAGATCGGCGGCCTCGACGCTGCCTTGATCGGCCCGCTGGTCGCGCTGCTCGACGCGCTGCACGACGCCCACCAGGCACTGTCACAACCCGCTGCGCCCACAGAATGGGGCGAGCGCCTGCAAAACCTGATGCAGCTGTTTTTCCTCCCGAGCAACGAGCATGACGACTACCTCCTGGGCCAACTCGAGCAACTGAGAGAAACCTGGCTGGAGACCTGCGAGTCCGTCGGCTTGCACGACGAGTTACCCCTGACCGTCGTCCGCGAGGCCTGGCTGGCAGGCCTCGATCAAGGCCGACTGTCCCAGCGCTTTCTCGCCGGTGCTGTCAATTTTTGCACCCTGATGCCCATGCGTGCGATCCCGTTCAAGCTGGTGTGCCTGCTGGGCATGAATGACGGCGACTACCCGCGCGCGCAACCGCCGCTGGACTTCGACCTGATGGGCAGCGACTACCGCCCAGGTGATCGATCACGCCGCGAGGATGACCGCTACCTGCTGCTCGAAGCCCTGCTCTCGGCCCGCGATCAGCTCTACATCAGTTGGGTCGGCCGCAGCATCCGCGACAACAGTGATCGTCCGGCATCCGTCCTGATCGGCCAGTTGCGCGACCACATCGCCAGCGGTTGGCACACCACCAGCGGCGAACCCCTCCTGGAAGCCACCACCCAGGAACACCCGCTTCAGCCCTTCAGCGCCCGCTACTTCCACGAAGGTGACGAGCTGTTCAGCTACGCCCGCGAATGGCAGTTGCTCCACGCAACCCCGGACAGCCTGCCCGATACCGGCACCCTCGCGCCCTACATCCAGGAAGAACCGCTGAGCCTCGGCCAACTGCAGGACTTCTTGCGCAACCCGGTCAAACACTTCTTCAGCCAGCGCCTGAAAGTGTTTTTCGAAGCCGCCGAAGTTCCGCTGGAAGATGAAGAACCCTTCGTCCTCGACGCACTGCAGCGCTATAGCTTGAGCGACAGCTTGCTCACGGCGGCACTCACTCGCCCCGACAACCTCGACGAAGCCCTCAACGCCCAGGCCCTGCGCCTGCAAGGCGGTGGCTTGTTGCCGATGGTTGGTTTCGGCGAATGCCTGCGTAAAGAACTGATCGAGCCCTTGCCGGATCTGCTGCAACGTTATCAGCAACTCCTAGCTCTCTGGCCAACTCCGCACACCAGTGCTGAACCGATCAGTTTTGAGCATCAAGGCATCCAACTGGAAGGTTGGATCAGCGGCCTGCACCAACGCAGCGATGGCAGCCTTTTAAGCGTCACCGCCATCCCCAACAGCATCGGCTCGATCAAGACCCGCAAGTGGCATCGCCTGATTCGCCCGTGGGTGAACCACTTGGTGGCCTGCGCCTGCGGCCTCCCGTTAAGTACCGGCCTGGTCGCCAGCGACGACACGCTGCTGCTGGCCCCACTGGAGCAAGCCACCGCCCAAGAGCTCCTTGGCAACCTGCTGCTCGCCTGGAAAACCGGCATGAGCGAGCCACTGCCGATCGCCGTTAAAACAGCGTTCGCCTGGCTCGGCCAAACCGACCCGGCCAAAGCGCAAGCCGCCGCCAGCAAAGCCTACGAAGGCGACGGCCAAACCACCGACGGCGAGCGCCGTGAAAGTCCCGCGCTCACCCGCCAGTTCCCCGACTACGCCGCCTTGATGGCCAGCGAAGAATTTGAGGGTTGGTGCGAAACGCTGTATCGACCGTTGATCAATGCCCCCTGGCGATCACTCACCAGCGCGGAGGCCAGCGCATGAGCGGCACAAAACCCCTGGCCCTGGCGTTCCCGCTTAAAGGCAGCCAACTGATCGAAGCCAGTGCCGGCACGGGCAAGACGTTCACCATCTCGGCGCTCTACCTGCGTCTGGTTCTCGGCCACGGTGGTGACGAATCGGGCTTCGGCCGCGAGTTACTGCCGCCGCAAATTCTCGTCGTGACCTTCACCGACGCCGCCACCAAAGAGCTGCGCGAACGTATCCGTATCCGCCTGGCGGAAGCCGCGCGTTTTTTCCGTGAAGAAATTGAAGAACCCGATGCACTGATCGCCGAACTGCGCGACCAATACAGCCTCGAACAATGGCCCGGCTGCGCCAATCGCCTGGACATCGCCGCCCAATGGATGGACGAAGCGGCCGTCTCGACCATCCACAGTTGGTGCCAGCGCATGCTGCGCGAACATGCCTTCGACAGCGGCAGCCTGTTCACCCAGACCCTGGAAACCGACCACAGCGACCTGCTCGGCGAAGTGCTGCGCGACTACTGGCGACTGTTCTGCTACCCGATGCACGACGATGCATTGAACTGGGTGCGCAACAACTGGGGCGGCCCGGCAGCGCTGATGCCACGGGTACGCGCGTTGTTCAACAGCGAGCGGCCCACGGATGAAACTCGCGCCCCCGCCGAGCTGATCAACGAATGCCTACAAGAACGCCGCCAAGCCCTCGTCGCGCTCAAGGCGCCCTGGCAACAATGGGCTGAAGAGCTGCGCAACATTTGCCTGCAGGCCGTCGCTGCCAAAGCCGTCGATGGTCGCAAGATGCAAGCGCGTTACTTCGAGCCTTGGTTCGAAAAGATCAGCGCCTGGGCGGCTGATGAGTCTCTCGAGCAACTGGATATCGGCACCGGCTTCACCCGCCTGACGCCCGACGGCATGGCCGAAGCCTGGAAAGGCGAGCCACCAAGCCATCCGGGTATTGACGCCATGGCCAGCCTCAAGGCCAGCCTCGACGCCCTGCCAACGCCGGATGCCGCCGTGCTGCAACACGCCGCCGGCTGGGTAGGAAAACGCTTCGAAGAAGAAAAACGTCGTCGCGCCGAAATGGGTTTCGACGACATGCTGATCCGCCTCAACGCCGCCCTGCAGGCCGACGGCGGCGAGCGCCTGGCCAGTGTGATCCGCGAGCAATTCCCGGTCGCCCTGATCGACGAATTCCAGGACACCGACCCGGTGCAATACAGCATCTTCGACAGCATCTACCGCATCGAAGAAAACCACCTCGACAGCGGCCTGTTCCTGATCGGCGACCCGAAGCAGGCGATCTACGCCTTCCGTGGTGCCGATATCTATACCTACCTGCGCGCGCGCCAATCCACTACCGGCCGCCATCACACCCTGGGCACCAACTTCCGTTCCAGCCATGCCATGGTCGAAGCGGTAAACCATGTGTTCCAGCGCGCCGAAAAAGGCCGTGGTGCATTCCTGTTCCGCGAACCCGACGGTACGAATCCGGTGCCGTTTCAGTCGGTATTGTCCCAAGGCCGCAAGGAACAACTGCAGGTCAACGGTCAGACGTTGCCCGCGCTGAACCTCTGGCACTTGCCCACCGACCAGCCGATCTCCAGCGTGCTCTACCGCCAACAACTGGCCGCGACCTGCGCCAGTCAAATCGTCGCATTACTCAACGGCGGCCAGCAGGGAACTGCGGGATTCCTGAGCAAAGACGGTAGCTTCAAAGGCGTGCTGCCGTCAGACATCGCCATCCTGGTGCGCGACGGCAAGGAGGCCCAAGCCGTGCGCAGCGAGTTGGCTGCCCGTGGCGTACGCAGCGTTTACCTGTCTGATAAAGACTCGGTGTTCGCCGCCCAGGAAGCCCACGACCTGCTGGCCTGGCTCAAAGCCTGCGCCGAGCCGGACGTCGAGCGCCCGCTGCGCGCTGCCTTGGCCTGCGTCACCTTGAACCTGTCATTGCCGGAACTGGAGCGTCTGAACCAGGACGAACTCGCGTGGGAAAAACGCGTGATGCAGTTCCGCGACTACCGCACGATCTGGCGCACCCAAGGCGTGCTGCCGATGCTGCGTCGCCTGTTGCACGACTTCCAATTGCCGCAAACCCTGATCACCCGCAGCGATGGCGAACGGGTACTGACCAACCTGCTGCACCTCTCGGAATTGTTGCAACAGGCGGCCGCAGAGCTGGACGGCGAGCAGGCATTGATTCGCCATCTGGCCGAACATCTCGCGCTCTCCGGCCAGGCCGGTGAAGAGCAGATCCTGCGCCTGGAAAGCGATGAGCAACTGGTCAAAGTGGTGACGATCCACAAGTCCAAGGGGCTGGAGTACGACCTGGTCTTCCTGCCGTTCATCTGCTCGGCAAAACCGGTGGATGGCAGCCGCTTGCCGTTGCATTACCACGACGCAAACGGCAAATCCCAAGTCAGCCTCAAGCCCACCGCCGAGTTGATCGCCCAGGCCGACGATGAACGTCTGGCCGAAGACTTGCGCCTGTTTTACGTGGCGCTGACCCGCGCCAAACACGCTTGCTGGCTTGGGATCGCTGACCTGAAGCGCGGCAATAACAACAGCTCGGTGTTGCACCTGTCGGCCTTGGGCTACTTGCTCGGCGGCGGTGCTTCACTGGGCGAGTCCGCCGGCCTGGCCCGCTGGCTCCTCGACCTGCAGGAAGGTTGCCCGGCGCTGCATTACGCAGAAATGCCTGAAGCCGATACGGTCATGTTCCACCCGCCACGCAACGAAGCCACTTTGCTAGCGCCGCTGTTGCCCAAACGCAAGGCCGCAGAAAACTGGTGGATCGCCTCCTACAGTGCCCTGCGCATCGGCGAGAGCATGAGCGCCGCCAGCCTCGAAGCGCCGGAAAGCCCGCAAGCGCAGAAGCTGTTCGACGACGAACGCCTCGACC
The DNA here is from genome assembly GCF_020515595.1 of Pseudomonas sp. MWU16-30323. Lineage (NCBI taxonomy): Bacteria > Pseudomonadati > Pseudomonadota > Gammaproteobacteria > Pseudomonadales > Pseudomonadaceae > Pseudomonas > Pseudomonas sp. MWU16-30323. The sequence goes on from NZ_JAIWYM010000014.1 coordinate 6,418, forward strand.
CTGATGCCCCGCGAGAAGTGCCGGCTTCCGGCGGCGATATTCACCGTTTTCCACGCGGGCCGAACCCCGGCACCTTCCTCCATGGGCTGCTGGAGTGGGCGGGCGGCGAAGGCTTCAACGTTGCTCCGGAGGCCATCGAAGATGCGGTCGCCCGGCGTTGCAACCGACGGGGTTGGGAAGGCTGGATCGGCACCCTCGGCGGCTGGCTCGGGCACCTGTTGCAAGCTAGGCTGCCGCTGGGCAACGGGCAGATGGCCCTCAATGAGTTGCAGCACTACCAGATCGAAATGGAATTCTGGTTTGCCAGTCACAAGGTCGATGTCCTCGCGCTCGACAAACTGGTGTGCAAGCACACTCACAATGGCGTATCCCGCGTGGCCGCCGAACCGGTGCTGCTCAACGGCATGTTCAAGGGCTTTATCGACCTGACCTTCGAACACCAAGGCCGTTACTACGTGGCGGACTACAAATCCAACTGGCTCGGTCCTGACGATTCGGCCTACACACAACAGGCTATGGAGCTGTCGATCCTCGATCATCGTTACGACCTGCAATACGTCCTTTACCTGCTGGCCCTGCATCGCCAGCTCAAGGCTCGCCTGCCGGATTACGACTACGACCGCCACGTCGGTGGCGCGTTGTACCTGTTCCTGCGGGGCACCCATTCCGCGAGCCAGGGTGCGTATTTCACCCGACCGCCCCGGGAATTGATCGAAAGCCTGGACCTGCTGTTCCAAGGCAAACCGCTACCACCCAAGGCCGAGCCCGCCTGGGAACAAGGAGAGCTGCTATGAGCCTGTCGCCGTTACCGCTCGAGGCGCTGACGCCCCTCAGCCGCGCCGCCGACCTGGTGCAATTGCTCGATCTCTGGGTGCAGCGCGGCTGGTTGCGTGCGTTGGATAAAGCCTTCGTCGGCTTCCTCCATGAGCTTGATCCCCAGGCTGATCCTTTGGTGTTGCTGGCCGCCGCCCTGACCAGTCACCAACTGGGCCATGGCCACGTGTGCCTGGACCTGTTCGAAACCCTCAAGGCGCCGGACTTTGCTCTGTCGCTGCCGCCCGAAGGCGATGCGCAAACCGGCGTCATGCTGTTGCCATCGCAATTGCTCGATGGCCTGGACGGCGCCCATTGGTGCCATGCCCTGGCCGCCAGCCGCCTGGTGGCACTGGCCGTCGATGGCAGCGAGGACGCGCGAAGCCGGCCACTGGTGCTGTCGGGAAAACGCCTGTATTTACGCCGCTACTGGACTTACGAGCGGCGCATCGACAGCGCTTTGCGCCTGCGACTTGCCACCCGCGAAAGCGTTGCCAACGATCTGCCCGAGCGTTTGAATCGCCTGTTCGACCAGGCCCCGCCGGACGGCGTCGTCGACTGGCAAAAACTCGCCTGCGCCTTGGCCACCCGCGGTGCATTCAGCATCGTCACCGGCGGTCCGGGCACCGGCAAGACCACCACGGTGGTGCGCTTGCTTGCGCTGTTGCAGGCACCTGCCGTGGAAGCGGGCAGCGCTTTGCGCATCCGCCTCGCGGCACCCACCGGCAAAGCGGCCGCGCGCTTGACCGAATCCATCAGCCAGCAAGTGCTATCGCTGAAAGTGCCGGATGCGGTGAAGGAAAAAATCCCGACCCAGGTCACCACCGTTCACCGGTTGCTGGGCAGCCGGCCCGGCACCCGACACTTCCGGCATCACATCGGCAATCCGTTGCCCCTGGATGTGCTGGTGGTGGACGAAGCCTCGATGATTGACCTGGAAATGATGGCCAACCTGCTGGACGCCTTGCCGACTCACGCGCGCCTGGTGCTGCTGGGCGACAAGGACCAGTTGGCCTCGGTTGAGGCCGGTGCGGTGCTGGGTGATTTGTGCCGCGATGCCGAAGCCGGTTTCTACAGCCCGCACACCCGCCAGTGGCTGCAACAGGTCAGCGGCGAAGACCTCGGCGCCAGCGGCTTGCAGGAAGACCTCGACGGTAGCCACCCCTTGGCGCAACAAGTGGTAATGCTGCGTTACTCGCGGCGTTTCGGCGAAGGCAGCGGCATCGGCCAATTGGCCCGTTGGGTCAACCAGCAAAACCCTGAACAGGCCCGCAAACTGCTGGCCGCCCGCAGCCATGCCGATCTGTTTTGCGTCAGCCTCAAGGGCGAGCACGACCACGCCCTGGAGCGCCTGGTGCTGGACGGCCACGGTGACGGTGCCCACGGTTATCGCTATTACCTGAAGCTGCTGCAGACCGCGCGCCCATCCCTCGACACGCCACGGGATGACGAAGCCTGGACGCTCTGGGCGCAAAAGCTGCTGAAAGCCTTCGACGCATTCCAGCTGCTCTGCGCCGTACGCAAGGGCCCGTGGGGTGTCGAGGGTTTGAACCTGCGCATCACCGCCGCGCTGCTCAAGGCCCGGCTGATCGACAGCGATCAGCAGTGGTACGAAGGCCGCCCGGTGTTGATGACCCGCAACGATTACGGCCTTGGCCTGATGAACGGCGACATCGGCATCGCTCTGAAACTGCCCGAGAGCGACGGTGGGCCACAGGTGCTGCGCGTGGCGTTCCCGCGTAACGATGGGCAGGGCGGCGTGCGCTTTGTGCTGCCCAGCCGGCTCAACGATGTGGAAACTGTCTATGCGATGACGGTGCACAAATCCCAAGGCTCTGAATTCACCCACACCGCACTGATTCTGCCGGACGCCCTGAACCCGGTGCTCACCAAAGAGTTGATCTATACCGGCATCACCCGGGCCAAGGACTGGTTCAGCCTGATCGAACCCCGGGGGGGCGTATTTGAAGAGGCGGTGAGTCGCAAGGTGAAGCGCTTGAGTGGGCTGATGCTGGAACTGGGCACTTGATCGATCAAGAAGTTGACCGATGGGTCATCTAAATTTTCTGATCCAAATGTGTGATTTTTCTTAATAAAATGTCGGAATCCTCCTGGGTGTCGCCTCGGGGGTTTTCCGCCGTTGTGCTATCGTTGCGGCATCATCCCGAGAAGATCAAAGAGAATCGCTGCATGAACGTGGCTGTCTCGCCCACAGAGCGAAGTTTGAGCTGGAGACGAATGCTGCTGTTGGCGCTTCTGTGGATCTTCACGCCTCTCGCTTTTGCCCAGCCCCCCGCCGGCATGGCTGATCAGCGAGCCAAGTCGGTCACGCAGGTGGTCCTCGGAATCCTCAGTTACGCCCGTTGGCCGGTAGAGCCCGCGCAATTGCGCCTGTGCATCGTCGGGCCGACCCAATACACCGATGACCTGGTCAAAGGCACCACCCAGGCTACCGGCCGTCCGGTAGTGGTCCAGCGTTTGCTGGCTGACCATCCGGACATCGCCAATGCCTGCGATGCCGTTTACATCGGCCAATTGACCAGCGACGAGCGTAGCCGCCTGTTCGCATCACTGATCGGCCATCCGGTGCTCAGCATCAGCGAAGGCGGCGACCAATGCACCGTGGGCAGCCTGTTCTGTCTGCGGGTGGCCGACGAGCAGGTGTCGTTCGAGGTCAACCTTGACTCCGTTGCCCGCAGCGGTGTGCGCATCCATCCGAGCGTACTGCAGCTGTCCCGACGTCGAGCGCCGGGGTCATGAGTATCGATAAAGGGCCAGTGCGGCCCACCTTGCGTTCGGTGATCGGGCGTGGACACCTGAGCCTGGCGCTGCTGGCAGTCGGCATGGCCAGTATCTCCCTGACCCTGCTCGGCGTCCTCGCGCTACGGGTGTATGCCGACCACAACCTGCACCTGATCGCCCGCTCCATCAACTACACCGTGGAAGCGGCGGTGGTGTTCAACGACAGCGCGGCGGCCACTGAAGCATTGGCCGTGATTGCTTCGGAGGAAGAGGTGGCCGAGGCAGAGGTCTTCAACGTCGACGGCAAGCAACTCGCACATTGGGAGCGCCCGGAAACCGGGATGCTGTCGATGATTGAGCTGCAGCTGGCGCATGCCTTGCTCGAGCAGCCCATCACCCAGCCGATCCTGCACCAGGGCCAGGTCATCGGCAGCGTGCACCTGACCGGCCACGGCGGCAGCCTGTTGCGCTTCCTGCTCAGCGGCCTCGCCGGGATTCTGGTGTGCACCGCCCTCAGCGCCTGGGTTGCACTGTATCTGGCGCGGCGCCTGTTACGCGGCATCACCGTGCCGTTGCACAGCCTGGCCTCGGTGGCCCACGCCGCCCGCAGCGAGCGAGCGTTTGACCGGCGCGTACCGCCGGCGAAAATCGCCGAACTCGACAGCCTGGGCAACGACTTCAATGCCTTGCTCGACGAACTGGAAGCCTGGCAGACCCACCTGCAAAGCGAAAACGAAACCCTCGCCCACCAGGCCAGCCACGACAGCCTGACCGGTCTGCCCAACCGTGCGTTTTTCGAAGGTCGGCTGATCCGCGCCTTGCGCAGCGCCGCCAAGCTCAACGAGAAAGTGGCGGTATTGTTCCTGGACAGCGACCGCTTCAAAGACATCAACGACAACTTCGGCCATGCCGCTGGCGATGCGGTATTGGTGGCAGTGGCCGCGCGCATTCGTGCGCAATTGCGCGAAGACGATTTGGTGGCACGCCTGGGCGGCGATGAATTCGCCATCTTGCTGTCACCTCTGCACAGACTCGAGGACGCCCAGCGCATTGCCGAAAAAATCATCGCCAGCATGGACGCGCCCATTGCGCTGCCCGGCGACGCCCACGTATTGACCTCACTCAGTATCGGCATCGCCGTCTACCCTGATCATGGCGCCACCCCCGGTAACCTGCTCAACGCCGCCGACGCGGCGATGTACCAGGCCAAACGGCTCTCCCAGGGTGGCCAGCAAACGGCGGAGTCCGAGTCCCCCGCCGCCAACGTTCAACACAGGAGTTGATCCCTTGTTCTCGACCGCACGCTTTTTATTCATCACCTTGCTCGTGGCCTTGCTCGCCCTGAGTGGCTGCCAGACACCGCCGCCCAAAGGCCTGACACCGGCGCAAATCGCCGTGCTCAAACAGCAAGGCTTCGAATTGACTGACGAGGGCTGGGCCTTCGGCCTGTCGGGCAAGGTGCTGTTTGGCAGCGACGTCGAAAGCCTGAATGCCCCCAGCACCGAGATCGTCCAGCGCATCGGCAAGGCGCTGTTGGGCGTAGGCATTGAACGCGTGCGGGTCGACGGCCACACCGACGCCTCGGGCAAGGAAACCTACAACCAGCAACTCTCCCTGCGCCGGGCAAAAAGCGTGGCCAACGTGCTGACCAGCGTCGGCATGAAAGAAGAAAACGTACAGCTGCGCGGGCTGGGCAGCAGCGAGCCGGTGGCGTCCAACACGACAGCGGCGGGGCGCACCGAGAATCGGCGGGTGTCGATTGTGGTGATTGCGGACTAGTCTGGCTTTCGGGCAATTCGAGTTGGAATGCAATCAATGTGGGAGCTGGGCTTGCCCGCGATGGCGGTGTATCAGTTGATGTATTGGGTGACTGACACACTGCCATCGCGGGCAAGCCCGGCTCCCACATTTTATTTAATCCGCAAACCTCATCTCCCGCGTTTCCCCCATCAATAACGGCTGATTCTGCTCCGTCACCTCACGGATGTAATCCCACAGCAGGGTGATCCGTTTCAACTTCCTCAGATCCTCGCGGCAGTACATCCAGAACTGCCGCGTAATGTTGATCTCCTTCGAAAGCACCGGCAGCAACCGCGGATCCTGCGCCGCCAAAAAGCACGGCAGGATCGCCAGCGAGCGTCCTTGCTGCGCCGCCACGTACTGCGCAATCACGCTGGTACTGCGCAAGCTCGCGCTGGCGCCGGGCACCACATTCGCCAGGTACAACAGCTCCGAGCTGAACGCCAAATCATCCACGTAGCTGATAAACGGATGCTCGGCCAGATCCGCTGCCCGGTGGATGGGCGGGTGCTGGTCCAGGTATTCCTGGGTCGCATACAGCTGCAGCTTGTAGTCGCACAGTTTGCAGCACACGTAGGGCCCATGCTCCGGCCGCTCGAGAGCGATGACGATATCCGCCTCGCGCTTGGACAGGCTGATGAAGTGGGGCAGGGGCAGGATGTCCACGGAGATCGCCGGGTAGGTGTCGACGAAATGGCTCAGTTGCGGGGTGACGAAGAAGCTGCCGAACCCTTCGGTGCAGCCCATGCGCACGTGGCCGGACAACGCCACGCCGGAGCCGGAAACCTGTTCGCAGGCCATGTGTAACGTGCTTTCGATGGACTCGGCGTAACCCAGCAGACGCTGGCCTTCGGTGGTCAATACGAAGCCGTTGGTCCGGGACTTTTCAAACAGCAGAGTGCCCAAGGATCCCTCAAGGGAAGTAATGCGCCGCGACACGGTGGTGTAGTCCACCGCCAGGCGTTTGGCGGCGACGCTGGCCTTGCGGGTGCGGGCGACTTCGAGGAAAAACTTCAGGTCATCCCAGTTCAGGGAGCCTAGTGACGTGATGTTTTTTTGCATATTAGACCGGCTTTTATGTGCGTTCTTATTAGAAGTTTGCACATCTATACTCCAAAAACAGTCCGAACGCCTCATCCTCAAGGCGATTCAACGCCTTGGTTCTCTGCATACCTACAAGAATTGGAGACCACATGAACGCATCTGCCGATATTTCCGTGCAACAGGTCAAGCTGCTGATCAACGGCGAGTGGGTCGAGTCCAAGACCACCGAATGGCAAGACATCGTCAACCCCGCCACCCAGCAAGTACTGGCCCGTGTGCCGTTTTCCACCCCAGCAGAAGTCAACGCTGCCATTGACGCCGCCCATCGCGCCTTCCAGACCTGGAAGCTGACGCCGATCGGTGCGCGCATGCGCATCATGCTCAAGTTGCAAGCCTTGATCCGCGAGCACTCCAAGCGCATCGCCGTGGTCCTCAGCGCCGAGCAGGGCAAGACCATTGCCGACGCGGAAGGCGATATTTTCCGTGGCCTGGAAGTGGTCGAGCATGCGTGCTCCATCGGCACCCTGCAGATGGGCGAATTCGCTGAAAACGTCGCCGGCGGTGTGGATACCTATACCCTGCGCCAGCCGATCGGCGTGTGCGCGGGCATCACCCCGTTCAACTTCCCGGCGATGATTCCGCTGTGGATGTTCCCGATGGCCATTGCCTGCGGTAACACCTTCGTACTGAAGCCTTCTGAGCAGGATCCGCTGTCGACCCTGCTGCTGGTTGAGCTGGCGCTCGAAGCCGGCGTGCCAGCCGGTGTGCTGAACGTGGTTCACGGCGGCAAGGATGTGGTGGACGCGCTGTGCACCCACAAGGATATCAAGGCGGTGTCCTTCGTCGGTTCGACCGCCGTGGGGACTCACGTCTACGACCTCGCCGGCAAACACGGCAAGCGCGTGCAATCGATGATGGGCGCCAAGAACCACGCCGTGGTGCTGCCGGACGCCAACCGCGAGCAAACCCTCAACGCCCTGGTCGGTGCCGGTTTCGGCGCGGCCGGCCAGCGCTGCATGGCAACGTCCGTGGTGGTGCTGGTGGGCGCAGCCAAACAATGGCTGCCAGACCTCAAGGCCCTGGCGCAGAAACTCAAGGTGAATGCCGGCAGCGAAGCGGGCACCGATGTGGGCCCGGTGATCTCCAAGCGCGCCAAGGCACGCATCCTCGACCTGATCGAAAGCGGCGTGAAAGAAGGCGCCAAGTTGGAACTGGATGGCCGTGGCATCAAGGTTCCAGGTTTCGAGGACGGCAATTTCGTCGGCCCGACCCTGTTCTCCGGCGTGACCACCGACATGCAGATCTACACCCAGGAAATCTTCGGCCCGGTGCTGGTGGTGCTGGAAGTCGACACCCTCGACCAAGCCATCGCCCTGGTCAACGCCAACCCGTTCGGTAACGGCACCGGCCTGTTCACCCAGAGCGGCGCGGCGGCGCGTAAATTCCAGAGCGAAATCGACGTCGGCCAGGTCGGCATCAACATCCCGATCCCCGTGCCAGTGCCGTTCTTCAGCTTCACCGGCTCCCGTGGTTCGAAACTCGGTGATCTGGGCCCGTACGGCAAGCAAGTGGTGCAGTTCTATACCCAGACCAAAACCGTCACCAGCCGCTGGTTCGACGACGACAGCGTCAATGATGGCGTCAACACCACCATCAACCTGCGCTGATCGAGGAGACGACCATGAAGATTGCATTTATCGGCCTGGGCAACATGGGCGCGCCGATGGCGCGCAACCTGATCAAGGCTGGCCATGCGTTGAACCTGTTCGACCTGAACCAGACCGTGCTCAAGGAACTGGCCGAGCTGGGCGGCACCATCAGCGCCTCACCGCGCGCGGCAGCAGAAGGCGTCGAGCTGGTGGTGACCATGCTCCCGGCTGCGGCCCATGTACGCAGTGTGTGGCTCGGTGAAGATGGCGTGCTGGCCGGCATCGGCAAAGGCGTGCCGGCAGTGGATTGCAGCACCATCGACCCGCAGACCGCCCGCGATGTAGCCGCGGCGGCAGCAAAACAAGGCGTGGTGATGGCCGATGCCCCGGTGTCCGGCGGCACCGGCGGCGCCCAGGCCGGGACGCTGACCTTCATGGTCGGCGCCACCCCGGAACTGTTCGCCACCCTGCAACCGGTATTGGCGCAAATGGGCCGTAACATCGTCCATTGCGGCGAAGTCGGCACCGGGCAAATTGCGAAGATCTGCAACAACCTGCTGTTGGGTATCACCATGGTCGGCGTCAGCGAAGCCATGGCCCTGGGCGATGCGTTGGGTATCGACACCCAAGTGCTGGCGGGAATCATCAACAGCTCCACCGGACGCTGCTGGAGTTCGGACACCTACAACCCATGGCCCGGGATTATCGAAACGGCGCCGTCGTCCCGGGGTTATACCGGCGGGTTTGGTGCGGAACTGATGCTCAAGGACCTGGGGCTGGCCACTGAAGCCGCCCGCCAGGCGCACCAGCCGGTGATCCTCGGCGCAGTGGCGCAGCAGTTGTATCAATCGATGAGCCAGCGTGGGGAAGGGGGCAAGGACTTCTCGGCGATCATCAACAGCTATCGCAAGCCCCAATAGGGGATTTTCCGGGAACCTGCCTCAAGCGGGTTCCCGGGTTTTTGGCCGTCAGGCAAACACAAAATACTTACGCACCGTCTCGACCACTTCCCACGTCCCTTTCATCCCCGGCTCCACCACAAAGATATCCCCAGCCCGCAAATGGATCGGCTCAAGGCCATCCGGGGTGATCACGCAGTAGCCTTCCTGAAAGTGGCAGTATTCCCACTTCACGTACTCCACCCGCCATTTGCCGGGGGTGCAGATCCAGGTGCCCATGATCTTGCTGCCGTCTTCGCTGGTGTAGGCGTTGAGGTTGACGGTGTGTGGGTCGCCTTCGAGCTTTTCCCATTTGCAGGCGTCCAGCACCGGCAGTGGGTGGGTGTCGCGCAGTACGGTGATCGGCTTGGACATGATGATTCCGAGGCAGTGGAAGGGAAGTCCGAACCCTATCGCCTTGGGCGGCCCGCCAGTGGTCTGAACTCGACATCGGGATGCCCAGAAGCGCAGTCATTTGCACATCCGTGAGTCACCGCCAACCCCTGTGGGAGCCGGGCTTGCCCGCGTTGGCGGAGTGTCAGGCGATGGAAGGGCAAGCTGTGCCGACCTCATCGCGGGGAAGCCCGGCTCCCACAGGGGATATTTGTTGTTTGAATGATTGAGTCGGTACGAAATATCTGTGCGCCAATCAGCCATTTCCTCGCAGTAAGTGCGAAAGATTTCCCGCTTTGCGCCGGAATTCGCAAGAATATTTACAGCTGGCCCTCGTATCATTCACCCCAGTAACGACCGAGAGCCTTGAAATGAATCCAATAAAAACGTGGTGGGACATCAGCCCGCCCTTGAGCACCGCGACCCCGACCTGGCCGGGTGATACGCCGTTTCAGGAAGAGCGCGTGTGGCAGTTCGGCCCCGAGTGCCCGGTGAATGTCGGACGCATCACCCTGTCGCCCCACACCGGCGCCCATGTGGACGCGCCGTTGCACTACAGCGCTGACGGTGCGCCCATCGGCGAAGTGTCCCTCGATGTGTACATGGGCCCGTGCCGGGTGCTGCATTGCCTGGGCAGCGGGGCGCTGGTGCAGCCATATCAGTTGGAAGGCCGCCTGGAGAACCTCCCGGAGCGTGTGCTGCTGCGCACTTATCAACAGGCGCCACTGGATACCTGGGATTCGAATTTCACCGCCGTCGCCCCGCAAACCGTCGAGCTGCTGGCCGGCCTCGGGGTGCGCCTGATCGGCATCGACACGCCGTCCCTGGACCCGCAACAGTCCAAGACCATGGACTCTCACAACGCCGTCGCCCGGCATGGCATGGCGATTCTCGAAGGCATCGTTCTCGACGACGTACCGGAGGGCGATTACGAGTTGATCGCGCTGCCGCTGCGTTTTGCCAACCTCGATGCCAGCCCGGTACGAGCGATTCTCCGCCCGCTCAAGGAGCCCACGCGATGAGCCAGTGTCCTTTCTCCCCTGACTACCAGCCGCCGGAAGAATGGCATAACGCCGAGCTGAATTTTTCCGAGTCCATGAGCTATGGCGACTACCTGGACCTGGGCAAAGTGCTCAGCGCCCAGCACCCGCTGTCGCCGGACCACAACGAGATGCTGTTCATCATCCAGCACCAGACCTCCGAGCTGTGGATGAAGCTGATGCTCCACGAACTCAAGGCCGCCCGCGAACACGTGCGCCTGGGTGAGTTGCCACCGGCGTTCAAAATGCTGGCGCGGGTGTCGCGGATCTTTGACCAACTGGTGCACGCCTGGGCCGTGCTGGCGACCATGACGCCATCGGAGTACAAATCGATCCGCCCGTACCTGGGCCAGTCGTCGGGCTTCCAGTCGTTCCAGTACCGGGAAATCGAATTCATCCTCGGCAATAAAAGCGCGGCGCTGTTGCGGCCCCACGCCCATCGTCCGGACCTGTTGAACGAGCTGAAAGTGGCGATTGCCACGCCGTCGCTGTATGACGAGGCGATCAACCTGATGGCCAAGGCCGGCCTGGCGATCGACCCCAAGCGCGCCGAACGCGACCCGACGGCACCGACGGTGCACGATGAATCCGTGGAGGCGGCGTGGCGCGAGGTTTATCGCGATCCGAGCCGTTATTGGGACCTGTACCAACTGGCCGAAAAGTTTATCGACCTGGAGGATTCGTTCCGCCAATGGCGCTTCCGCCACGTCACCACGGTGGAGCGGATCATCGGCTTCCAGCCTGGTACGGGCGGCACCGAAGGCGTGGGTTACCTGCGCAAGATGCTCGACACCGTATTGTTCCCCGAGCTGTGGCGAGTGCGTTCCACGCTGTAATCAAGGCCCAACAAAAAGCCCCGGTACTCATCAGTACCGGGGCTTTTCATTTGGAATACGATCAAAATGTGGGAGCGGGCTTGCTCGCGAAGACGGTGGGTCAATAAACACATGTGCTGACTGACATACCGCCTTCGCGAGCAAGCCCGCTCCCACATGGGTTATTGCGCTGTTACTGCCTTCGCGTTATTCAACCGCAACCGGTACGCCACATAGATAATCCCGACCCAAACCGGAATCGCATACACCGACGCCCGCACGCCCGGAATCGCCAGCATCACGCAGATGATCATCAGCATGAACGCCAGGCACAGGTAGTTGCTGAACGGGAACCAGAAGGTCTTGAACGACGGCACCACGCCTTGCTCGCCCATGGCCTTGCGGAACTTGATGTGGGTCAGGCTGATCAGCGCCCAGTTGATCATCAGCGAGGCAACCACCAGTGCAAACAACAGCTCCAGTGCGTCATGCGGGGCGACGTAGTTGATCACCACGCACAGCAGCGTCACCAGGGCCGAGATGCCCAGGGCACGCAGCGGCACGCCTTGCTTGTTCAGCTTCATCAGCGCTTTCGGCGCATCGCCTTGCTCGGCCAGGCCGAACAGCATGCGGCTGTTGCAGTACACGCCGCTGTTGTACACCGACAGCGCCGCGGTCAGGACCACGAAGTTAAGGATGTGGGCGGCGGTGTCGTTACCGATCAGCGAGAAGATCTGTACGAACGGGCTACCGCTGTAGGCATCGCCCGACGCGCCGAGGGTTTGCAGCAGTTGGTCCCATGGGTACAACGACAGCAGCACAGTGAGGGCGCCGACGTAGAAAATCAGGATCCGGTACACCACCTGGTTGATCGCCTTCGGGATCACCTTACGGGGTTCGCTGGCTTCGGCGGCGGTAATGCCCACCAGCTCCAGGCCGCCGAACGAGAACATGATGAACGCCATGGACATCAACAGCCCCATGCCGCCATTGGGGAAGAACCCACCGTGGCTCCACAGGTTGCTCACCGAGGCTTGCGGGCCGCCGGTGCCGCTGAACAGCAGATAGCAGCCGAGCACGATCATGCCGACAATCGCCACCACCTTGATGATCGCGAACCAGAACTCGGTCTCACCGAAGAACTTCACGTTGAGGGTGTTGATCAGGTTGACCAGCACAAAGAACACCACCGCACTGACCCAGGTCGGAATTTCCGGCCACCAGAACTGGATGTACTTGCCCACCGCTGTCAGCTCGGCCATGCCCACCAGCACGTAGAGTACCCAGTAGTTCCAGCCGGCGAGGAAGCCTGCGTAACCGCCCCAGTACTTGTGGGCGAAGTGGCTGAAGGAGCCGGCCACCGGTTCCTCGACGATCATCTCGCCCAGCTGGCGCATGATCAGGAACGCGATGAAACCGGCTACCGCGTAGCCCAGGATCATCGACGGCCCCGCCGACTTGAGCACGCCCGCCGAGCCGAGGAACAGCCCGGTCCCGATTGCCCCTCCCAAGGCAATCAGCTGAATATGCCGGTTCTTCAGGCCACGCTTGAGGCCCACCGGGTTAACCATGTCATCCGCCATTAACATTCCCTTCTACTTGTTTTTTTCAGGGTTGATCGCACACCGAACCAGCCCCTCATACCGCTGAGGGGTCAGATATTACTCTCGGTAAACTTTTCGTAATACAGCTGAACGCCATCAAGTGCCTGATCCAGCAGCCATTGTTTGATGGATTCGACCATCGGTGGCGGCCCGCACACGTACATATCCGCCGATTGATCCCGCAATTCGGCCAGGTCGAAATGCTCGGTGAGGTAGCCACGCTTGCCGGCCCAGTCGGGCGCTGGGTCGCTGAGTACCTCGGTGTAGCGAAAATGGGGGATTTTATCGGCGTAGGCGTGGATGCGGGCGGCCTCGCACAGATCGGCCGCACCGCGCACGCCGTAATACAGGTGCACCGGCTGTTGGCAGCGGTTGGCGGCCAGGTCGTCAAGCATGCCCAGCAGCGCCGATAAACCAGTGCCACCGGCCACCAACACCAGCGGCCGGGTGACATGCCGAAGGTAGAAGGCACCCAATGGCGCTTCCAGCAGCAACTCATCGCCGACCTGGCAGCGCTCGCGGATGTAGTTGCTCATCACGCCATCGGGCAGCAGGCGGATCAGGAACTGCAATTGATTGCCCGGGCGGTTGGCGAAGGAGTAGGAGCGCCAACTGTCGGTGCCGGGAATCGACAGGCGGGCGTATTGGCCTGGCAAAAAGTCCAATGAGCTTTCCAGTTGCAGGTGCAGGATCGCGGTGCTGGCCGAAACCTGCTGCACATCGCTCACCGTGCTGCGGATTTGTACCGGCCCCGGCGCGTTGCACAGGCTGGAATCAAAATCGAAATAGAACGCCGCGTCGGATTGGACCCGGGTCTGGCAGCTGAGCATTTTGCGTTGTTGCAGGTCGAGGCTGGAGAGGGCTTCCTCGTCCACGTAGTCCTGGGTGAAATCGCCGGACTCGCAACGGCCCTGGCAAGTGCCGCATACGCCTTCGCGGCAGTCGAGCGGGATCTTGATGCCGTTGCGCAAGGCAGCGTCCAGCAGGATCTCATGGGTACCCACCGGGAAAAACAGGGTCTTGCCGTCGGCAAAACTGAAGGCCACTTTGTGATTCATTCGCAGAACTCCGCGAGTTTGATGGTTATGCCTGGCGAGTGAGCTTTTTGTGGCGAGGGAGCTTGCTCCCGCTGGGCTGCGCAGCAGCCCCAAAAAACCGGGAGCGCTACGCACTGGAGCGCCAGCCCGGTCCAGCGGGAGCAAGCTCCCTCGCCACAGGTGTAATGCATCAGCTCAGAGGTGATAGAAATCCAGCACCGAGTTGATGGTGTCGTTGAGCAGCAGCGCATGCTTGCGGGTGATCAACCAACTGTCGCCATCGGGCTTGAGGCTGTAGGTGGCGCTGCCATAGAACTGCTCCGACGTCGCCAGCCGATAGAACAGCGTGTGCCAGTTCAGCTTCACTTCCAGCAGTCCGCCCGGTTGCTCGGCAATCCGCACGTTATTGATCAGATGCAGCGTCCTCGGCATCGGCGTGGCCGACGCGGCCTTGCCCGTGCGCAGCCGAAACACCCGGTCCTCCAGCCCTGAACGGTTGGCGTAGTAGATCAGCGACATCTCGCGCTTCGGGTCGCGGGTGTAGACGTGTTCCGAGTCCCACTGCGGCAGGTGGAACTCACTCTGCGGGTCGAACAACTGCACGTAGGCGTCCCAATCCTGGGCATCGCACAGTTCGGATTTACGGTAAAAAAACTGCTCGATCTGGTACTGCAATTGCGCATTCATCATTTCACCTCCCGCAGTTTCAGGGCTTGGGCATCGAGCCCGTCCAGCAGGAATTTCTGCCAGTTGCGGTGCTGGTTGACGTACAGCCCTTCGTGGGTGAATTCGGTGCCGGTCATCGCCGGCTGGATGCCGATGGCTTCGCTGTTGGGCGTCGGCCCGGTTTCCCAGCGGTGGCTGCCACGGGAGATATCGCTCCAGCGCTCCAGGCGGCCCTGGAAGCCGCGCTGGGCTTCGCGAAATTCCACCAGGTCATCCGGCGTGCCCATGCCCGAGACGTTGAAGAAGTCCTCGAACTGGCGAATGCGGTTTTCTCGGTCGGCGTCAGACTCGCCTTTCACCCCCAGGCACTGGCTGATGATCTCGGTCTTGTTCCAGGCGATGGGGCGGATGATCCGCAACTGCGAGCTGATCTGGTCGAGAAAGAACAGGCTCGGGTAGATGTTCAGGTTACGCAGGCGGTGCATCATCCATTCGGCTTTTTGCTGGCCATGTTCTTCGATCAGGCGCGGCATGATGGTGGCGTAGCCCGAACGCACGGTGGGGTTGGGCATGTCACTGAACAACAGGCTATGGCCATTGTTGAACGCGAACCAGCCGTCATCGGTATTCGCGTCGCCGGCACCGAGCTTGCTGTAGTCCAGGGTGGTGCCGGAGCCCGTGCCGTTTTCCGTGTTGACCTGCTGGCGATGCTGCACCGTGGCCACGTAGTTGTAGTGCACGGTGCTGACGTGATAACCGTCCAGGCCGTTTTCGTTTTGCAGTTTCCAGTTGCCGTCGTAGGTGTAGGCGGACTTGCCCGGCAGCACTTCCAGCTCCCCGGTGGCCGACTGGGCGACCATCATGTCGAAGAACACTTTGGCGTCGCCGAGGAAGTCTTCCAGGCTGTTGGTGCCGTTCACGTCCAGGCTGATGAACACGAAGCCCTTGTAGCTCTCGATCCGCGCCTTTTTCAGGCCGCGAGTGGCTTTGTCGAAGCCTTCCGGGTATTCCCCCGGCGCCTTGACCTTCACCAGCCGGCCGTCGCTCTTGTAGCACCAGGCGTGGAACGGGCAGGTGAAGGTGGACTGGTTGCCCTTGCCGACCCGGGTCAGGGTGGTGCCTCGGTGCTGGCAGGCGTTGATCAGCGCGTTGAGCTGGCCTTCACCGTCGCGGGTGATGATCATCGGCTGGCGCCCGGCGCGCATCGTCACGAAGTCATGTTTGTTGGCCAATTCGCTTTCGTGACAGGCGTAGATCCAGTTCTTCTCGAAGATCAGTTCCATCTCCAGATCAAACAGCTCCGGCTCGGTGAACATGTCCCGGGCGATGCGGAAAACCTCATCCACCGGGCGGAAGTCCAGGCAGCCTTCGATAAAACTTTTCCACTGTTCGACGCTTCTTGCACCACTCATGGGAGGCACCTTTTTGATAATGGCTAAACGGGTAGGCCATTAAGAGGCTGCGGCGGGGCACCGGGCTATCCGGTTAATGGGGGAAGGTGGGCCACTTAGTTGGGCACGAAATACCCACGGCGGTGCGGGGCGGTGGCGGAATGCGCTACTGTCTTGCAAGGCGATTGTCGGAAAAGTCTGCTTGTTATCCACTTAGTCGACGGTTGCTATCCATCCAGTGGCGATCCCGCTGGCGTGGCGCAAAACTTGCTGTCGATCTACCAGGACGCGCCGTCAGAGCGCGCCGGCCACAATTGCCGTGGGTGCCCCGTGATGAATAGCAATACACGCGATATACGTATCGAGCGCTTCGACCTTGAAGGCGCTTGCAGCTGGATGTCTGGCATTTGCGGGCCGCATCGCCTGCAAACCGCGACGCCGGAGCGCATCCGCTTTCACCACAGTGCCAATGTGTTCAAGTCCCGCGCCACCACGCTGGGGATTATCGAGTACGGCACCGACGTCACCATCGACATCGAAGACGCCGAGCACTTCAGCAGCTATAGCCTGACCTTGCCGCTGGTGGGCGAGCAGGAGTTGAGCAAGAACGGCGTACGCCTCAGTTCCAATCGTGACCAGGGCGTGATCATCTCGCCCAACGAACATCAGGTGCTGGAGATCTCCGGCGACTGCCGCAAGTTGCAGGTGGTGATCACCCGCGCGGCGATGAGCGAATCCCTGGAAGGCTTGCTGCAGCGACCGATTGAAGCGCCGTTGCGCTTCGAGTCGGCGATGGACGCGGTGGACGGCGCTTCCGCGTCGTGGTGGCGCATGGCGCGGTATTTCATCGCCGAGCTGGAGCGCAGCAGCGAACTGTATGACCAGGTGGCGTTTACCCGGGACCTGGAAAGTTCGCTGATCAAGGGCCTGATCCTGGCCCAGCCGAATAATTATTCCGAAGAACTGCGTGACGTGTTGGGGGTGAAGCTGCCGCACTATCTGATCCGTGCGCGGCAGTACATCCACGACAACGCCCGGGAACCGGTGCACCTGGAGGACCTTGAGGCGGCGGCGGGTGTGTCACGCTTCAAGCTGTTCGATGCCTTCCGCAAATACTTCGCCCTGTCGCCCATGGCTTACCTGAAGAAATACCGCCTGGGTGCCGTGCGCCAGCAAATCCTCGAACACGGCTCCACCCGCACTATCTCCGAGATCGCCCTGGGCTGGGGGTTTACCCACCTGGGGCGATTCTCGGCCGAGTACCGCAAGCTGTTCGACGAATCCCCCAGCCAGACCTTGCAACGCAACGACGCCCGGCGCATGCGTGGGGCTTGAACAATGAACACACTACTTAAAAACAATGGAGATCAAATGTGGGAGCTGGCTTGCCTGCGATAGCGGTGGGTCAGCCAAGAAGATACAAGCTGAGCCACCGCCATCGCAGGCAAGCCAGCTCCCACAGGGGATTTGTGTTGGTTGTGAGATCTCAGATCAACTCTTCCACCAAGTGCAGGCAATGACTGAGCCCCGGCGACTGGTCATTGATCCGCCGGCTGAGAATGATCGGCGAAGTGGCCGTGGCTTCCACCACCGGCGTATAGCCGATGTCCGCCCGATGCAGCACCTGCACCGAGGCGGGTACCAGGGTCACGCCCATCCCCGCGCCCACCAGGCCGATGGCGGTCTGCAATTCGTTGGTCCACTGCGAAACCTTCAGGCTCAAACCGTGGGCGTCGAACAGCGCGATCACATGGTCGGCGTAGCTGGGGCGCGGGTTGCCGGGGTAAAGCACAAAGGGCTCGGCGGCCAATTGCGCAAGCGTTGCCGGAGCACCCAGCAAGGGGTGCCCGGCCGGCAGCACCGCCACCAGCCGGTCCTCTACCAATACCCGCTGCACAATGGCCGGATCGTCGATGCGAATCCGCCCGAAGCCCACGTCTATGCGCCCGGCCTTGAGGGCTTCGACCTGTTGCAACGTGGTCATCTCGGAAAGGCCCAGCTCCAGTTCCAGGCCATCATGGCTGCGCAGCCGGCGAATCAATTCCGGCAACACCCCATACAGCGTCGACGGCGCAAAACCGATGCCCAGCCAGGTCTTTTCGCCCAAGCCAATGCGCCGGGTGCTATCGCACACCTTGCCCAACTGCTCCAGCAGCACATTGGCGTGTTCATAGAAAAACCGCCCGGCCTCGGTCAGGCGCAACGGCCGTCCGCGTTCCAGCAGGACTACACCCAGTTCGTCCTCCAGTTGCTGGATCTGCCGGCTCAACGGCGGCTGGGCGATGTGCAGGCGTTCGGCGGCGCGGGTGAAGTTGAGGGTTTCCCCCAGCACCTGGAAGTAACGCAGATGGCGCAGTTCCATAAGGACTCCATTCATACCTTAAGGGTATTGTTCGAGACTCATTCTATATTGGAAGCCAGCAGAGATCCGGAACAGAATCAGGCCAAATCTATAAAGAACCCAACGGGTATTGCCATGCCGATTTGCGCCATCGAGTCGATCGAGACCATCATCGTCGACCTTCCTACCATCCGCCCGCACAAGCTGGCGATGCACACGATGCAGAACCAGACCCTGGTGGTCATCCGTGTGCGCTGCGCCGACGGCATCGAAGGCATCGGTGAATCCACCACCATCGGCGGCCTGAGCTACGGCAATGAAAGCCCCGACAGCATCAAGATCAACATCGACCGGCACTTCGCGCCGCTGCTGCTTGGCCAGGACGCCAGCAACATCAATGCCGCCATGTTGCGCCTGGAGCGCAGCATTCGGGGCAACACCTTTGCCAAGTCGGGCATCGAAAGCGCTTTGCTCGACGCCCTCGGCAAACGCCTGAATTTGCCGGTCAGCGAGCTGCTCGGCGGCCGCGTGCGGGACGCCTTGCCAGTGGCCTGGACCCTGGCCAGTGGCAACACCGAAAAAGACATCGCCGAGGCCGAGAAGATGCTCGACCTGCGCCGCCACCGCATCTTTAAACTGAAGATCGGTGCCGGTGAAGTCAGCCAGGACCTGGCCCACGTCATCGCCATCAAAAAAGCCTTGGGCGAGCGCGCCAGTGTGCGGGTCGATGTCAACCAGGCCTGGGACGAAGCCGTGGCCCTGCGCGCCTGCAAGGTGTTGGGTGACAACGGCATCGACCTGATTGAACAACCGATTTCGCGCAACAACCGTGGCGGCATGGCCCGGCTCAACCTGTCGAGCCCGGCGCCGATCATGGCCGACGAATCCATCGAATGTGTGGAAGACGCCTTCAACCTGGCCCGCGAAGGCGCGGCCTCGGTGTTCGCCCTGAAGATCGCCAAAAACGGCGGCCCGCGCGCGGTATTGCGCACCGCGGCGATTGCCGAAGCGGCGGGCATCGGCCTGTACGGCGGCACCATGCTCGAAGGCGGTATCGGCACCCTGGCCTCGGCCCATGCCTTTCTCACCTTGAACAAACTGGCGTGGGACACCGAGCTGTTCGGCCCGCTGCTGCTCACCGAAGACATCCTCGCCGAGCCGCTGGTGTACCGCGATTTCCACCTGCATGTCTCCACCGCTCCGGGCCTGGGCCTGGCCATTGATGAAGAGCGCCTGGCGTTCTTCCGTCGCGATAAATAACCCGAGGACACTTGTGATGTTGTTCCACGTAAAAATGACCGTGAACCTGCCCGTCGACATGAACCCCGAGCGCGCTGCTGGCCTAAAGGCTGAAGAAAAAGCCTTCTCCCAGCGGCTGCAAGAGCAAGGCAAATGGCGCCATTTGTGGCGCATCGCCGGGCTGTATGCCAACTACAGCGTGTTCGATGTCGACAGCGTGCAGGAACTGCATGACTTGCTGATGCAACTGCCGCTTTATCCTTACATGGCCATCGAAGTGAATGCCCTGTGCCGGCACCCATCGTCGATCCGTGAGGATGATCGCTGAGTCTGTTTTTTCACCTAATAATTACAAGATGAGGATTGCACCATGACCATCCGACTTTCCCAGACTGCTCACGCCCAACAGTTTCTCGAAGAAGCCAGCGGCAACCTGAACGACGGCGGCAACCCACGGACCAAGGCGCTGATCTACCGGATCCTGCGGGACACGGTGAACATCATCGAAGACCTGGAAGTGACCCCGGAAGAGTTCTGGAGGGCGGTCAACTACCTCAATGAACTGGGCAAGCACCAGGAAGCCGGGTTGCTTGCCGCCGGCCTGGGCCTGGAGCATTACCTGGACATGCTGATGGACGCCGCGGACGAGGAAGCCGGCAAATCCGGCGGCACCCCGCGCACCATCGAAGGCCCGCTGTATGTGGCCGGTGCGCCGCTGTCCAAATACGAAGCGCGGCTGGATGACGGCCTCGATCCGGGCGTGCCGCTGTTCATGCAAGGCCAGGTGCGCGACACCAACGGCAAGCCGCTGGCGGGGGCGATTGTCGATGTGTGGCAGGCCAACACGGGCGGCACCTATTCGTGGTTTGACGGCACGCAGTCGGAGTTCAACCTGCGTCGGCGGATCGAGACCGATGCCCAGGGCAACTACCGTTTTCGCAGCATCGTGCCGTCGGGGTATGGCTGCCCGCCGACCGGCCCGACCCAGCAGTTGCTGGACCAGTTGGGGCGCCATGGCCAGCGGCCGGCGCATATCCACTTCTTCATCTCGGCGCCGGGCCATCGGCACCTGACCACGCAGATCAACCTGTCGGATGATCCGTACCTGCACGATGATTTTGCCTATGCGACGCGGGATGAATTGATCGCCGAAATTCGCTTCAGCGAGGACGCGAATCTGGCGAAGGAATTTGGGGTGGAAGGGCAGTTTGCGCAGATTGATTTTGACTTCGAGTTGCAGCCTGCGGCAGCGCCGGTAGAACAAAAGCGCATGCAGCGAGTGCGCGCACTCGAAGACTGAACGCGGTAAAAAAAGGTGGGAGCTGGCTTGCCTGCGATAGCGGTGGTGACTGACACACCGCTATCGCAGGCAAGCCAGCTCCCACCTTTGATGTGGGGTGTTCGTGCTACTTGCGAACAACCAGGTCGAGCAGATCATCCCGATCCTTGATCTTCTGCAACACGATCTCCGATCGAATATCCATCACCCCCGCCGTGCGGTTCAGGTGGTTCACAATGAAATCCGAAAAGTGCTTGAGGTTGCGTGCCTGCACCCGCAGCACATAATTGCTTGCCCCGGTAATCACATACGCACTGGCCACTTCCGGCCACCCCTGCACCTTCTTGATAAACGTCTCGTGCCAGTCCTCCACATCCTGACGCAACGACAGGTGGACGATGGCCTCCAGCTCGATCCCCAGTTGCTCGGCGTTCAGCACCGCCCGGTACCCGCTGATGATTCCCTCGCTCTCCAGCAGGCGCAAACGCCGCAGGCAGGCTGACGGCGACAGGGCGACTTTCTCCGCCAGTTCCTGGTTACTGATACGGCCATCCTGTTGCAGGAAATGCAGAAGGCGCAGGTCGGTAGCGTCGAGAATCATGGTTAGAATAAATCCGCGTGTTTGGGGGCTAAATTCGAATTTCCTACAGCTTAATTAGCCTGTTGCCCACCACTTTGCACGAAAATTCTCTAAAGCTTCGTTCATTATTTGGCTCATTGTTACTACAAAAACAGGACTGACCATGACCACCCGCACCCATTGCCTGACCCTCGACGCCCAGGATCCGCTGGCGCCATTGCGCAATCAATTCGCCTTGCCCGCTGGGGTGATCTACCTCGACGGCAACTCCCTCGGTGCGCGCCCGGTGGCAGCATTGGCGCGGGCGCAAGCGGTGATCGCCGAGGAATGGGGCAATGGCCTGATTCGCAGCTGGAACAGCGCCGGCTGGGCCGACCTGTCCCTGCGCCTGGGCAACCGCCTGGCCCCGCTGATCGGCGCCCGCGACGGGGAAGTGGTGATCACTGATACCACCTCCATCAACCTGTTCAAGGTGCTCAGCGCGGCACTGACCGTGCAGCGCGAACGCGCGCCAAGCCGCAAGGTGATCGTCAGCGAAGCGAGCAACTTCCCCACCGACCTGTACATCGCCGAAGGCCTGACCGAACTGTTGCAACAGGGCTACTCCCTGCGGCTGGTCAACAGCCCGGACGAACTGCCCCAAGCCATCGACCAGGACACGGCCGTGGTGATGCTCACCCACGTCAACTACAAGACCGGCTACATGTACAACATGCAGGCCCAGACCGCGTTGAGCCATGAATGTGGCGCGCTGGCGATCTGGGACCTGGCGCATTCGGCGGGCGCGGTGCCGATCGACCTGCATCAGGCCGGTGCCGATTATGCGATTGGTTGCACCTACAAATACCTCAACGGCGGACCGGGCTCCCAGGCGTTTGTGTGGGTGAATCCGGCGCTGGTGGATGTGGTCACGCAGCCGCTCTCGGGCTGGTTCGGGCATACCCGCCAGTTCGCTATGGAATCGCGTTATGCGCCGAGCCAGGGCATCGCCCGCTACCTGTGCGGCACCCAGCCGATTACCTCGCTGGCGATGGTGGAATGTGGCCTGGATATTTTTGCCCAGACCGACATGGCCACCTTGCGCGCTAAGTCCCTGGCGTTGACCGACCTGTTTATCGCGTTGGTGGAAAGCCGTTGCGCCGCCCACGACCTGACCCTGATTACCCCGCGTGAACATGCCCGACGTGGCAGCCACGTCAGCTTCGAACACCCGGAAGGTTATGCGGTTATCCAGGCCTTGATCGCTCGCGGCGTGATTGGTGATTATCGCGAGCCGCGCATCATGCGTTTCGGCTTTACCCCGCTGTACACCAGCTTTGCTGAAGTGTGGGATGCGGTGGAAATCCTGGGTGAGATTCTCGATCAGGAAACCTGGGATCAACCGCAATTCAAAGTGCGCCACAGCGTCACCTGAGTAAACGCAGAGCAAAAAATGTGGGAGCGGGCTTGCTCGCGAATGCGGTCCATCAGTCTCTGATGTATTGACTGGCACACCGCTTTCGCGAGCAAGCCCGCTCCCACAGGGGACAGTGTTTCAACCAGAAAGCAGTGCAATCACAATAATAAAGGGGCACGCCACGTGACCACGCCAGACCAAGGCTTTGCCGAAATAACCAATCGCGAACTGGGCCTGCGGCGCCAGCTCACTTCCGGCCAGATGAGCATGATCGCCATCGGTGGTGCCATCGGCACCGGGCTGTTCATGGGCAGTGCCTACGCCATCGGCTATGCCGGGCCCAGCGTGCTGGTCAGCTATGCCATTGGCGCGCTGATCACCTTGCTGTTGATGGGCTGCCTGGCGGAGATGACCGTGGCCCATTCCACCTCGGGCTCGTTCGGCGCGTATGCCGAGTTCTACGTCAGCCCGCTGGCGGGGTTCCTGGTGCGTTATGCCTACTGGGCGGCGATTGTGCTGGCGGTGGGCGCCGAGGTCACGGCGGTGGCGATGTACATGAAGTATTGGTTCGCCAACGTGCCGGAATGGGTGTGGATCGTCTCGTTCTCCAGCGTGTTGATCGTGCTCAACGCCATCAGCGTCAAGACCTTCGGCAACTTTGAATACTGGTTTTCCACGATCAAGATCAGCGCCATCGTCGGTTTCATCATCCTCGCGGTGTATGTGGTGTTTGGCTCCGGCAACCCGGATTACGGCGTGCAGAACTACACCGCCCACGGTGGTTTTTTCCCGAACGGGTTGAGCGGCATGTGGATCGCGGTGATCGTCTCGATCTTCAGCTACCTGAGCGTGGAGATGATCGCGGTGGCCGCGGGTGAAGCGGCCGATCCGGAACAGGCGGTGAAAAAAGCCTTTCGCGCGACCATCGTGCGGCTGGTGGTGTTCTACCTGCTGACCCTGGCGCTGATGCTCGCCATCGTACCGTGGAACCAGGCCGGCCATGCCCAGAGCCCGTTCGTCACGGTGATGCAGACCATCGGCATTCCCGGCGCCACCGGGGTGATGAATTTTGTGATTCTGATCGCCGCCTTGTCGGCGATGAACAGCCAGCTCTACATCACCACCCGCATGATGTTCAGCCTGTCCCGCGCCGGCTTCGCGCCCAAGTCCATGGGCGCCTTGAGCAAGAGCGGGATTCCGTTGAACGCCTTGCTGCTGTCGAGCTCGGGTATTGCCCTGGCAACCCTGCTGAACGTGGTATACCCGGAAAGCTCATTCACCTTGATGATGGCGATCTCGATGTTTGGCGCGATCTTCACCTGGTTCATGATCTTCCTCACGCACCTGTTTTTCCGCCGCTACCGCACGCGTCACGGCGGGCCGAAGCTGTCGTTCCAACTGGCGCTGTTTCCCTACAGCACGTTGTTGGGCCTGGTGCTGATGGGCGCGGTGATGGTCACCACGTTCTTCACCGATGCGTTCAAGATGACGCTGGTGTTCGGGGTGCCATTCCTGCTGATTCTGTCGCTGGTGTACTACGTATTTTTCCGCAAGGGCGCGGCCAAGGCGTCGAACAAGGCTTTGGCATAACCCGGCAATTGCTCGAACTCGCGCGCGCATAACAGCAGTTTGCGACAGGCCCAATCCTCGGTCAGGGGTTGGGCCTCGAAGCGCCGTTCCAACGGCCAGCGCTCCAGCGCGGCCAGGGGCACGATCCCCAGCCCGGCGCCCCGGGCGACCATGCGAATCAACCCATCAAACCCGTCCGCGCGGATGCGGGTCTGCAAGCGAAAGCCTGCGTGCAGCGCCTGTTCTTCCAGGTACACCGCCAGCGCGCTGTCGGCGGCCAGGCCTACGTAGTCGTGCTGCAAGCTGTCGATAAAACTCACGGTGCGCGCGGCCAGCGGGTGATCCAGCGGCATGATCAGCACCAGCGGGTCGTCGCGAAAGGGCAGGGTCTGCAAGCCGTGGGTGTCCACCGCATCGGAAATGATCCCCAAGTCTGCCGCACCCTGGCGCAAGGCGTGGGTGATACGCAGGCTTGGCAGTTCCTGCAGGTCGATATCGAGGTTGGGGTGTTCCCGCAGAAAGTCCGCCAGCAATTCCGGCAGGTATTCGCTCAGGGCCGTGGTGTTGCACAGCAGGCGTACCTGGCCTTTGACACCGTTGGCGTATTCCGCGAGGTCTTGTTGCAGGTGCTCGGCTTGCTGCAGCAGCAGGCGGGCGTGACGGGCCAGGGCTTTACCCGCTGCAGTCGGGGTGACACCACGGCGGCCACGTTCCAGGAACTCGATGCCCAGGGAGGCTTCCATCGCCCGGATCCGCGCACTCGCCGCCGCCAGGGACAAGTGGCTGCGGCTGGCGCCGGCGGTGATGTTGCCGGTGTCGAGGATGTGCAGGTACAGGCGCAGGTCGATCAGGTCAAAGTGCATGGCTGGGGATCTCCGAGTGGATGGACCGGCCTCATCGCAGGCAAGCCAGCTCCCACAGTTGGAATGCGATCAACTGTGGGAGCTGGCTTGCCCGCGATGACGTCATCAGCCTCATGAAAAACAAGAGGCTGCCTCAGTATATGGCGAATTTTCAGGCGTCATCCAGGCGCGCAAAATCAGCCCATGAATACTTTTATCACGTTCTACCAAAACCTCGGCCCGGCCCTGACATTGCTGGTGATCGGCACCTTCCTGCTGGCCGGCACGGTCAAGGGCGTCATCGGTCTGGGCTTGCCCACTGTCGCCATGGGCATGCTTGGCCTGGCTATGCTGCCGGCGCAGGCTGCGGCATTGCTGATCATCCCGTCGACGGTTACCAACCTCTGGCAACTGGCCTTTGGCGGCCATTTGAGTGCCTTGATCAAACGCCTGTGGCCGATGCTCCTGCTGATTTTCCTCGGCACCGGGCTGGGCTCGTTGTGGCTGGGCATGGACGGCGGGCATTGGGTGGTGCGGGCGTTAGGCGGGGCATTGCTGGTGTATGCCCTAAGCGGGTTGTTTCTGGCGACCTTCAAGGTGAGCCCGGCCACCGAGCGGTGGCTGGGACCGTTGTGCGGCGTACTGACCGGGATTATCACCTCGGCCACCGGGGTGTTCGTGATCCCGGCGGTGCCGTATCTGCAAGCCTTGGGTTTGAATCGCGATCAACTGGTGCAGGCGTTGGGGCTGTCGTTCACCGTGTCGACCCTGGCGCTGGCGGCCGGCCTGTTCTGGCGTGGCAGCCTGGGCGGTGGCGAATTGAACGCCTCGTTGCTGGCGCTGCTTCCCGCGCTGCTCGGGATGTGGCTGGGCCAGGCCCTGCGCCAGCGCATCAGTGCCGTGCTGTTCAAGCGGGTGTTCTTTGTCGGCATGGCTGCGCTGGGAGGTCATCTGCTGATCAGTGGTTAATAATCAAATGTCGATTCGTGCTTTTTAATCAAATGTATTTTGCCTTTCCGACTCTTATTCCAAAGCATCAGCCTCGTTACGCTGCCTTCAGACATTTTTAATCTTTAGGCACGCCCCATGAAGAAAGTTCTTTTGCTCAACGGCGGTAAAAAATTCGCTCACTCCGACGGCCGCTACAACAGCACCCTGCATGAAGCGGCGCTGGCGGTGCTCGACCGTGGTGGCATCGATGTCAAGGAAACCCACATCGACGCCGGCTACGACGTAGCCGAAGAAGTCGCCAAATTCCTCTGGGCCGACGTGATCATCTACCAGATGCCCGGCTGGTGGATGGGCGCGCCGTGGATCGTCAAGAAATACATCGACGAAGTCTTCACCGAAGGCCACGGCAGCCTCTACGCCAGCGACGGCCGCACCCGCTCCGATGCTTCGCAGAAATACGGCAGCGGCGGCCTGATCCAGGGCAAGCAATACATGCTGTCCCTGACCTGGAACGCACCGCAACAAGCCTTTGACGACCCTACCGACTTCTTCGAAGCCAGGGGCGTGGACGCGGTGTATTTCCCGTTCCACAAAGCCAACGAATTCCTTGGCATGACCGGCCTGCCAACCTTCCTGTGCGTGGACGTGATGAAGCGCCCGGCCATCGAAGCCGACGTGGCGCGGTATGAGCAGCATCTGGCACAGGTGTTTAACCTGAGTCTGTAATGCGGCTAGTATCCGTGCAGCCGCTATAAGAGGATTCACGTTGAAAGCCCGATCCGATGAGCTACAGATCTTCGTCTGCGTGATTGAATGCGGGTCGATTTCCGCCGCGGCCGAACAGGTCGGGCAGACGCCGTCGGCGGTCAGTCGTACCTTGTCGCGCCTGGAGGCCAAGCTCGACACCACCCTGATCAACCGCACCACCCGGCGCATGGACCTGACCGAAGAGGGCAAGTATTTCTTCGAGCGGGCCAAGGTGATCCTCGAGCAAATGGACGACCTGGAAGAGCGCCTGTCGTCGCGCCAGCAAACCCCCTCGGGGCGCCTGCGGATCAACGCGGCGTCGCCGTTCATGCTGCATGCGATCGTGCCGTACATCGCCGAGTTTCGTGGCCTGTACCCGGACATCCAACTGGAGCTGAACAGCAACGACCTGATCATCGACCTGCTGGAGCAGAGCACTGACATCGCGATCCGCATCGGTGCCCTGGCCGACTCGACCCTTCACGCCCGCTCATTGGGTTGCAGCCCGCTGCATATCCTCGCCAGCCCGGCTTACCTGAAACAGCACGGTACGCCCACCACCGTTGCCGAACTGGCCGAACACACCTTGCTTGGTTTCACCCAGACCGAAACCCTGAACCATTGGCCACTGCGCCATGTGCACGGGGATCGCTGGCAGATCCAACCGGGCGTTGCCGCCTCCAGCGGTGAAACCCTGCGCCAACTGGCACTGGAAGGGCAGGGCATCACCTGTCTGTCGGACTTCATGACGGCTCAGGACATCCAGACCGGGCGCCTGATACCGGTGCTGGCCGAGTTCAACAGCGGCTATCGCCAGCCGATCAACGCGGTGTACTACCGCAACTCGCAGTTGGCCTTGCGCATCCAGTGTTTCCTGGACTTTATCCAGGGCAAGCTGGCGAGCTACGCCAGCTGATTCGTGACCCCTGCGCAAGAGTGAATTGGGCAATACGGACTTATTCCGCATGGATAGGTCCGCAATACTGACGCCATCCATTACTCACGCAGGGAGACACCTCCATGAACGTATTCATTACCGGCGCTGCCGGTTTTATCGGCGGCTCCATCGCCACTGGCTTGGTGAAGGCCGGCCATAACGTCACCGGCCTGGTGCGTAGCGCCGAGCAGGCTGAAGAAATGACCGCATTGGGCATCACGCCGGTGATCGGCACGCTGGATGACAGTGCGCTGTTGACCGAGCAAGCGAAGAAAGCAGGCGCCGTGATCAACGCCGCCAGCAGCGACCATCGCGGCGCCGTGGAAACCTTGCTGGCCGCGCTGCGCGGTTCCAACAAAACCTTCCTGCACACCAGCGGTTCGAGCATCGTCGGCGATGCGTCGGGCGGTAAGTCCAGCGATGTCATCTACTTCGAAGACAACTTGCCGGAGCCGACTGTCGACAAGGCCGCTCGCGTGGCCATCGACAACCTGATTCTTGCTGCCGCCCAAGATGGTGTGAACTCGGCGGTGATCTGCAACACCCTGATCTACGGTCACAGCCTGGGCGTTAAGCGCGACAGCGTGCAGTTGCCGCGCTTGCTCAAACAGGCGCGTAAAAGTGGCGTGGTTCGTCATGTAGGCACCGGGCAGAACATCTGGTCCAACGTACACATTGAGGACGTAGTCGCGCTGTACCTGCTGGCGCTGGAAAAGAATGTGCCGGGCACTTTCTACTTTGTGGAGAGTGGCGAGGCGGCGTTTGTCGACATGACTGCCGCGATTGCCGAAGCGCTGAAGCTGGGTAAACCGCAGGATTGGCCATTGGCCGATGCCGAAGCCGAGTGGGGTTATGAAATGGCCAACTATGGCCTGGGTTCCAACAGCCGGGTGCGTGGCAAGCATGCGCGGGAATTGCTGGGGTGGGCGCCGAAGCGGACCTCCGTCGTTGAGTGGATTCGCAACGAGATGGTGTGATGTTCGCTTGATACCGAGTTGAGCCCATCGCGGGCAAGCCCGCTCCCACACTTAACCGAGTTCCAACTTTGGAATGCGGTCAAATGTGGGAGCGGGCTTGCTCGCGAAAGGGGCGACTCGGTCTAACTGTCTTACCCAACACTAGCCCCACCCCGCCCAATTCCGTACCATCCCCCACCTTATCCCTCGCAACTCCCCCGGTACTTCAATGAACCTCACCCGTCTGCGCGCCGACGCCCTGGCCGGACTCACCACGTCTTTTGCCTTGCTGCCCGAATGCATCGCCTTTGCCCTGGTGGCTCACCTCAACCCGCTGATGGGCCTCTATGGCGCGTTCATCATCTGCACCCTCACCGCGATGTTCGGCGGCCGGCCCGGTATGGTCTCTGGTGCCGCCGGTTCGATGGCGGTGGTGATCGTTGCACTGGTGGTGCAGCACGGCGTGCAGTACCTGCTGGCCACGGTGTTGCTGGGCGGCTTGATCATGGTCGCCTTCGGCCTGTTGCGCCTGGGCAAGCTGGTGCGCATGGTGCCGCACCCGGTGATGCTCGGGTTTGTCAACGGCCTGGCGATCATCATTGCCCTGGCGCAGTTGGAGCACTTCAAGAGCGGTGACACCTGGCTCAGCGGCACGCCGTTGTACGTGATGACCGGGCTGGTCGCTGCCACCATGGCTATCGTCTACCTGCTGCCGCGCCTGACCCGTGCCGTGCCGCCGGCCCTGGTGGCGATCCTCGGCGTGGGACTGGCGGTGTACCTGCTTGGCTTGCCGACCCGAACCCTGGGCGACATGGCCCACATCGCCGGTGGCCTGCCGACCTTTGCGTTGCCACAGATTCCCTGGACCCTCGAAACCCTGCACATCATCGCGCCCTACGCGATCCTGATGGCCATGGTCGGTCTGCTGGAAACCCTGCTGACCCTCAACCTCACCGACGAAATTACGGAAACCCGCGGCTATCCCGACCGCGAAAGCGTGGCCCTGGGCGCGGCGAATATGGTCTCGGGCTTGTTCGGCGGCATGGGCGGCTGCGCGATGATCGGGCAAACCGTGATCAACCTCAGCTCCGGCGGGCGCGGGCGGTTTTCCGGTGTGTTCGCCGGGGTGATGATCCTGCTGTTCATTCTGTTTCTGTCACCGCTGATCGAGCGCATTCCGCTGGCGGCGCTGGTGGGGGTGATGTTCGTGGTGTCCCAGCAGACGTTTGCCTGGGCGTCCCTGCGGGTGATCAATAAGGTGCCACTCAACGACGTGCTGGTGATCATGGCGGTGACGGTGATTACCGTGTTCACCGATCTGGCGACGGCGGTGCTGTGCGGGATTGTGATTGCGGCGCTGAACTTTGCCTGGCAGCAAGCGCGTGAGCTGTACGCGGATGAGCATATGGAAGCGGACGGCAGCAAGCTCTATCGGGTGCACGGCACGTTGTTCTTCGCCTCGACCACGCCATTCCTGAACCGTTTCGACCCGGCGAACGATCCGGCCCAGGTGACGCTGGATTGCCGTCACTTGAGCTTCGTCGACTATTCAGCGATTGCTGCGTTGATGACCCTGCGGGAGCGCTACGCCAAGGCCGGCAAGCATCTGCGGGTGCTGCACCTGTCCGAGCGTTGCCGCAAACTGCTCAAGCGTGCGCGGGTGCAGCACGACTGACCGTTGTTGAGGTGCGATGATCGTTCCCACGCTCTGCGTGGGCATGCCGCTATGGACGCTCCGCGTCCGCTCTTAAAGTCGTGACGCGGAGCGTCACAGGATGCATTCCTACGCAGAGCGTGGGGACGATCATGGGCCGACCAGGTTTTCCAATTCCTGGGCGCGGGTCTGGGTCATGTCCAGCACGCAGCCCGAGCCGTTGACCTGATCAATGGTGCCGCCGGTGGCCGAGCCGATGAAGCCGCAGTTGGCATCGCGAAACTTGATCCACTGGCGTTGCACGTCTTGCAATTGTTGCTTGCGGTTGCCTTCCATCGCCGTCATGGCGGCTTTGTAGGCGGTGTTCAGGCGTGCGTCCTGCACCTTGGTTTCCTTGGCGTTGCAATCGACCATGTCGGCGGTGGTGTTGGCGCCGTCCATGCATTTTTTCAGCGCCGCGTTCTCGTCGGCCGACGCCGTGCCGCCCAAGGCCAGCAACAGCGCGCCGGCGGCGAAAGGAACAAGCAGGTGTTTACGATTCATTCTGGGTTTTCCTGGTCATGAGTCGGTGTGCAGTCTAAGACTCGGCCTGCGCAGTTGAGTTTCCAGCCCGGCGATCTTCATGTAAGAACGCCCCCCGAATTTTCATCCACTGACCCGGGGCATATCCCTGTGCGACAGGGCTTGTCTGTGGGCGAAAATTACTTTCATGAAAATTGAAAATCCACCTCGGTAATGATTTATGACTTTCACAACCTATTCGACGTGACCCTTTCCGAGGAGTACCGCATGGCCGCATCACCGGGGTATTGGCTGCTGATCTACGCCGCCATCGCCATCATTGCATTGATCGTATTGATCGCGCGTTACCGGCTCAACCCGTTTATCGTCATCACCCTGGTGTCCATCGGCCTGGCGCTGTTGGCCGGGATGCCGGCGGATACGATCATGGGCTCCTACGAGGCCGGCGTCGGTAAGACGCTGGGGCATATTGCGCTGGTGGTCGCGCTGGGGACGATGCTCGGCAAGATGATGGCCGAGTCCGGCGGCGCCGAGCAGGTGGCGCGCACGCTGATCAATCGGTTTGGCGAGCGGAATGCCCACTGGGCGATGGTGTGTATCGCGTTCCTGGTGGGGCTGCCGCTGTTTTTCGAGGTCGGTTTTGTGTTGCTGGTGCCGATCGCCTTTACCGTGGCGCGGCGGGTGGGCGTATCGATCCTGATGGTCGGACTGCCGATGGTGGCTGGCTTGTCGGTGGTGCATGCGTTGGTGCCGCCGCATCCGGCGGCGATGATGGCGGTGTTGGCCTATAACGCGTCGGTCGGGCAGACGGTGTTGTATGCGATTTTGATCGGTATTCCGACCGCGATCATTGCAGGTCCCCTATACGCCAAGTTCATCGTGCCGCACATTCACCTGCCAGCGGAAAACCCGCTGGAACACCAGTTCATCGACCGCGAACCGCGTACCCGTTTGCCGAGTTTCGCCCTGACCATGGGCACCATCCTGTTGCCGGTGGTGCTGATGATGATCGGCGGCTGGGCTAACCTGATTTCCACACCGGGCACCGCGTTCAACCAGTTTCTGTTGTTTATCGGCAACTCGGTGATCGCGCTGCTGGTGGCGACGTTGGTGAGTTTCTGGACCCTCGGTCTGGCCCAGGGCTTCAACCGCGAATCGATCCTTAAGTTCACCAACGAATGCCTGGCACCGACCGCCAGCATCACCTTGCTGGTGGGGGCGGGCGGCGGTCTTAACCGGATTCTGGTGGATGCCGGCGTCACCAATGAAATCCTCGGCCTGGCCCATGCCTTCAACTTGTCGCCCTTGGTAATGGGGTGGCTGTTCGCCGCGTTGATGCGTATCGCCACGGGCTCGGCCACGGTGGCCATGACCACTGCCTCGGGCGTGGTTGCGCCCGTTGCGATGGGGCTGGGTTATCCCCATCCGGAATTGCTGGTGCTGGCCACTGGTGCGGGTTCGGTAATCTTTTCCCACGTGAACGACGGCGGCTTCTGGCTGATCAAGGAATACTTCAATATGACGGTGATCCAGACCTTCAAGACCTGGACCGTGCTGGAGACCCTGATTTCGGTGGTCGCCTTCGGTCTGACTTATGGCCTGTCCTGCATTTTGTAACCCGGAGCCGACCCGATGGACATCCTCTACCAGATCCGCGCCCGCCAGGATTCCTTCAGCGCCGGCGAAGGGCGTATCGCCAAGTTGATGCTTGATGACGTCGGCTTTGCTGCGTCCGCCAGCCTGGAAGCGTTGTCCCAACGGGCCGAGGTCAGCACCGCCACCTTGTCGCGCTTTGCCCGCAGCGTCGGGTGCCGCGACTTGCGGGACCTGCGCCTGCAACTGGCCCAGGCCAGCGGCGTCGGCAGCCGGTTTCTCGACCCGGCGGGCCTGCCTGAGCAGTCGGCGTTTCACCGGCAGATTCTCAGCGATATCGAATCGACGTTGCGCCGGCATTTGTCCGGTTTCAACCAGCGCAGCTTTGTCGACGCCGTGAGTCTGCTGGGCAATGCGCGGATGATCCACGCGTTCGGCATGGGCGGGCCATCGAGCCTGTGCAGCGATGAGTTGCAAGTGCGCCTGGTGCGCCTGGGCTACTCGATCGCCGCCTGCCATGACCCGGTGATGATGCGCGTGACCGCCGCCACCCTGGGCCCGGAACATGCGCTGATTGTGTGTTCGCTGACCGGCATCACCCCGGAAGTGTTGGGCGTGGTGGCGCTGGCGCGTAACTACGGCGCAAAAATCATCGCCATCACCTTGCCGGATTCACCGCTGGCGCAGTTGGCCGATGTGCTGCTGCCGCTGCAACCGGCGGAAACCAGTTTTATCTACAAGCCAACGGCGGCGCGCTACGGAATGCTGTTGGCCATCGACGTGCTCGCCACCGAGCTGGCCTTGGCCATGCCGGACGACAACCAGGAACGCCTGCGACGGATCAAGCTGGCCCTGGACGATTATCGCGGCGGCCCCGACAGCCTGCCGCTTGGAGATTGAAATGAAGTACCACACGTTGGTCCGCCAGGCGCTGATCATTGATGGCAGCAACACCCCCGGTTATGTCGCCGATGTGGCGTTGCACGAGGGGCGTATCGAGAAGATCGGCGACCTGTCCCGGGACAGCGCCGAGCATGAAATCGACGCCACCGGGCGCGTATTGGCGCCGGGGTTTATCGACGTGCACACCCACGACGATACGGTGGTGATCCGTCACCCGCAGATGCTGCCCAAGCTCAGCCAGGGGGTGACCACGGTGATCGTCGGCAACTGCGGCATCAGTGCTTCGCCGGTCAGCCTGAGGGCCGATCCGCCGGACCCGATGAACCTGTTGGGCAAGCGCGACGCCTTCGCCTATCCGCGTTTTGCCGATTACCGCGCGGCGGTGGAAAACGCCCACCCGGCGGTGAACGTGGCGGCGCTGATCGGTCATACGGCACTGCGCAGCAACCATATGGACGACTTGCACCGTACTGCCGCGCCCGGTGAAATTGCCGCCATGCGCGTGCAGTTGCAGGAGAGTCTTGCGCACGGTGCCCTGGGTTTGTCCACCGGCCTTGCGTACGCCAGCGCGTTCAACGCCGAGACCGATGAAGTGCTGCAACTGAGTGAAGTGCTCACGGCGTTCGGCGCGGTGTACACCACCCATTTGCGCAGCGAATTCGAACCGGTGCTGGAAGCGATGGACGAGGCGTTTCTGATCGGCCGCCATGCCCAGGCGCCGGTGATCATTTCCCACCTCAAGTGCGCGGGTGCTGGCAACTGGGGACGCAGCCCGCAGTTGTTGGCTTCTCTGGAACATGCGGCGAAGACGCATCCGGTGGGCTGTGATTGCTATCCCTATGCGGCCAGCTCTTCGACCCTGGACCTCAAGCAAGTCACCGATGCGTTTCGCATCACCATCACCTGGTCCACGCCGCACCCTGAAATGGGCGGGCGGGATTTGCAGGACATCGCCGCCGAGTGGGCGGTGCCGCTGATGGACGCAGCCCGTCGCCTGCAACCCGCCGGGGCGGTGTATTACGGGATGGATGAGACCGACGTGCAGCGCATCCTGGCGCATCCACTGTCGATGATTGGTTCGGATGGTTTGCCGGAAGACCCGTTTCCTCATCCGCGCTTGTGGGGCGCGTTTCCCCGGGTGCTCGGGCATTTCAGCCGAGACCTGGGCTTGTTCCCGCTGCACACCGCCGTGCACAAGATGACTGGCTTGTCGGCGGCGCGATTTGGCCTGGCCGAGCGCGGTGAAATCCGTGAAGGGCACTGGGCGGACCTGGTGCTGTTTGACCCGCTGAGGGTGCGGGATGTGGCGGACTTCAAGGAGCCCCAGCGCGCGGCGGAAGGGATTGACAGTGTGTGGGTCAATGGCGTGTTGAGTTACTGCGACGGGCAAGCGAACGGGCAGCGGCCTGGACGATTCCTGGCGCGGAACGGGGATTTGCGTAAGGGGTTTGCGGCCGTATAGTGGCCGCTCTCAAACACGGAGCAAGCGCCATGCACTTAGGAAAAGTCACCCCCATTTTGCGCAGTTTTGACGAGGCCAAAACGTTGGCGTTCTACGTCGATTTCCTGGGGTTCAAGGTCGATTGGCAGCACCGGTTTGAAGACAACTTTCCGCTGTACTTGCAGGTGTCGCTGGGGGAATGCGTGCTGCACCTGTCCGAGCACCATGGTGACTGCACGCCGGGTGCGGCGGTGCGGATTCAGGCCCAAGGGCTGGAAGCGTACCAGCAACAATTGCTGGCCAAGCATTACCGCAACGCCAAGCCGGGGATTGAAGACACGCCATGGGGCAGCCGCGAAATGAGCATCAGCGACCCGTCGGGGAATCGGTTGGTGTTTGTTGAGGAAGTCGCGGTTTAAACCCGTTCTAATGTGGCGAGGGAGCTTGCTCCCGTTGGGCTGCGCAGCAGCCCCAAAACCAGGCGCAGGGTTTACCTGAACGGTCTCGGTTGTTTGGACTGGGGCCGCTTCGCGGCCCAACGGGAGCAAGCTCCCTCGCCACAGTTTGAGGGTGCTTGCGTTGAAGGTGTGTTTACACCCGGAAATGGCTGACCATCTGCTGCAACTGCCCGCCCAAACGCGCCAGTTCCACACTCGACTTGGCCGTCTCGTCACTGGCCGCTGCGGTCTGCTCCGACACGTCCCGCACATTCACGATGCTGCGGCTGATCTCTTCCGCCACGGCACTCTGCTGTTCGGCGGCTGCCGCAATCTGCTGGTTCATCGACTGGATATTCGACACCGTACGGGTGATGTTTTCCAGTGACACACCGGCCTTGCGCGTCAGTTCGACGCTGCTGTCGGTGAGGTTGCGGCTGTTGTTCATCACGGCAGCCACTTGCTGGGTGCCATTCTGCAAACCGGCCACCAGGCCTTCGATCTCTTCGGTGGATTTCTGGGTGCGTTGGGCCAGGCCACGGACTTCGTCGGCGACCACCGCAAAACCACGACCGGCTTCACCGGCACGGGCCGCTTCGATGGCGGCGTTGAGCGCCAGCAGGTTGGTCTGTTCGGCCACGGCCTTGATCACGTCCATCACGCTGCCGATCTTGTTGCTCTCTTGTTGCAGGTGCGTCATGGCGTCGGTGGAGCGTGCCACTTCGGCTGCCAGACGCTCGATCTGGGCGATGGCTTCGGCCACTACCTTGTCACCGGCCCGGGCTTCGCCGTCGGCGGCCGAGGCCGCCTGGGATGCTTGTTCGGCGTTGCGTGCGACTTCCTGCACGGTGGCGGTCATTTCGTGCATGGCGGTGGCCACTTGATCGGTCTCGATCTTCTGGCTGTTGACCCCGGCGCTGGTCTGTTCGGTCACGGCCGATAGCTCTTCGGCGGCAGCGGCGATCTGGGTCACGCCGTCGCGGATGCCGCTGATCAGTTCACGCAGGGTCGTGCCCATGCGCTGGATGCCTTGTTGCAACACGCCGAGTTCGTCGCGGCGGGTCACCTGGATGTTGTGGCTCAGGTCGCCGGAAGCGATGCGCTCCACCACGGCGAGGGTCTCGCGCAATGGGCGGGTGATTTGGCGAGTGATAATGACGGCCGCCACGATGCCCACCAGCAACGCCAGCAACGTGCTGATCAGTTGCAGGCTGCGGGCCTGGGCGCTTTCGGCGTCACGACGTTGCAGCTGAATGTCGTACAGCTTGTCGCTGATGGTGACGATGTCGGTGCCCTGGGTGGTCATTTCTGCACGGGCCGAGACGATGTTGGCGTTGGCCGCCTTGTAGTTCTGCACCGCGCTGCGATAAGCCCCGAGGGCGGTTTCCAGGGCCGTCAGTGCGGACTGTTGGTTGGCGCCAAACGCCGTATGCAGGCCTTTCAAACCGTCGATGGCTTTCTCGATCTGCGCGGCAGCGCGGGCTTCAGTCTCGGCGTTGACGTTGCCGGTGTAGCCGCGCACTTCGTAGCGGGCCAACTGGAACTGTTCCTTGGCGGTGGTCACGGCCTCGAACTGGGCAAAACGCTCGGCGCTGTCGGGCATCTGGCGCACGCTGGAGTCCAGGGCGTCGATTTGTGTGTTGGCGATGTCAGCCTTGTCGCCCATGACCTGGCGCGCGGCGTTACCGTTGCGGTAGGCCTCGCGCATTTTGTTCAAGGACTGCTGGTAAGCCGTGATGATCGCCTTTTGCTCATTGAGCAGCTTGAGGTTGTCCGGGCTCTTGAAGCTGTCCAGCAGCTTCTGTTGCTGGGCCACAAAATTGTCGAGGCTGGTCTGCACGTTTTGCGCCACGGCTTCGTCGCCGTTGGCCAACATGTATTGCAGGCGCACGATCCGCAGTTTGGTCAGTGACGCATTGAGCTGGGTGATGTCGCTCATCCAGTTGCTGCGGTCGATCAGGCCGCCCAGGCTGGTCCAGCCGGTGAGCGCGAGGATCGAGGTGAGTACCAGTACCAGGCCGAAGCCCAGGCCCAGTTTCATGTTGACGCTGATGTTGCCGAACCAACTATTCATCGCATTCCTCCAGGAACAGATTTGCGGGTACATCCGGTTGCTGGAAGTAGCGACCAGCCGATGGGTAGTCAGGAGGTATCGGCAGCCCTGGCGAGAGCTGAAACGGTTTTTTCGTGAGGGCAGGATTTATGAAGCGTGAGCGACGAGCGGTCGCACCGCCCTCATGCAGAGGGCGGTACGAGGGTCAGTGGACTTGGCGCATTCTTTTGCTGGTGGTGATGATGTCGATCAACGCTTCCCTGCTGCTGAAACGGCGGTCATCCAGGTTCCAGCGATTGACGAAGTGACCCCTGGCATCCTGCTGCAACGCGGTGTGGACCAGTACGCCGTCGCGGTTTTTATGGACCATCTCCAACCCGTCGTCCAGGGTGCGCTGAAGCAGGTAGTCGCCTTTGCGCCGCAGGCGTTGTTCGAGGCTGAGGGTTGGCGCCAGCATGACAGGTGGCGGCGATGGCGCACCGGCGACTTCGACGCTTTTCTTGAAGTCGTAGCGCACCAATGGCCATTGTTGCTCGCGCGGTAACGCCTGGAGGTTGGCGGGCTCACGCACAAAGCCGCTGGCCGAGCCGGGAGGCACATCGTCCAGCAGCAAACTGATGCCGTTGTTGAGCTCGGCAATGCCCGGCACGCCGTGGTACGTATTGGCGTGCGTTTCGCCCACCAGTGCGATCCACTTGTGTGGCCCCTGTTGAAGCTGATCCGAGCGGATCACTTGGGTCGCAAAGTAGTTGAGCATTGATGTCCTGGAGCCGGTCATGCCATCTACCCGCAAGCTGGCGACACAATCGAGTGCGCGAATCCGCACGTTATGCTTCATCGCCACCTGCACCAGGCTGACAAAGCTGTGGGGGCTGTCGGCCGGTACGCCGTGGCCTTTGTCCAATGCGTTGAGGTAGCTCCACAGCTCATCAGGCATAAAGCCCAGGTTGTGGACGATATCCAGGTCGGCTTGATGCAGCTCGGTGGTGAGTTGCTCCATGTACAGGGTTTTTACTTCACGCTGGCCCTTCAGGTATTCCATGTGCCGGCTGAGGAAGCCTTTGCTCGACGTACTGGAGTGGGCTTCGCCGACCACCAGGCCATCGGCGGTGTCCAGCAGTTGATCGATAAACTTCACCTCATCCAGGGTCGGGTCGATCGCAGGCAGTGCCTTTCGCGTAGGCGGTGTGAGTTCGGTAAAAAATGCCTGGGCCTGGGTCTGAAGTTTTTTACGGGTCTGGTCGAAGGTGATTTGCGCCGCACGACGACTGCTGACGGTCTCCCAGTAGGCGGTTGCGAAGAGCACTTCACGCGTGCCTATCGGCAGGGTGATTTCATCGTTGATCAGGTTCAGGTGTTCATGCGGCAGGTCAAAGGTGCTGAAGTGGCGCGGCGCTTCAGCAGGCAGAGGGCGCGTTGGCCGTGGCGAGAGTGAGCCCTCCACCGAGGGGGCCGGGCGCGGCGCCGGTTGGCTTGCCGTGTGCAACGACAGCTTCAGGTCGCCCTTGGCCAGGACATCGCCGGGAATACCGCCTGCCACATCCGCGATGACTCGGGTGGGTTGGCTGAAGGCATCGTCGACCCGCAGGGCAATGCTCTTTTGCAGGTCGGCCAGACCCGGCGTGCCGCGATAGGTGCTCATGCGTTTTTGATCAACCAATGCTATCCAGCGCTCGCCCGGTTTTTTGGCCTGGTCGTCGTTAATGAGGGTGTGGGAGTAAAAGTTGGTCAGCCTGTTGGCGCGAATCGAGGCCGGGCGTGAATCAACCAGGCTCAGGGTGTTTTCCAGGTCGTAGGAGCTTGAGGCGTTCAACGGTCTAACTTCAATCCCGTGCTGTTGCGCGGTTTTTACCAGCATCCAGTGGCCGTGCAACCCTTCGGGGTCGCGGTAGTTTTCCTTGTCGATGGATTTGAGCTGGCGCTCCGCCTGTTTGGAGAAACCACTGGAAAACCGTGAGTGGGTTTTCAGATGGTGGATGTCGCGCCACAACGCCTCGATATAGAGAACCGTCACGTTGAATTCACGCAGGTACTGCATGTTTTCGATCAGCACCTGTTTAGCCACGGTGGAAAACGGTGCCTCGCCCACCACCAGGTTGTGGGCGTCATCGATCAGCAGCTTGAGCAAATCACGCAGGGCAATGTCTGGCGCCGGGTTCAAGGTTTCGGCCCGGGGAACCACGGCGGGCAACCGTGCAAAAAACGCGTCGGCGTCGTCCGTCAGTGCCCTGACGTTGTCCAGGTGCTGTTTGAGTGCCGGGGCGAGTTGCTGACGCGAGACCCAGATGCTGTGGGTATTAAGGTCACGATCCAGGTAGGCGATCTGCTGGAACAGCGCGGACCTGTCCTCGGGGGCGATGACGGCCGCTACGTCCCTGCGTAACTTTTCCGATAATTCATAGGGCTGCCCAAGCCTTTCAGGGCCTGGCATACCGCCGATGACACCGGAGCGCTGCCACTGGCCGTCCACCGTCTGGTTCACCAGCTTGCCGGTGGAGCGCAATTGCCCGCTGGTGTTGTCGTAGCGAAACAACAGGAATCGCCCCAGGCTGTCGGGGGTGTGGGACGCCCACAGGTTGTCGCCAGCAAACAGCACGGGCTGCATGCCCTGAGGCAATGGCGGTTGTGGCTGCAGTTGCTTGATCAAGGTCATTGCCTGTTGATCCTTGGACGCCCGGGCAACATGGCGCAACGGCGGACGGGCAAGCTTGACGGGGGCGAACAGCAGGGGCCGCAGGTCGGTCAACAGTGCCCCGCCGGCATTGAGCAGCGCGCCCAGATAATGCCCCAGGGCGGCAGCGGTGTCGTTGCGGCTGTAGGCATGCAGGGCGAGCATCGAATCCTTGAACACCAGCAACCCGCCCAACGCCAGGCTCAGTGTCGGGAAGGGCGCGGTCAGCACGGCAATGGTGATTTCACCGATGACGCTGACCAGTTCCATGATCATCTGCAAGCGCCCGGTGGTGGTGCTTTTGACTTCGTCGATACGGTGGCGCAGCTTTTTGTCGTAGGTGTGGTAATGCAGGTTCTTGAGGGGCAGTGCGGTGCGAGGCACTTCGTCGAATACCGGCTTGGAATACACGCCCTTGAGCTGTGCCGGCAGGCCCGCCAGCAATGCTTTCAATCTCGGCGCGAACGCCGCACGCTCAGCGCTGGCGACCCGGCTGATGTAGTAGGTGTCCATGCCTTCAAGGTTTTTCAGGCGTTCGTTGAATTCCCGTTGCGGCCTGAAGGCGATGCCGTCCGGTGCGTGCGGGGTGTAGAGCAGGGGCAGGTCGTTGGCGTGGTGGAACAGGTAACAGCCATCGATCACTTGCCCGCTGATGTGCAACGGATAGAGCCGATACCGATTGCGCACGGCCTCGCTGTTATCAGCCAGGCTGTCGATGCTCTTTTCCAGCCAAGCCAGGTCGGTTGTTGCCAGATAGCCTTGCAGGCAGCACTCAAGCGCGGCGACACGCATGTGCAACTGGGCAACCTCCAGGGCCATGCTGCGGCGCCATGCATAGTGGGGGCCTTGCGGGTCCAGCAGGGTTTTCTCGACCTCGGCGACATAGCGATCACCGATCCAGGTGCCTCTGACCGAGTTGCTCACCGTTTGCGCGGTGAGTCGACTCAGGTCGACGCCGGGCGGTCCCTTGAACTGTGCGGTGGTGCTGGCGTCAGGGTTGATAAAGCCCAGGCTGGCGTCGTAGCCGTTGCGGTACAGCGTGGTGTAGCTGACGCGTTCGCGCGGGGTGATCACGCCCACGAGGTTTGGGTCTACCGCCGGGATCGGGTGGCCGAGCAGTTGATTGAGGGCGGTTTTTGCCGCCTTGTGCAAGTAACTGTCGAAGTCGGGAAACTGTTGCGGGCTACCCGGGCTTGCGGCGTAGGCCTGTGCAGCGCCCGTGGCCTGTTCCTTGAGGTCGGCGAGTTTCTGTCGGTCCGCCACCGAGGCCTGGCTCAGCCACTTGGGCATCTGATGCAGGTATTCATCGGCCTGCATGGCCAGCGTCGTGGTACTCATTTCCACCAGGCAGGCTTCATAGGTGGAGGGCGCGCCGAAACTGATCATCAAATACTCGAGGCTGGCCGGGGTAAAACCCAAGGCGGAAAGCATCGCGCTGTATTTGGGCCGGATCCGGCTGACCAGTTGTTCAAGCAGGTAGTCTTTCATGCTGCGCGAACCGGGGACGGACGCTACCTCCTGGCTCCAGCCGAGGATGTGCGCCTGCAATTCCCGCTCGCTGCCAAAGGCCTGGAACTGTTCGGCGCGGGGGGCGTGAGGCGTGCACAGCAGCAAGCGTTTGACCGCGCCCGTTGCATCGGTCTGGCGCAGCACCCACAGGTCTTTGAGGGGCGCCTTGTGCAGGAACAGGCAGCAGGCGGTGAGTGTGGGCGATGGTCCTTCACTGAGGGTCTGCAGCAGTGCGTAGTCGTCAGTGCTGATATGGTTTTGCAACGATGCACTGTAGGCCAGCGCGTGCAGGCGGCTGTCGAGCATCTGCTGCATGGCGTCCTGTACGGCGGGCAGACTGTGGGCGCGTTTTTGTTCTTCGGCGAAGGTCAGGCTTGGTTGAACCTTGGCCAACAGCTCGGCCAGGTAAGCCGGCGTGACGTCCTGGAACTCGGACGGCAAGGGCTGTTGGGCGTAGGTCAGCCAGGTGTGTTTGAGAAACTCGGAGTCGGTTTGTTCATCGCCATGGTGCAAGCCACGTATCGCCAATTGCACCAGGTTGTTGTGCTGGTTGTACGAGTTGCCTGACTTCAGGGTGCGCTCAGTGCTGATCTGCAGTTGCTCGGGGATCAGGCCCTGGATATCCAGGTCGTCATCCAGGTGCTCAAGCACTTGCAGACGTGCCATGGCCTCGGGCGAGGCCGCCGGGCCGAGTAACGCCAGCACTTGCAGGCTGAGGTGTTCGTAAGTGCGCAGGTGTTCGGCGAGGGTCTTGCGCTGAGCTTCATTGGCGCTGCGGTACCAGTCGGGGGCGAATTCGTGGAGCAGTTTTTCCAGTAATTGTTGCGCGCGCAGTTCCAGGCGCGAGGCCAGGTCCCAAGGCGAGCAGCGCAGCGCCTGGTCCAGTTCGAGGGTCATTCTGGCGACGTCTGCCGGCGCTGGGTGGCCGTCCAGGCCAAGGGCAAACGCGATGTCCTGATGTTGTTTGTCCTGCAGGGCGTTGTAGGTGTGTTCGTTCAGCGGGAGGCTGTCGATCGGTTCTGGCACCAGGGGCCAGATACTCGCTGCGCGCAAGTGCTGGTAACGGCGCGGCAGGTGTTGCAGCAGTTCCTGGCGCCAGGCGGTCTGCTTCATGCGCTCCTGCAGCGTGCGGTCCAGGTGTTTGAGTGAGGTGAAAGCCTCCAGGCCTCTGGAAGGGGTGAACAGCAACACATCACCGTCCTCGATCTCCAGGTGGGTGACCGGTGTCTGGCTGCGCGTGAGGACGAACATCCCGGCGAACTCGATGGTCTGCTGGCGGTAGCGAAACGTCAGGCGATGGATGCCCGGGCGCCGCTCGGGGCCGAAGACGATATTCGTCACCATCAACTGGTCGGCGGGGCTGAGCAAGCGATCTGCAACCTTCAACTTGGCCTCTGCCTCCAGCATCAACTGATGGCTGTCGAGTATCCAGTTTTTGCGCAAATGGCCGTTGGGGCGCCGCTCTGTTTCC
Organism: Pseudomonas sp. MWU16-30323; assembly: GCF_020515595.1. NCBI lineage: Bacteria > Pseudomonadati > Pseudomonadota > Gammaproteobacteria > Pseudomonadales > Pseudomonadaceae > Pseudomonas > Pseudomonas sp. MWU16-30323. The sequence continues at coordinate 49,441 of NZ_JAIWYM010000014.1, forward strand.
ATGGCGGTCAGTTTATTGTGCAGCGCCGTGCGGATGCGCGTGCGGTTCAACAGGCCCTGCTCGCCGTGGATCATCCAGTTGCGGGGTACGGTGTAGTGCACTTTTACCTTCTGCAGGCCCCAGCGGCTCTCTTCTGCCAGGGCCGCGTGCAGCGCCTGCATCTCCAGCAACTCGGCAGAGGACTGCGCTGCGGGCGCCTGGCCGTGGGGGAAAACCTGCAAGCGATGACCGATCTGCAGCAGGTAGTTGTTCAGTTGTTCGGGGGGCAGTGGTGATGTGTTCGGGGGCTGGGCGGGCATGGCCGGTCCTCAGGGTTGATGGATCCCTGAGGGTGCGCAGTCTCGCCGTATCGATGGCGGTAGTTAGTTACTCAAGGCCTCGACCACGGTCAGTATCAGGCGTGACGGGCAATCAGTACTCAGGTGCAGCGTATTGCGGGCCACCCTGGGATGTTCTGCCTGGCCGGGTGCTTCGCCGCTGTTGGGGTTGACGTCAAAGCGCGGGAAGTTGCTGCTGGCGATGTCCAGGCGCAGCCGGTGGCCGCGCTGGAAAAGATTGCAGGTGGCGAAGGGTTCGATCACTACCTTGACCCGCTCACCCGGGGTCAGCAGGGTGGGGTGCTCCCAGGTGTTCCGGTAACGGGTGCGCAGGATGCCGTCGGTAATGTTCATGGCGTAGCCGTCCGGGTAGACGTCGACCAGTTTGGCGGTGAAGTCGGTGTCGGGCGCATCGCTGTCGATCCACAACTCCACGCGCAGCGGGCCTGCGACGATCAGGTCGTGGCTGAGTGGCTCGGTCTGGAAGCTTAAGACATCGCTGCGCTCGGCCAGCGGGCGATGGTCGCGCCGGGTACCGAAGAAATCCGCCCGCTCGCGTTGGTCGAAAGCGCCGCCGACAAAAATCGGCGCGCCGGAGGTCAGGGCGCCACCGATGGTCGGCACCGGGTCGGCCGGATCGGCGCGGTAGCTGAGCTGGCCCTCGGTGGTCGGCGGTTCAGGTTGCAGTTGGCGTTGTGCGGTGAGGTGCAGGGTGAGTTGCCGGCTATCCGGTAGCGGCCATTGATGGCTGTCGATCCAGTGCCCGCCATGTTGCAAGCGCCCCTGTTGATCGCGCTCGCCGGTGCCACCGCCCATCAGGAACACCTTCACTGCCGCGGAGACGGGCAGCGGCGAACCCTTGAGGGTGCGTTCAAACCAGTCCAGGCGGCAGCTCAGCCAGTCTTTCGCCACCTGCCCGTCGAAGGCTGCTGGCGCACCAAATTCCGCATCGCCACTGTGAGTGATATTGCGATCACCATGCAGCCAAGGGCCCATGATCAACTGATGCTGCGCTGTACCGCTGGCGCAAAACGCCGCGTAGTTGGCGAGGGTTGAACTGACATAGGCGTCGTACCAACTGGACATGAACAGCACCGGGATATCCGGCAGGTCGTGGTAATGCCCCTCGGCGTAAATGCCCGGCGCTTGCCAGTATGGGCCGAAGTCGCCGTGGGCCCACTGCTCCAGCAGATAGGCTTCGTACTCCGGCACATGCCGCAGGGGCGATTGCCCGGCTTGCCACGGCATGCGCTTGAACCACTGGTGGATGTCTTCCTGTTCCAGGGCTTCGAGGATCTTCGGATCCGCCAGCGCCGCCGGGCTTTCCTTGGCCTGGCGAAACGCCCAGGTGGCCTGCTTGAGCTCCAGCGCGCCGCCCTGGCGAATTCCACATTGGTAGGCGTTGGCGAAGCCGCCGCTGTCCAGCACCATGCTGGCGAGGCCCGGCGGATGCAGGCAGGCCATCGCCAGTTGCGCGTGGGCGGCGTAGGACAGGCCCATGCTGCCAATCTTGCCGTTGCACCACGGCTGCTCGACGATCCAGGCCAGGGTGTCGCAACCGTCTTCGCCCTCGGCGGTGTATTTGGTGAACACGCCTTCGGAGGCATAGCGCCCGCGGCAATCCTGGAAGATCGCGACAAAGCCCTGGGCCGTGAACCGCGCGGCCATTTGCTCGCGGGAAATGTGCTGGCCGTCGAGCTGGACTTCCGAGCGCGACGGTTTGCTCTTGTCGTAGGGGGTGCGCTCGATCACCACCGGAAACGGGCCTGGGCCGTGGGGCAAGTAGATATCGGTGGCCAGGTGGATGCCGTCGCGCATGGCGATCATCTGGTTGTGCAACGTCTGCATGGGGAAAACACTCATGGGTTCAGTACCCGGTGCCTACGGCAATGGCCAACAACACCATCGCCAGCACCGCATATATCAGAAACAGCGGCAGGATGTAGCGTGCCCACTGGCCCCAGCCGACGTTGGCGGTGGCCAGCAATACCAACAGGCCGCTGGAGGTCGGGGTGATCATGTTGGTCAGGCCGTTGCCCATCAAAAACGCGAACACTGTGGTTTGCGGGCTGACACCGGAGAGTTGCCCCAACGGCCCGAAGATCGGCATGGTCACCGCCGCCTGCCCCGAGGTGGACGGGATCAGTACATCCAGCCCCAGTTGTGCGAAGAACATGCCGTAGGCCGAAACCACCGGACCATGATCGCCCACCAGGTTGGCGAGGCTGTTGACGAGGGTGTCGAGCACCTGACCGGTGCTGAGGATGATTTCCACGGCGGTCGCCAGGCCGATCAACACACCGGCGATCAGCACCTTTTTCATGCCGTCGACAAAGGCGCTGGCGGCGGTGCTGGCACCCAGGCCGGCGATTACGCTGAACGCCACGGTCAGCAGCAGATAGAACGCCGACAGCTCGTGGTATTTCCACGCCCAGCGGTTCGAGGCGTAAACCAGGAAACCAATGCCGGCCCCCAGCACGATCAGGTTCAGCAGGTGGCGCAGGGGCAGCGGTTTGCGTTCGAAGGTGATCTGCGCGCTGGCATCAAACCCATGCTTGCGGATGCTCCACAACACGAATGCGATGCCCACCAGCAGGAACGTGCAGTAGGCCAGGACGCGCATGCTCAGGCCGCTGAAAATCGGCAGCCCCACCATCGGCTGCGCCACGGACAGCGCAACCGGGTTGGAGATGGAGGCCAGGTAGCCGACCTTCACCGAGATGGTCACGATGGCCAGGCCGATCAGGTTCGACAGCCCCAGGCGGTTGGCCATGGCCACCATCAACGGCACGATCAGGATGAATTCCTTGGCCAGGCCCATGAAGGTGCTGCCGGCGGAAAACACCAGCATCAGGCTGGGCACCAGCACGTAGATATTGCCCCGGGTCAACCCCAACAGGCGTTCAAGACCGGCATCAATCACACCGGCCTTGTTCAGCACGCCGAACATCCCGCCGATGAACAGCACCATGAAAATCAGCGCGGCGCGTTTTTCGATGCCTTGGGGGATGGCCATGAAGCCCTCGATCAACGATACCGGCCGAGCGACCGTATCGCTGGCTTTGCGCGGTTCCAGGGAGAACAGTTGGCCCAGGGAGTCGTGCTTTTCCAGCACCTGATAGGAGCCCGGAACCACCAGGCCGTTCTGGCGCTGGAACTTGCCCGAGTTCACCGCGTAGGTGAAGGCGACAGCCAGCAGCACGATGCTCAACAAAATGATGGCCGGGTTGATCTGCTTGCGCTGCGCGGGTGTTGCCACCGGCGTTTCAGTGGGCGAGTGGGTACGGACGATCTGCGGTTCGGTCATGCTGGTTGCCCCGGTGTGCGCTGTTATTGTTGTGTCGGGTGACACTTGTGGAGCGGACACTAGGGCAAAGTTTTAACGGCGACAACGTTATGCGCGGGCTGGGTTGGGCTATGCGTTTTGTGCGGCCAGGCGGCTCTTGAGGTGCTGTGCAAACGCCGTCACCACCTTGGACCTGGGTTCATCGGCGCGAAACGCCAGGCCGAATGCATAGGGCAATGCCGGTCGAAACGGGCGGACCACAATCGGCAAATGCATGAAGTGGCTGGCCAGCAAACCATTGACGATCGACACCCCCAGCCCCTCGGCGACAAAGCTGCACGCGGCGCCCACCGAGTGCACTTCCACCCGCACCTGTGGCGTCAGGTTGGCTGCGCGAAACACCTGGTTCAACTCCGCCCGCAGAGCCCGTTGCCGGCCCAGCATCACCAACGGCACGTCTCGCAAGTGTTGCACTTCGATGCAGGCGTGGCGGGTCAGCGGATGGTCAGCGGGCATCACGCATACGCCTTCGGTTTCCAGCACCGGTTCAATCTCGAAGTCGGGAATCTCGGTAGGCAAGCGCACAAAACCGAGGTCGGCAGAGCGGTCGAGCACGGCCCGTTCGATCATGTCGTAGGAACCGGTCAGCAACTCGACGACGATGTCTTCCCGGCCCTTGAGAAACTCGGCGACGATCCGCGGCAGCAGCTCCTGGGTCATGCTGGTGGGCACCCCGACCTTGATCAGGCTCTTGCGCGAACGGCCCACGCGCATTTCATCTGCCAGGCGCTGGATACGCTGCATGCCGTCCACCAGGCCGGCCACTTCGGCAAGCAGTTCTTCAGCCTCCGGGGTCGCCATCAAACGGCCCTTTTTGCGCAGGAACAACGCGAAACCCAATGCCTCTTCCAACTGGCTCAACAACCGGCTGACCGCGGATTGCGACAGGCCCATGCGGGTCGCCGCACCGATGGTCGAGCCGGTGGACATGATCGCCTTGAAGGCTTCGAGCTGCTTGAGATTCACCGTGATTTTCCTGTGGTTTGAGGGCTTTGCGCATAGCCTGATGCGCTTCTCGCATAACGTTGCCGGGCGTTCGAGGAGCCGTTAGTGTCCGCCGCAATGCGACGCGCCGTCCAGCGTATCGCAGGCAGCAACTGCCCATAAAAAACCACAATACGGCATTCGGGAGACGGTTATGCGTGAGCTTTTCACGAGGGGAGGGGTGGTGTGCACGGGCTTGCTGGCGAGCCTGTCACCGGCACTGATGGCCCAGGGTTTCTGGGAGGATTCCCACGGCAAATTGACCTTGCGCAATTACTATTTCAACGACGGTTACCGCGACGGCGGCGAGGACCGCAAGGAGTGGGCCCAGGGCTTTTTGCTCAACCTGCAATCGGGTTATACCGAAGGCACGGTGGGTTTCGGCCTTGATGCGTTGGGGTTGTCGGGGATCAGGCTCGACTCCAGCCGCGCCCATGCCGGCACCGGGTTGTTGCCGGTGCACGACGATGGCCGCGCGGCCAGCGAATTCTCAAGCCTGGGCGTGACCGCCAAGATGCGCATCGGTGAAGCCGTGGTGAAAACCGGCACGCTGCTGCCGAAGATTCCGGTGCTGGTGTACAACGATGGCCGGCTGTTGCCACAAACGTTCCAGGGCACTCAAGTCGAGTACAGCGGCGTCCGTAACCTGTACGTGCACGCCGGGCATCTGGACAAGTTCAAGCTGCGAAACTCGACCGACAGCGTGGATATTTACCCCCAGGGCTACAGCGGCAAAAAGGGCAGCGACTTTGATTTCGCCGGCGCCACCTACGCCTTCACACCCAAGCTGAGCGGCACCTGGTACTACGGCGAAATGCGCGAATTCTATCGCCAGCAGTTCTTTGGCCTGGTGCACAAGCAGCCAGTGGGTACCGGCAGCCTGACCAGCGACTTGCGTTACTTCATCAGCAACGAAGCCGGCGAGGCGCGCAATGGCAAGGTCGACAGCGACATGTTCAGCGGGTTGTTCACCTACCGGCTAGGGCCGCAGGCGTTGGGCGTGGGTTATCAGAAAGTCACCGGCGATACCGCGTTGCCCTACGCCAGCGTGTCGACGGTGTATTCCTTCAGCAACGCCGGTGTCGGCAAATTCATCCAGGCCGGTGAGCAAACCTGGATGCTGCGCTATGACTACGATTTTGCCGCCGTACTGCCGGGCCTGAGTTTCATGACCCGCTACTACAAGGGCCAGAACGGTGACTTCAAAGGGCGCGAAGCCCGCGAGTGGGAGTCGGACACCAACCTGCGCTACGTGATCCAGGACAGCACCTTCAAAGGTGTAGGTATCGAGTTGCGCAAGGCCACGTATCGCTCGACCTATGCGAGCGATCGTGACAACTACCGGGTCTACCTCACGTACGACCTGGCGCTGTGGTGACAGGCCTTACTGCTCGACGAAATAGTACGGCTGACGGTTGATCGCCATCTCCTTGACCACCGTCACGGGTACGTTCAGCCGGTCAGTATTGTCCACCAGGGCCACGTTGCCGGGCTTGGCCGCGAGGTAACTTTTGAGTTCCTCCGGCGTTTGCAGAATCGTCAAATAGGCCTGCATGTAGAACACCCCGGCGCCGGCGATTCGCTCGTTGGCCTGATACAGCACCACTTCCTTGCCCTGCGCCTGCATCGCCTGGATCTGGCTGATCACCGGCACAAACGACTGACGCACATCGGCCTTGGGCGCGAACCAGAAAGCGGCAATCAGGTAGCAGGCAATCACCAGGGTGAAAAAACCACCGACCAGGCCGCGACGATGGGCATAAACGTGTTCGGCAACGTTGGAAACCTGCCCGCGGCTTTTCAGCCAGCCCAGCAAGACGCCACCATACTCGGCGGCCAGCACTGCGGCGGCGGGCGTCAGTGCCATCAGGTAAACCGTGCGCTTGCTGGAGGCGAGCGTCAGCAGGGTGAACTGCGCCACCAGCCACACGCTGAAAAACAGCCGGTAGCGGTTGCGCACCAGGCTTTTACGGAAGTGCCACAGCCCCAGGTACACCAGAATATTCCAGGGCAAAAAGGCTTCGGGCAGTTTGACGATGTAGTAATAGAACGGCTCGTAGTGACCGGCTTCGACAAACGAGCCGCTGAAGCGTCCGACACTGTTGGTCAACAGCACTTCACGTACCGCTTGCAGCCCGTCGCGCTGGTACAGGAAACCCAGCCAGATCATCAGCGGCACCAGCGCCAGCAGCGTGAATAGCCCGGGTTTGACCCAGTCGCCCAGCTTGAATTGTTTATCCATCAGGCTGGTGCTGGCCAAATAGACGAAGATCACGATACCCGGCATGGCCAGGCCCAGCACACCTTTGCTCAAGGTGGCGATCACCATCCCCAGGGTAAACAGCAACCAGGTGCCCAGGTTCGAACGGTCGCGCTCCGAGGCGGGGCGGTTGGCCTGATAGAACGCCAGCAGGGCCATGGTGACCCCGAGGGTGAGCAGCGAATCTTCACCGACGCCGCGTACGTTGCTCCAGTAACTGGCCATGGTCGCCAGCATCAGCGCCGCGACAAACGCCAGGGTCTTGGGCCGGCCAAACTTGCGCAGCATCCCGTACAGCAGCATCACACTGAACAGCCCGGCAAACGCCGACGCCAGGCGCACTGCCCACGTGGTGCCACCAAACAGCCGGATCGCCCCGGCGTCGAGCCACAGGCTCAGCGGCGGTTTCTCCAGGAAGGGTTCACGGAACAATCGCGGCACCACCCAATCGTTATCCAGGTGCATGGCCATGGCGATCCCGGCCACACGGGCCTCGGTCGAGCCTTGCAACTCGTGATTGCCAAGGGCGAAGAAGAACAACAGCGCAGTAAGCAGGAGCAGCAGAGGAGCGGAACGCGTCATGGATTCTGGCTACCGGGGCAGGGGACCGTTCGGGGGAACGGTCCGGGCAATCGGTGAGTATACGAGGGGGATTCTTAATAATTCGTGAATGAGTGTGAGGTTTTTGTGGGAGGAGGTACCGGTCAGTGGCGCCAGGGGGGGGACCGTGCAGGTGATCCCACACGGCGTTGCGTACGAAGCCGGCGCCGATGGAGGGCCAGGGCGCGGGCGACAATGGTCAGCCTGTCCCGGGTCAGTGGTCGCTCGACTCTGGCATTGTTTGTACCACGACCTTGCTGACTCCCTTGGCTTCTACAAGGTTTTTTATGGCATGTGAAAGCATGAAGCGCCCGTCGGAACTGCAATAGTTGATGCCCAGGCTATCGGCAATGTATCGCCATTTGTAGGCATCGTGACAATCCATCAAAGTGAGGTAGATCTCCCTCTCCTGACCCTGATGGATAAAGCTGATCTTGTAGTTTTTTGGTTCAGGCATAGCTCCTCCTTGACGGTAACCGACCTGCTAGGAACTTTTGACTTTGAAGCGGCTGAGACCGCGTTGCATGGTATTTGCCCGTTCCGACAGGTTCTTGGCCGCCACCGCGCACTCCTGGGAGTTGGACTGATTCTGCTGAGTCACCTCATCGATCTGCTCAAGGCCGATGCTGGCCTGTTGCAAGCCGGATGCCTGCTCGCTTGATGCCTGGTAGATCAATGACACCAGGCTCGAAACCGCACTGGTTCCGCTGACGATATTTCTCAGCGAGTCGGCGGTACGGCCGGCAATGACCATGCCGCGCTGGGTCTTGACTGAAGAGTCGGCGATCAGGGCGGCGGTTTGCTGAGCGGCTTCGGCGCTGCGTGCCGCCAGGCTGCGGACTTCGTCGGCGACCACGGCAAATCCCCGGCCAAGCTCTCCGGCTCTGGCCGCTTCAATCGCAGCGTTCAACGCCAGCAGGTTGGTTTGGGCCGCGATGTTGTCGATGGTGGTGATGATGGCGGTGATGTCTTTGCCGGAGTTGTCAATTTCGGCCATGGCGGCAATCAGCTCGCTCATTAACTTGTCACTTTCGCCAGCGTCGGCCCGTGAAGCCTGGGACTGTTCGTCAGCCTTCCTCGCATTGGCGGCGTTGTCGGTGGTCTGTGCGGCCATCTGCGTCATCACGGCGCTGATTTCGGTGATCGACGAAGCCGAATTGGACGCCCCATCGGACAGCGACTGACTCAACTCGGTGACTTGGGCGGAGCTGCCGGTGATTTGAGTCGCGCTGACCTGGACTTCCGAAATCAGGTTATTCAGGTTGCTGACCATTTTCTCCAATGATTTGCCGAGGGCGTCCTGGGGGGATGAGAGGCGAACCTCCAGGTCCAGGTCACCTTCGGAAATGCGCTCGGCGATTCGCACCTGGCGTTGCAGACTTTCTGACATGTCATTCAGGGCAAAAGATAACTGTCCGACTTCATCTTCAGACTTTTGAACCAGACGGCGTGAGAAATCACCCAAGCTGATACTCGCCGCCAACGCGGCTGCCTCACGAATCGGCCCGACAATTTTTGCGGTGGCAAACCACAGCGCCACCAGGGCCAGCAAGGAAATGACTACGCCCACCGACACCTGCCAGACACTGTTGCTGACACTGCGCGATTGCATTTCCTGCTCCAGGGCGATCGCCTGGCTCATCACCACGGCCTTGGGCAGGCGAATCAATATGGCCCATGGCTTGCCCGTGCGGCCCAGCTGAATCGGCATCAACACTTCGATGTTCTGACTGTCCTTGTTGAACTGCCCGACACCGCGCGCGCTCTGGATATCGGCCAGGGTTTTTTCCCAGGTATCGGGCAACAGCCCCTTCAAGGGTTGGCCGATCAGATCGGTCCTCTGGCTGTCTGCAACCACCAGCCCCTGATTGCTCAGGATCGAGACGGAACCTTTGCCGCCGTAAAGGTCGGCTGACATTTGTTCGCTGAGCTTCTGGATGAAGGCAATATCGAAGTCTGCGCCGACTACCCCATAAAATTTGCCATTGGCGGTGATCGGCACTGAAAGCGTGGTCAGCCACACGTTCTTGCCTTGAACGACGTACGGGATGGGGTCCAATACACTTTCTTTCTGGGTGTCGCGGGGCCCCGTGTACCAGCCGCCTTTGGGGACGCCATTGGGATGACGGGCCTGGGAGTCATACTCCACCAAGGGTTGAACCGCGATATGGCCGTCCGAACTGCGTGTCCAATAAGGCGTGAAGCGCCCGGTCAGTGGGTTATTGCCGCCTTCGCCATTGCGAAACGCCTGATCCTGACCGTCCAAGGCGTCCGGCTCCCAGCAGGAATAAGTGCCGTTGAAGTCGGGGTTATCTTTAAGCACGCTGAGCAACATCGTATTGATCTGTTCACGGCCTAATAAAAGTGAGCTTTGTGCGGTTTTGCTGGCCGCAAATGCATTGGCCAGTGTTCTCGCCGCATCCAGTGCACTTTGCAGTTTTGCCTGAATAGCGTTGGCCCGTGACTCTGCCAGGTTCTGCACTTCGCGTATGGTTGAATTCTCAATAAGTGCAGATACTTCGCCGGCTACGTATTTTTCGCTGGCCGTGGAAGAGAACAGTCCATATAGCACCAGGCTCGCCGATGATATAAACAGGCAGATGCCTGCAGTGAAACAGATCCGAGTCTGCAATGAGTTGAATTTCATGATGTCTCCCGCCCACAGTAATAGTTGCCAGCATCCTCTGATGTTGACAAGCCAATATGTTTTGCACGCGCGGCTAAATAATCATCTGCTGCTTGCGTCGCTGAGCTGTTACTTGAAAGTCCAGCTACAGTTGACGGTACAGCTTGGGGGCTAGGTTAAACGTGTTCATGCACTGCATTATCTTCGAGCCATAGTGACTCGGTGTTTTTAAAGCCATAACGCTGGGCGGGAACGCGTGCAGCTAGTTGATCTTTCTGTGATGGATCGTTCAGGTCGACGGTTCTTGGTGTTATATACATATAAAGCCTCCTTGTCTCGAACGTACGATCTTTGAAATCAACAGACGCTGGTTGCTTTGATACGGGCTACCACGCGGCCAGCCAGGTCATCGGGACGAAACTTCGCCAGGAAGTCATCGGCGCCCACCTTCTTGACCATGGCCTGGTTGAACCCACCGGACAGCGAGGTATGCAGCACAATGTGCAGGTTCGCCATACGAGGGTCGTTGCGGATTTCGGCAGTCAATGTGTAGCCGTCCATCTCTGGCATTTCGATGTCTGAAATCATCATCAAAAACTCTTCATCCGGCTTGCGGCCTTCCTCGAGCATTGCGCGAAGATAGTCCAGAGCCTGTCGACCATCATTCAATGCGACGACCTCAACGCCGACGGTTTCCAGGCAACGGGTGACCTGTTTACGGGCCACCATGGAGTCGTCTACGGTCAGAACGCGTAACTGTCGCGCCAACCGGCTCACCTCGTCATCGACTACACCCAATGAGATTTCCTCGGACGATGGCGATATCTCGGTCAAGACTTTTTCTACATCAATAATCTCGACCAGTTGGTTGCCTGTGTGCGTAACAGCCGTCAGGTAGTTGTTTTCGCCACTGCCCTTGGGCGGCGGATGTATGTCTTCCCAGTTCAAATTGACAATCTGTTCAACGGCATACACCAGGAAGCCCTGCACGCGGCTGTTATATTCCGTAAGAATGACGAAGGCACTTTCAGTGTCCTTGACGCCCGGCAGTCCGGTCGCCATCGCCAGGTCCAGTATTGGAATACTGGTGCCTCTAATATTCGCTACTCCACAAATATTGATATTAGACTTAGGTAGTATCGATAGCCTTGGGCAGCGAATGACCTCCCGGACTTTAAATACATTTATTCCGTACAGTTGGCGGTCGTTAAATCGGAATAGCAATAGTTCCAGGCGATTTTGACCTACCAGCTGGGTGCGACTGTTAACTGACGCCATTAAGCCTGCCATATCCACTCCTTAAGCGACTCGCATGACGATAATGTCGTAGTGGAATCATCTTAAAAAGGGCTATGTAAAATATTTGTGAAAATAAAGAGGGTATTTAGGCGGGGCGTGTCAAAAAAGTTAAAGTATTGTTGTTCGTCTATTCGAATGGATATTAGAAAGTTAGCTGGCTAATTTGTTTTGTGAGCGATTGAGAAGTGTTTTAATTTTAGTGGGTCAATCGTCCATGAACTGGCGAAGAGAATTTTTCTGAAAGCCTGATTATTCGTCGTTCGGAAAAAGGTGGCGGCCTTATTGTTGGGAAATTGGTCGCTCACCTTTTTCTGACTTTTGGTGCGTCCCCGCTGGATGGCTATTTCAGGATTGGAAAGCGGTCCTTCCCGCTGCTTCTGAATCTGCTGTTGGCACAAGAATGTCCAGTGCGCGCGTCACCAGCAACTCACCCAAGACGCTCAGTTGCTGGGTGGCCAGAAGCTTATGGCGATAGGCGCCATCCAGCTCGAAAGCCAGGTCAGTTGTGAGTGCGTTCAGCGAGGCGAGGGTTTCGCAGGCCTGTACGAGCAGGGTTTCGGGGTCGATGTTTTGGGCGATACAGAAGATATCCGCGCCGGATTGGCTTGGGCATGGGGGATTGGGAGTGATCTTTTTCATGGTGACGCTCCTACACTGGTGACGGGAGCTGCCATCCCCTGCTGTCAAACAGGTTTGGGTGGCAGCTGTACGCGGGTTGACAGACCGGAAGTGTAGGAACCCGGCGCACCCGAAGATGCCCCACGCACAGCCGCCATGAACGAGGCGGAATGCGCGAAGCATGCCGACGTATCAAGGGGAGTGAAAGGTTACACTTTTCGGCCTGTCAAAGCCGGTTGCTGATGAGCAGCAACCAGGGAAGGCTATCTTTGTGGGGGGGCATGCGCCAGTTCATGCAGGGCGCGATGTCTTGCGGGAAAAATCCGAAGGCCCATTCGGCGGTGTGTTTCCAGGGGCCCAGAAACAACAAAACCCGCACGAGGCGGGTTTTGGTGGTGCTTCGTATTTGGAAAAAGGTGACGGATTTATTTTCGAAGAAAATAGCCCGCTTACCTGTTTTTACTTTTTGGCGCTTTCCCGCTGGATCGCTATTTTTTAATACTCGGAAGACGTCCTTCCCTGCGGTTTCGAGTCTGCCGTTGGCACGAGAATGTCCAGTGCGCGAGTTACTAGCAACTCGCCCAATACACTCAATTGCTGAGTGGCCAGAAGTTTATGGCGAAAGGCGCCGTCAAGTTCGAAAGCCAGGTCAGTAGTGAGCACGTTTAGTGAGGCGAGGGTTTCGCAGGCCTGTACGAGCAGGGTTTCGGGGTCGATGCCTTGAGCGATGCAGAAGATGTCCGTGCAGGATTGGCCCGGGCTCGGAGGATTGGGACTGTTCTTTTTCATGAGTGCAACTCCTTGATTGGTGGAGTCGCCAGACATCGCTGCTAAACGAAAAGGGTGGCGACCGTACGCGGGTTAGCAGACCAGGAATCAAGGAACCCAGCGCACTCGAAAGTGCCCCACGCACAGCCGCCATAACGCGGACAAGCGGACGCAAGATGCTTCGCTTGAACGGATGGTGGCATTGCATGCCTTGATATTAACCGAGCTGCTAAACCCGGTCGCTGATTTTGCAGCGACGTTTCAAGGCTAGTCGTGTCGATTGATGAGCACCAGTTCATCAAGGGCGCGATGGCTTGCGGGAAAAATCCGAAGGCTCATTCGGCGGTGTGTTTCCAGGAGCCCAGAAACAGCAAAACCTGCACGAAGCGGGTTTTGGTGGTGCTTCGTATGTAGTGGCCGGGGTAAGTTGAATTAGTTTAGTAAGCTATTGATTTATATGATTTATGTAAAGACTTGGTTTTAATTGGAATACCGATTGGAATACCATGCGGAATTGCATGGGGTAGACGAGCAGCTTGCCCATTTAAGGCCCTCCACGATCTCTACAAAGCCAGGCGCGATTCAGCAAAGTACTAGCCTTGTTCGCACGCCTCTGATCATTTGAGTAGCTGTCGAGACGACTTGGCCTGAGACAGGCACCACGTGAGGGAGCGACTAACGTAGGGATTGTACGGGGCGGTAGGTGATTGTGGTCCCTACCGCGTCGTATCTTAGTCATCCAGAGACCATTTATTGATGGCCTCTGACTTAGTTATGGCTCCATGTGGATGATAGTGCTTCTGCTTGTTGCAACACCGTCTGCACTGCAACATCCTGCAAATCTGGGGGATAGCCGTATTTACGAAGGATGCGCTTGACTAGTACACGAAGCCTAGCTCTAGCTGACTCACGATGTGCCCAGTCTACGGAAACATTTTCACGCAGGCTGACCAATAATTCATAAGCAATCAAACGCAGCTTTTCATCTCCCATCACCTGCAACGCTGATTCGTTTTCGGCCAGAGCATCGTAAAAAGCAATTTCCTCATCGGACAATCCCTGTTCCTCGCCCCTGCTTCGTGCGGCGCGGATATCTCGTGCAAGGTTTATTAATTGCTGAAGAACTTCAGCGGTGGTAATGGCGTTCGCGTGATAACGTGATATAGCATCCTCTAATCTTTCACTGAAGGCACGCGTCTCTACTACGTTTGTCCGAGTTCGGGAACGAATACTATCGTTAAGCAACTTACGAAGGGCCTCCAATCCCAAGTTTTTCTTGTCCATTTGTTGAATTTCTGCAAGAAATTCGTCCGAGAGAATGGATATATCCGGAGTCTGTAAGCCTGCGGCAGCCAAAATATCGACTATCTCAGTGGAAACCACTGAGCGGCTAACAATCTGCTGGATAGCTAACTCCCGATCCTGCTTTAGCACGCCGGTGCCAGAAGCAGTCTTCACCAATGCAATACGAATTGCCTGGAAAAATCCCACCTCTTCCCGGATAACCCTTGCTTCATCCGAACTGGCTGCCAAGGCAAATGATTTAGAAAGCGCAAGAACACTATCTGCAAAGCGTCGCTGTGCCTTTCTTTTGGCTTCATGTGTCTTTTCCACAGAGGCCCATTGCTGCTGTTTGTTAAGAATCCACTCGATGGCCCCCGCCATCATTTTTAGGCGTTCACTGGGCGAGCCGTCCAAAACTGTGCGGTAATCAAACCCATGGAACATATCCCTAACTACTTCGTATTTTTCCTGCATCACGGCTATAGCTTCGGCTTCGTTTATTCCCGTCTTGTCTTGATCGTGTTTCGAATACTGCGCTAGCGCGGACTTTAGATTCTGTGCGATACCAATGTAGTCTACGATAAGCCCCCCCGGCTTATCTCGGTACACGCGGTTAACGCGAGCGACTGCCTGCATCAAGCCGTGGCCACGCATGGGCTTATCAATATACATAGTATGCATACTTGGGGAATCAAAGCCGGTTAACCACATGTCGCATACGATCACAAGGTTGAGTGAGTTACTTGCATCGCGCGCACGTTTAGCAAGTAAATCTCTACGAGCATTATTACCAATGTGTTGTTGCCATTCAGCGGGATCGGAGGCATTGCCCGTCATGACGATTTTGATTGTGCCAGCATTATCATCTGTACTGTGCCAACTTGGGCGCAGCTTTACGATTGAGTCGTAGAGGTCGATGCAGATTTTTCTGCTCATGCATACAATTATCGCTTTACCATCAAGTGCTGCAATACGATCTTCAAAGTGATGCACTAAATCGGTGGCCACTAAAGTCAGCCTCTTTTCGCTGCCTACAAGGGCCTCTACGGTGCTCCACTTCTGTTTAGTACGCTCTGCATCGGACTCTTCTTCATCTTCTAGAAGCGCCTCTATTTCCTCATCAATATGTGGCGTTTCATTTTCATCTAGTTCGATACGGGCCAGCCTTGACTCATAGTAGATTGGTACAGTTGCGCCGTCCTCTACTGCACGACTAATATCGTAGATGTCGATGTAGTCACCAAAGACTGCTGGTGTGTTAACGTCGGTAGCTTCGATTGGCGTGCCCGTGAAACCAATGAAAGATGCATTGGGTACAGCGTCTCGTAGGTGTTTGGCAAACCCGTAGGCTATCTCACCAGTTTTGCTTGCGAACTTTGCTTTGAAACCATACTGACTACGATGTGCCTCGTCAGCAATGACAACTATATTTGAGCGATTTGTAAGTGGTGAGTAATCAGTCTCTGTCGCAGGAGGGGAAAATTTCTGCAAGGTAGTAAAAATAACTCCCCCAGAGGCCCTGCTTAGTAGTGTGCGGAGATGTTTTCGGCTCTCGGCCTGTACAGGAGTCTGTCGGATTAAATCTTCACACATCGCGAACGTAGCAAAAAGCTGATCGTCTAAGTCATTGCGATCTGTGAGTACTATTAGAGTAGGATTGGCCATTTGTGGCTCTACTACTAAAACGCCTGCGTAAAAAGCCATGAGCAGGCTCTTCCCTGAACCCTGAGTGTGCCAAATCACTCCAGCCTTATGATTCCCCGACGCTTGGTTCGCGACGTTGGTCAAATCATGGGTTGATGACGGGGCAACCTTACTGGTTGAGCTCGCTCGGAGCGTGGAAGCGACAGCCTTCTTCACCGCGTGAAACTGATGATAACCAGCGACTATCTTATTCAAGCCTCCGCTGGTTTTACCGAAAACTGTGAAGTTCCGTAGCAACTCAAGTAGCCGCGATTGATCGAGAACACCGTCAATTAAGGTTGTCAGTTCCGGAGTTCCTAGCGGCGCAATTTCCTGGCCGTCAACAGTGCGCCATGGCATAAATCGTTCTAGATCGGCGGAAAGCGATCCAATTCGAGCCGAAAGTCCGTCCGAGGTCACGAGAAATGCATTTGTACGAAATAGCGCCGAGATTTGCAATTTATATGTTTGTAGCTGATTAAAAGCGCCGATTAAAGATGCGTTCTCGCTACTAGGCGCTTTTAGCTCAATTACTACTAATGGCAGGCCATTGACGAATATCACCACATCCGGCCTACGCTTTATTTGCCCTGATACTACTACGAATTGCCGCACCGCCAGCCAGTCATTACTCGTCAGGTCATCAAAGTCGATTAGTCGAACTTTGCCCGCAGTTAAAGTACCATCCTCGGCATAATATTCAACATCAACACCTTCCGTTAGCAGACGATGAAGGCGATGGTTCTCATCCAGCAGGTTGGGCATTTCAGATTGTATTACGCGACGTACAGCATCTGCCTGTGCTTCGGGAGGGAAACTAGGATTAAGTAGAGCTATTGCTGTGGTGAAACGCGTCTTAAGTACCACCTCGTCATATGATTCTCTTTCCGGCTGTTTGCTATCCGGGCCAATCAAATCATCTGATATACAGACGTATTGCAATGCAGCTAGTTGACCAAGTAGCGCTGTTTCTAATTGAGCCTCTGATAGAAAAGCCATTAGAGTTCTCCTGCTTCTTTGGCTTGATCCGCGATCGTGACAGGCACGCCGCGCGCAGCGATCAGGGCTTCGATGTACGCATCGCGATCAAGTAGATAAAGCAGTCGGCTGATAGGTATGTTTAGAGACAGAGACTCATTGCTAGGTAAGAGAATCTGAAGCGTTGAGTCTCCATCATCGTCTATTTCCAGCGTTAACCTTACATGTTCATCTATTAGTTGATTAAAACTTTCAAATCGTTCCCATGGCTCGCGAGAATTGACAGGGTCGAGGTGGGTTTCTAGGTATGCCTGATGTAAAAAAGTTACGAGGGCGTCGGCCGCCAAGATCGACGAACGCCTATGATGGATTGAAAGCTTATTAAGAAAGCCGTCTCGTCCATGGCTTACCGGGCCTGACTCATTGCGGAGGTCGCCTAGAGCGGTAGTCAACTTGTGATGCTGCGAAACCAGCTTTAGAAATTTGTTGTTCTGATTTTCGCCAAGTTTCAAAACGCGCACTGCAGCGCCAACCCATTCCCCGAAGTCTGGTGCACTCGCTTTAGGTTTAATAGGGTGGGTTGGAGAATCAAGTTCGTCTACGATTATGCGGCAGAATACCTCGACGATTGACTTTGCACAGTCAATACATGCGTCATTGTCTTGTTCTAGGGTTCGTTCCAACGCCTCGAATGTCTGTTGCAGCATCTCTGCATCACGCCAGTGCATGCAAGCGTCGCGTATACCGGGGCACCAGTCCAAATTCATATATTGTCTTCTATAAAACGCTTGGCATCTTTAATACGAAGCTCGCCTGAAATCAGCTTTGGCAATAGCGTATCGCGGAGGGAGACGAGGGTGCGAGACTCTTCTACGCTGGAAAAAATCTCTTCAAACCACTCTAAAACCAAGGCCTCAAATTTTTTAATTATTTCGGGAGGCGGGAGCGGACGTTTAATTGCTTCAAATGTCTGTCGAGTAATAGTAGAAAAAACGGAGCCATGTGCCATCGACTTAAGTTGATCCACCATCTGCTGTGCCGTTAGGTAAACAAAATAGTCACCTATGCCCGCAACGCCTTGTAAGCCGTAGCATGATTGATTGAATGTCATAGGGCATCCAGTAATCGCGAGGTTTCCAACCGTGCCCCGGGCGGAAATAATGGTTGTACCTTTCGGAACACGCCTGGCGGAGCTCTCTGCTAACCCCTGTTCTGTAATTGACTTCTCGGTTGTGATCACGAATACATCGCTAGCCGATGGTGTATCGACTACCGAAAACCAAGGTATATCACCGCCCCAATATTCTGTGACAGAGGTTTTTGGTGTTCCACCACCGATAATGGTAAACATTGAACTTAGCGGTTTTTCATCCCAACCTTCTGGCTTACCACTCGCATCGAAGCGTTTGGGAAAAATTTTCCAGATTTCAGTGGGCAAATAGGGCCCTCGGCCCTCCACTTTTGCGCGGACTGGACCGAAGTCGACGAACCAGTCGTGAAAAAGCGCACGAGCCATAGACTCTAATGTCTGATTTCTTTGGCGGATAAGTGCGATCTTGTCGTCAAAAGATCCTAGGATGTAGGCAATAGCCCGTTGTTCG
Source organism: Pseudomonas sp. MWU16-30323 (assembly GCF_020515595.1). NCBI lineage: Bacteria > Pseudomonadati > Pseudomonadota > Gammaproteobacteria > Pseudomonadales > Pseudomonadaceae > Pseudomonas > Pseudomonas sp. MWU16-30323. The sequence goes on from NZ_JAIWYM010000014.1 coordinate 67,805, forward strand.
GCTAGCGGAGGAATACGGGTGGTAAAACTCTCAATTCTACCTGGAGACGTGTGCTTCACAGTTGTTCCTGTAGCCGAACCGATTACCCATGATCTATATTCATGGGATCGCAGAAGATATTCGACAAATCGAGGAATAGCAGGCGCCTTATGCTTGAACTCCAAAAGCCCAACTCGCTGGTTATGAAGCCAAGTGTTGGAGTCGTCAGGGATACGACCAGCAAAACCCAAGGTGTCGGCTTCCTTGCTGAGATCCGTCATTGTAACGACAATCTGACCCGGTTTCAGTATGTAGTCGCCAAGAATCGGGCCGCGGTAATACCTTCGTTTTTCGTCCTTAAATCCCCCGCCAACAGCAAAGTTTCCGGGTGTGACGAGAACGGTTTTGTGCTTCTCGTTGGTAAAATGTTCGCCTTTAAAAGCGAAGCCGTGCTTTACCTTAAATAAATCACCAAGAGAAACATCCTGCCACTCACCCGCCATATCCAAGCTCCTTCAAATTGGCTTCGATTACGGTCGTCAGTCTCGTAGCTTCCTTTTGCCATTGTCTCCACTCAGCGCTCAATCGCTGCATTTTTTCGGAGAATACTTCACTATCGATTTCCGCTGTTTGGGCACCGACGTAGCGCCCAGGCGTTAGTACATGGCCATGCTCGCGAATCTCTTCCAATGTAGATGATTTGCAAAAACCAGGTATGTCTTGATAGTTACCGGCATTTTGCTCCCCGCGCCAAGCATGATAAGTGGTTGCGATCTTCAGTGCATCGTCATCTGTAAGTTCGCGGCGGGTACGATCCACCAGTTGTCCCATATTTCGGGCGTCTATAAATAGCACTTCGCCACGGCGATCCCTTAGATGCGATTTTCCTGCTTTGCCGTTGGATTTGTCGCGTGCTAAAAACCATAGACAGGCGGGAATTTGCGTTGAATAAAACAACTGTCCCGGCAGAGCGACCATACAGTCCACTGTATCTGCCTCAATCATGGCTTTACGGATATCTCCTTCGCCACTTTGGCCTGAACTCATCGAGCCATTGGCCAGCACCACTCCAGCGGTTCCAAACGGTGCAAGGTGATGGTATATGTGCTGAAGCCAGGCGTAATTGGCATTTCCGGCAGGTGGTATACCGAACTTCCAGCGCACGTCGTCCTTCAACCGTTCGCCCCCCCAGTCAGAGATGTTAAACGGGGGGTTAGCAAGTATGAAGTCAGCTTTTATAGGCGCACCATCGTTGCCACGTTTAGCCGCAAATTCGTCTTTATGAAAGCTGCCTTCGTTATTCCACGATATGTCGGCGTCGATGCGGCGAACAGCTAAGTTCATTTTTGCTAATCGCCATGTTGTGTAGTTGCTCTCTTGGCCATAAATAGCTATATCGCCGATGCGCCCGCCATGCTCTCGCACGAACTTTTCGCTCTGAACAAACATACCCCCTGAACCGCAGCATGGGTCGTATACTCGTCCTTGATAGGGTTCAAGCATCTCCACCAGAAGTCGGACTACTGAGCGCGGTGTATAGAACTCTCCCCCGCGCTTACCCTCGCTACCCGCAAACTGACTGAGGAAATATTCATAAACTCGTCCAAGTACGTCCTTGGACTTGTTTTCACCTTCACCCAGCGCTATTCCTGAAATGAGATCAATTAGTTCACCCAGCATTACCTTGTTGAGCGCAGGGCGAGCATATTCTTTAGGTAAAACGCTTTTCAGTGATTCGTTATCTTTTTCAATTGCCCTCATAGCATCGTCGACTAAAGTACCAATCTGTGGGCGTTTGGCATTTGCTTTCAGATGCGACCAGCGAGCCTCTTTTGGCACCCAAAAGATGTTATCGGCAATGTATTCGTCCTTATCTTCCGCTGCTAATGGATCCTCCTCCAACAGTTCGGCGTGTCGGGCTTCGAAAGAATCGGAGATATACTTGAGAAATATTAGACCCAATGCAACATGTTTGTAGTCGCTTGGTTCCATATTCCCGCGTAGCTTGTCTGCTGCTTTCCACAAGGCATCCGCATAGTCAATCTCGGGATTGGGGGCTTGGTTGGGCTGCAAATCTTTCGTTTTTGGTTGCGTAGGTTGGGCCCCGAACTTCTCAATATGCACGACCGTATCCTCAGTCGGCGCGAGTGTCACTGACCCCCCGCGGCCTCTTCCTGGATTAATGCGTTTTGTTTCAATGAGTTGTTGCTTGATACGCTGATAGGTGCTTTCCGGCCACGCCAGAGCCTCAAGCAGTCGCTGATTACCCGCACTGCCCCCAAGCGAGGCTAAAGTGGCGATGAAATGCTCGATTTGTTCTGCGGTAGATGTCACTTGCTTTTCCTATGGCTTTACGCCAGCCAGTTAGCTGCCTCACGGCTTGATGCTCTGGGATCTGGCGTCGGTGGCGTGGGCGCATTTAATCAGTGTCTGACCACGTGGTCGAGCTCCCAGGTCGGTAATAGGCGAAGACGCATTCGGCGGCTATGTCTTAATTTGGTACGTACCAGGTTTCCTGGAGACGGTTTGTCTGCGTAAAGGCGGAAAATGTAAGCGACTCGTGATGGTGCGAGGTGGCGTGACCTAAGCTGACAGAAACACAGATAAGCCTTCATTCAGGATGCCGAGCTTATTTATCCGCATGCTTGTGTTCCTGCGGCTTCACATTTACGCTTTGCTTCGTCGCGGTCAATCCCGCGACCGGGTGTCGCAACCTGAATCGAAACCAAGGCGCGGTACGTGCCATATCGCACAGCCAGTACTTCGAGTGCTAGCTGCTGCTTTTCTATGGCGCACCGTGCAGGGCAGGCTTTTGCCTGGCCGGGTTCCTTGGTTTCCGGTTTGCGACCCCTGTACGGTGTGCCACCCATTCGTGTCGCAACGGTGGATGGCATTCCTTAATCAAACCAAGGAGATAAGGAAAATGGCATGTCCCCCTTTTAAGCTCGTGCGCCACCTTGGCCATCTGTTTCGTACGTCAAACTATCTCGGAGGATTCCGCGATGTTTGATCTCTCGCTTCTAATCGGCCTCCCCAAACCCAACAGTATCGATACTTCATCGCTTACCCTTGAAGATGCAGCGATTAAACTACGGCAGGCTGCAATGCTTCGGCTTAATGGTGCACAGAGCATCCTGCTTCATTTTCCACAGGATGTTGAGCTGGCTGTGGAGCTGTTGGATGACGCGGCTGTGTTTTTTGACAAGGCGTTTCGATGTTTGTCCGGTATCCCAGCTCAGCGCGTCCATCAACAGGTTGGTGAGTACGTCTCTGTTCCTTCCGCTGAAGGCTGTCCCGGTCTTCGAACACCATGGGGCAATGAATTCCGCCCGATGATTGAGGACGGCGTTCGGTGCGCTGAGACCTGGCTCGATGGCTCATCATTGCCGCTGTGGTGGGCACTGGCGCAAAACCGAAAGCATCATCGTCCAGGTGATCCCCAAGAAGCATTTGAAGCAGGTTTTCTGCTTCGGTTGCAGCAGACGCTGATCATGCGACGTGAGGCAGTCACTTCCCAATCAACGAGCTTCGATGCCTGAGTTTGTAATTGACGTTTGAGATTTGCTTTTCCCGCCAAACCCTCCGATCAAGCGATCTTTGATCGCGCTGATCGGAGGGTTCACTCGCTTTTTCTTGCAGTCATCGCGTTACCGCCATTCATTTCAAATTTTATTAGCGCCAGCCTTCTTTTACCCGTCAGTAATTGCTCTTGATCTGTATCGGGCGCAGAGCCGTTTCAGTGTCAAAGCGCATCTTGTCGTTGGGCATGGATATAGGTGTGGCGACAGCGGCGACAACTCACGTAGAACATGGGCTGGAGCGTGGCGACAAAAGTGGCGACAGTCGCCACTTTTGGAGCGCTTTGGCCGTGACGCTTGACCGCCTTTTCGAGCGAGTATAACAATTAGCGCACGGATCGCTGTCGTTGACAGCTCCAGCCCAGGTAGCCAGAACCTTTAAGGCTACGCCACTTGTGTGGTGGTTCCTCCCCAAGTGCGATTAGCGTCCGGCGGCTCGCACGGTCACTCCCGAAGAGTGATGGATGCCTACTCGACTGATCTGCCCATTGCGGCAGACGATGTGCCTACCTCGCTGCGCTGCAGCAACCTCACCTTTCGGCACACTCCGCTGCGCCAGATCTCGCCCGTCTCTTTCTCCTGGAAAGAGACGGGCGCTCGTACCACTGCTGCAATCCATGTCGTACAAGGCATTGCCGCAACTCTCCTCGTGACAATCGGCCTGACAAATCCGATTCGTCGCCCTCCGCAACGACACAGGCACCGGTGCCGCAGCCCATGGAAGGGCTGCACCTGACTGACAGTCAGGCATGCACCAGGTGTCCAGGTCTTTGCTTTCTCCCACCCAGGATCTCCAGGTGCCGAACTCGTCAGTCGGCACAGCCTCCACCCGCCCGCATTTTCGGATGCGCCAAGGAGGCCAGATTTATGGGGTCATGCCCTCGCTCCCGGTCGTAAGGAGCCGTTCGTTCCGCGTCAGTGAACACCTCACAGGCCGCAGGGGCCTTGATCCCTGATAACACTCAACACCCGTGGCGGGGCTACGTGAGGACAACCAGCAATGAACGAGGAGAGGGCCCATGCAGCAGTTAGATCCGAAGTTTGAACTACCACAACCACCTCGACCGCTGATTGAGTCGAATCCCGTGGCCCAGCCTTATCCGGTGCAGGCACTGGGAGGGATTCTTGGGCCTGCGGTCGAGCGCATGGCCGAGGTGATCGGCTTGCCCCAGGCGCTGGCCGCTCAATCGGTGTTGGCTGCCTCGGCGCTGGCCACCCAAGGTCATGCGGGTTTACAGCTCGACGGGAGAAATTACCCTCTGTCGCTGTACCTGATTACGGTGGCCGCGTCCGGTGATCGTAAAACGGCAGCAGATCGATGTGCATTACTGCCTGCACGGCAATGGGAACGTGAGCAGTGGCAACGCTATCGCGAACAACTTGCTCGATACCGTGCCGTACAAAAACAGGCTCAGCGTATTAATCCTGACGATCCTGACTCCGCAAACCGCACTTTCGTAGAGGCGGAGCCCTCGGCCCCTAGGTTGATCACCACGGACCCGACTATCGAGGCGCTGATCAAGGGGCTCTGTCATGACCTGCCTAGCATGGGCCTATTTTGCGACGAAGGCGGACAGTTCCTCGGTAGCAGCACCATGAGTCGGGATAACCGTTTGAAAGCGGTCACGGCCCTGTCGTCACTCTGGGATGGCAGCCCGATAGATCGCGCTCGCTCTATGGCCGGTGAAAGCTTGCGGGCTTATGACCGGCGTTTGAGTCTGCACTTGATGCTGCAACCGTACTTGGCCGTGCAGTTACTCAGTGACCCGTTGCTGCAGGGGCAAGGCATCCTTGGTCGCTGCCTGATGACCTGGCCCACTAGCCTCGCCGGGCAACGTAGCTATCAGTCTGTCGACTTGTCCAAAGATCCCGCCCTGAAGCGCTATCACCACCGCCTTTCTGCCCTGTTTCATCAGCCTTGGTCACTTTCCGCTGACGGTGCTTTGTTGCTTTCAACGCTGAGCCTCAGTCTGCTGGCTCGTCGTCGATGGATTGATCTGCATGACGCCATCGAGGCCCAGTTGGGTGAGTTTGGGGAGCTGGCCAATGTGCGGCCGAGTGGATCAAAGGCTGCCGACAACCTGTTGCGCGTCGCCGGTATTTTGGCCGTGGTAGAGGAGAGCAGCGTCGTGGAGGTCGACCATATCCAACGCGCCTCGACCTTGATGGGCTACTACCTCACCGAGATTCAGCGCCTGACCGAACAGGAGCCGGTGTGCCGGGTAAAGGAAGAAGCGGATCGGTTGCTGCGTTGGCTTCAGGTCAAGGGTTGGAAGCGTTTCAGTGTTCGAGAGCTAAATCGCAACGGCCCCCGCTTTGCCCGTAAGAGCAGCCGTCATGCCACCAAGCTGTTGGTCGAGCTGATTGATCATCAGTGGCTGATCACTGATGGCCAGACCTTCGAGGTGCGCCATGTTCAATCTCGATGACGCGCTGCGCAATCATCTGGCTCAGCGCCAAAAAGAGCCCAAAGCGCGATTTGTCGCCGCGAGTGTCGCCACTTTGTCGCCACGCTCAAAGCCCGGCAGAGCAAGAGTTGTCGCCGCTGTCGCCGATGTCGCCACCCTCAATAAAACCAACGCCACGACGATAGCCATCATTCGATGGTTGAAAGAGGAGGGCGCGCATCTCTACGTCACCGACAACAAGCTGTGTTTTCGTCCGACTAACTGGGGTCAGTTCGCCATCGTGAGTGCGCACTGGCGAGCCCTTTTGCATGAGTTAAGCGCAGTCGACCAGGAGCAAAGCAATGGCTCGCGTCGGTAAGCGATCTGGGCGCAATTTCGGCTTCGGTCGCCAGCTCAGCTATGCCGGGCCCCAAGCACTGAAATATCTGTTTGGCGACGGCCATTTTGCGACCGTTAAAGCCCATAGCGATCGCTGGCAGGCATTCGTACGTTGGTGTCGATCGGAAGAAGGTCCGAGGCTCTATGATGCGCGACAGATTGATCGCGAGATCCTCATGCGGTACGCCACTTATGTGAGGGGGCTGGTTGATCAGGGCAAGGTCGGCATCGCCACCGCGCAGAACCGCCTGTCCAGCCTCAACCGGACGATGGCCGCGCTGCGCGGTGATCAGTACGTCAAAATCCCCAGTCCGAGTAAGGCGCTGTGTCTGCAGCGCTCAGGCGTGCGTAGCGATGCACCGCAAGGCCAAGACCGTGTGCAGGTCGAGCAAGTCGCACGGGCGTTGTCAGAGCGAAGCCAGCAGCGAGTAAGCGCAATTGTGCATCTGACTCGGGAGACCGGCATGCGCCTGCGTGAGGCGATTTTGGCGGACTTGCCCCGGCTGCAGCGTGAGGCCCGGCAACTGGGCAAGATCAACATCCAGGACGGCACCAAAGGCGGTCGATCAGGCGCTTCCGCGCAGCGTTGGATTGCGGTCACGGATCAAGTTCGCGATGCCCTCTACAGAGCAAGCGAAGCCTCACCCAACGGCAGTCGGAATCTATTAGCGCCCGACGAAAGCTACAAAGTCTTCTTACAGACAGTTGTGCGTCCTGCGCGGGACATTCTGCATGAGCAGGGATTGAAAGGCTTTCATGAGCTGCGTGCGGCTTATGCCTGTGAGCGCTATGAGCAACTGACGGGCTTCTCGGCACCCGTCAATGGCGGTCGTGGCCATCGAGAAGATCGAGAGCTTGATCGGCAAGCCCGCCAGCAGATCAGCCATGAGTTGGGACATAACCGCATCGATGTGGTGAGTGCCTACATCGGAGGTCGGCGATGACGTCCGAGTTCGACATGGCGTTGTTTCTGAGTCCCGTGCTCAAAGGTTCGCATGCCACGCGGCAGCGGCACATCAGGCAAGCGGAAAGGATGCAAGAGGCGATTGGTGAGCGCTGGGGTTGTGCGACTCCTTGGTCCTGGAAGGAAAAGCACGTGAGATGGTTTTTGGAGCACTCTCTGCGCTGCTCTGCCCGCGCGACCGTGTACTACTTTGAGTTAACAGCAGGGTTGATCCGCCGCAGAAAGGCGCAAGTCGTGGTTGGCTGATAGATCTTTTAAGCGTGAGCCCCTGAGTATGGGAATGCGGAGCCTTCCCATACTCAGGGGCTTTGACTAAGGAGCGCAGGCGTACGAGAGATTTGGCGATAGTCGTGAAGTCTGTCGCCATACTGTAAGACGCGGTTACACCGTTTTTCGCCGGTGCTACCGGCCTCAGGATACTCCGCGTATCGGTACGATGTTGAGGTCTCTAGTGTGATTGATCGCGGCTGCCGACAGGCTGCCGGTGGCCGCCTTCTGGATATGTTCACTCCACCAAGCCATCATCGGACGCCGGCGTTCGATGTAATCCGCCCGGTTATAGGCGCTTCGAACCTCGTCTTTATCGACATGAGCCAACGCGACTTCGATTAGTTCCGAATCCCACCCACGCTCGTTCAGGATTGTGCTGGCCATTGAGCGCATGCCGTGGCTGACCAAGCGGTCCTGAAAGCCCATGCGCTTCAACGCCATGTTGGCTGTCTGGCTATTCGCGTGGGTGCGCGGATTTCTATCTGACGGGAACACATATTCCCTGTGGCCGCTATGGGGCTTAAGCGTCTCCAATAACGAGAGTGCATGTTCGGTCAGCGGGATTGTGTGCGGACGACGCTTTTTCATTCGCTCTGGAGGGATGGTCCAGATGCGTTTTTCGAAGTCGATGTCTGCCCATCGGGTAGTCGCCGCTTCGGCAGGGCGGGTCATAGTGTGTAGCTGCCATTCGATCAGGCAGCGGGTCGTCCGCTTGATGCTGGCGTTCGCGATTTCCATCATGAGCTCCGGAAGCTCATCTGGTGGTAGCGCTGCCATGTTCTCTTTCTTAGGTTTCTTGAACACCGCTCGAATGCCGCTGAGAGGGTTGGCAAAGATCATTCCGGAATTGACCCCGTAGGTCATGATCTCGTTAAGGCGCTGGCTCACTCGCTTAACTGTCTCGAGGCTGCCTTTAGCTTCAATCGGACGAAGCAGCTTGATGACCATCGGCGCGTTCACTTCCGATAACGGCGTTGATTTCATGCTTGGAAAAACATGCAGTGTGAGCGAGCGCCAGATGTCTTCGGCATACGCCGGGGTAACGGAGTCCTTCTTCAATTCGAACCACGCGGTGGCTACGTTCTCGAACGTATGTTCCGTTTCCGCTCGTCTGGCTTCCTGCAGCTCATTGCGCTGAGCTTTTGGGTCGATGCCCTGCGCAAGCAGCTCTCTGGCCTCAACGGTTTTCTTCCTCGCTTGCGCAAGAGAAACCTCGGGATAAGAGCCGAGTGCCATGTTGATTCGATTCTTGGTGACGGGATGCCGGTAGTTGAAATTCCACTGCATCGAGCGATTGACCCTGACTCGCAGTTGGAGCCCGTCGCCATCGGTGAGGACGTAATCTTTGTCTTTCGGTTTGACCGCCTTGAGCTGACGGTCGGAGAGGCGAGTGGTTTGAGCGCACATGAGAAGTACTCCATGACACCTTTTGGTATTCCCAAGATTAGCGCCGGGTAGCCGGGAATACCATTGGGAATACCAAATTGCCTGGAACTCTAAAAACCTCTAAAGCCCGCAATAGCCCTGAAGCCCCCGTATTTACTGGATTCCAGGCACAAAAAAAGACGTCCGTGGACGTCTTTAGATGTTGAAGTGGTGGAGCCGGGGGGATTTGAACCCCCGTCCGCCAGTACTCCGCTGTCGGTACTACATGCTTAGCCGTATCTATTAAGTTAACCCTCAGCGACCCGAAGGGCAGGGTGCTTTGGGCGAGTTGTGTAAGTTTTAGCCGCTTCGTCCACAACGTACTGCACGGCGATTCTGTTCTATATGACAATCACTTTGGGTTTACAGACATCCCCTGGTGATTGCTGGACCCGAAGGTACCAGAAGCTCAGGATCTAAAGCTGCTTACGCAGCGAGAGAGAATTCCTGGCCGTAGGTTTCGTCATTGGCAACTATAAGAAGTTGCAACAGTGGATTTACGAGTTCTGTTACCAACTCGGCATGCACCTAAAGTTTCGCAACCGGCGTCGAATCCTAAACGGCCCCGTGCTTGTAACTCGTTGTTTCTTAGTGAGTGACAAGCCTGTGCAGTGTACGCCAATCGGTCACAGAAGGCCAACCCGAAGGTTGGCCTTGAGCGGTGACAGGTTACTGATTACCGCCTTTGTCCGTGTCTTGCAGGCTTTGCAGGGCCTTGGAGGTGATCTCAATGCACTTCTTGTCATCGCCTGCCGCATGGGCTGCCTTGGCTTGGGAGACGGCGGTGTCGATTTCGCCAGATTTGCCGCTGGTATCGGTGGCGAGCAAGGCTTTCCCGTTGTTGATTTTGTCCAGATTGATTTGGCACAGATCGTCTTTTGTTCCGGCGGCAAACGCGGGGGACGCCAGCATCGCAGCGGTAATGAACAAACCAGCAAGAGCGGAACGCTTCATGGGTATCTCCTTGTGCAAATAGGCTCGATGCTGCCGGTTTTCCGTGCAGCCAGCGAGGTCACTGATGAGCCTCGTTTGTCGAGGCGTATGCAGATGACTACGCCGGCGCGCCGGGGTTCTGTTTTGTCGCTGGATTAGTCGAAAAACCCGGAAATCATTAGGTTTTGCACCCAAAGAGGGCAGCGCTAATGAGCGCGCGGCTGGGTCACTCGGTCCACCAGGTACACCAGTCCGTGGTAATCAATCCCGCCATGTTGCGTCAGGCCGATCTCACACGTACGGCTGGTGGAGATGCCCTCGCTGCAATACTGCACGGCGTCCTTCAGGTTGCGCAGTGAATGGGCATTCAACTCCGGTGTGGTGAAGCCCTTGTCGCCGGCAAAACCACAACAATGAATGCCTTCAGGGATGATCACGTTTTTGCTGCAGCGTCTGGCCAGGTCGATCAGGGCCTGGCTTTCTCCCAGGTGTTGGGTGCTGCAGGTGACATGCACGGCGATCGGGGCTTCCTGGGGGGTGAAGTCGAGGCGGTCCATCAGGTGGGTGCGGATAAAACGTACGGGGTCGTAGAGGTCGAGACGGGTTTCGGCCAGGTCCTGGACCAGGCGCAGGGTGCACGGGCTGGTGTCGCAGTAGATCGGGTCGAGGCCGCCACGGCTGGCGTGGAGCAGGGCGCCGATCAGTTCCTGGCGCTTGTGTTCGGCTTGTTCGGCGTAGCCCTTGGATGCGAAAGGCTGGCCGCAGCAGAGGTTGTCCTGATTGTCGGGAAAGACTACCTGGTAACCGGCTTTTTCCAGCAGGTTGCGGGTTTTTTCGTATAGCGACATCTGTTCGTGATCACCGGCTGCCGGGCCCATCGCGCGTGATACGCAGGCAGCGAGGTACACCACCCGTGGTCGCTCATCGCTCACGGCGGGGCTGAAACGAATGGCCTTTTCCGGTTGTGGCATGGCGTTGGTCCACTGGGGAATTTGCCCCTTGGACAGCCGGGTCACCGTGGCCGAGAGTTTCGCCAGTCGCGGCGCGCCCAGCAGCATGCGCGCACCGTTGGCCACGTGCAGGGTGAAGCGCGCACCTTGCAAGGCGGTAGCGAAATGCGTCGACAGCCATTCAGCTGTTTTCGTACGGTCGGCGTCGCGGCTGCGCAGCTTTTTCACCAGGTCGCCGGTATTGATTCCCACAGGGCAGCGTTGGGCGCAAAGCCCGGTGGCCGCGCAGGTGTCGATGCCCTGATATTGATAGGCCGCTTCCAGTTCGGTGGTGTCCATGCCGGCACGTTTCCGGGCCTGGATATCGCGCCAGATCACGATGCGCTGGCGCGGGCTCAGGGTCAGTCCTTTCGACGGGCACACCGGTTCGCAGAAGCCGCACTCGATGCACTTATCCACAAGTTCGTCGGCGGCGGGCAGTGGCTTGAGGTGCTTGAGGTGGATCTGTGGGTCGTCGCTGAGCACCACGTCCGGATTGAGAATGCCGTTGGGGTCGAGCAGGCGCTTGAGTTGCCACATCAACTGGTAAGCATCGCTGCCCCATTCCAGTTCGACGAAGGGCGCCATGTTGCGACCGGTGCCGTGCTCGGCCTTCAGCGAGCCGCCAAACTCCACGGCCACCAACTGCGCGACGTCGTCCATGAACGCCTGGTAGCGCGCGACTTCTTCCGCGCTGTTGAAGCCTTGGGTGAACACAAAGTGCAGATTGCCTTCCAGGGCGTGTCCGAAAAGGATCGCTTCGTCGTAGTGATGTTTGTCGAACAACTCGATCAGGCGATTAACGCCAATGGCCAGTTGTTCCACCGGGAAGGTCACGTCTTCGATGATCACGGTGGTGCCGGTTTTACGCACGGCGCCCACGGCGGGGAAGGTGTCTTTGCGGATCGCCCACAGGCGGGCGTTTTCAATCGGGTCTTCGGTGAAGTCGACCTGTTTCTCCACCGGGAAGCTGGCCAGGGAGGCCATGATCAGCGTCAGTTGCTCATGCAGCAGTGAGGGCGAGGCTGCGCGGGATTCAATCAGCAGGGCGCAGGCATTTTCCGACAGCTGTTGTACGAAAGCCGGCATGCCGGGCTTGTCCTGCACCGAGCGCATGCTGCGTCGGTCCAGCAGCTCAACCGCTGAAACAGGTTGGGTTTTGAGGGCGGTCACCGCGTTGCAGCAGGTTTCCACGTCGGGGAACACGATCAGGGCCGAGGCTTTGTTCGGGTGATCGATCACCGTGTCGTAGGTCACCGCGCTGATAAAGCCCAAGGTACCTTCGGAGCCCACCAGCAGATGGCTGAGGATATCCAGCGGCTCGTCGAAATCCACCAGGGCGTTGAGTGACAATCCGGTGGTGTTTTTCAGACGGTATTTGTGGCGGATTTTTGCAGCCAGTTCGGCATTGGCCCGTGTTTCGCGGCCCAAGGTCGCCAGGCGTTCAAGCAGGTCACCGTGACGTTGGCGAAAGGCTGAAACACTGGCCGGATCTTCGGTGTCCAGGCGGCTGCCGTCGGCCAGCACCAAGCGAATTCCTGCCAGGGTGTGATAGGTATTCTGCGCCGTGCCGCAGCACATGCCGCTGGCATTGTTGGCGACGATGCCGCCAATCTTGCAGGCATTGATCGACGCCGGGTCCGGGCCGATCTTGCGCCCGAACGGCGCCAGCCAGGCGTTGGCTTGCGCGCCGATCACGCCGGGCTGCAAGCGGATTTGTGTGCCCTGGCCGCGAATCTCGCGACCGTTCCAATTGTCCCCCAGCACGATCAACACCGAGTCGCTGATGGCCTGGCCCGAAAGGCTGGTGCCCGCCGCACGAAAGGTCACCGGTACGCGGTCGCGCTGGGCCAGTTGCAGCAGGGCCACCACTTCATCTTCCGATTCAACCCGGATCACCAATTGTGGGATCAGTCGGTAAAAACTGGCGTCGGTGCCGAAGGCGAGGGTGGAAAGTGGATCGTCGAAACGGCGATCTTGCGGGATCAGTTGTGCGGCGTCGCTCAGAAAAGCAGCAGGCAGGCTCATCGGTCCTCCAGAAATAGCTGACGCCGGAATCGCTGTCCGGCGTCGGTTCTTACCCTATTACGTGCAGGTCTTAGTGCACCAGCATACCGGTGAACCAGTAGGCCTGGGCCAAGGTGATCAGCCCGACAATCGTCGCGAAGAACAGGCTGTGCTTGAGGGTGAAGCGGAACAGGTCGGATTCCTTGCCCACCAGACCCGTCGCGGCGCATGCCACGGCAATCGACTGCGGCGAAATCATCTTGCCGGTTACGCCGCCGCTGGTGTTCGCCGCCACCAGCAAGACGTCGTTGACGCCGATCTGGTGGGCGGTGGTGGCTTGCAGTGAGCTGAACAGCGCGTTGGATGAGGTGTCGGAGCCCGTCAGAAACACACCGAGCCAGCCGAGGAATGGCGAGAAGAACGGGAATGCCGCGCCGGTAGCCGCCAGTACCAGGGCCATGGTCGATGACATGCCCGAGTAGTTGGTGACGAAGGCAAAGGCCAGCACCATGCCGATGGACAGGATCGGCCAGCGCAGTTCATAAAACGTTTCTTTCAAGGTGGTCAGACCAGTTTTGAAATTGATCTTCAATACCAGCATCGACACCAGGGCGGAGAAGAAAATCGCCGTGCCGGTCGCGGAAATCGGATCCAGCTTGAATACCGCAGGGATGGCTGTTGGCGTAGCAACGATGGGCGCAACCTTGATCACCAGTTGATCCAGGTGCGGAATCGCAAAGTTGAACACCGAGCTGTACATCGCGCCGCCAGCGGCGAACATCGCCTTGAACGGCTTCAGGGTCCAAATGGTGACCAGCACAGTCAGGATCAGGAACGGCGACCAGGCCTTGAAAATTTCCCCCAGGCTGTAAGGCGAAGCCAGGGTGTTGCGAGGCTGGCCGAAGCCACCGGCGCTGGCAGTGACGGCAGTGCCGGACGTTGCGCCAGCGATTTGCGCGCCGGCACTGCGCTTGGGCTGCCAGACTTTCAGGAACAGGGTCAGGGAGATCAGGCTGGCCAGGGCCGAGGTGATGTCCGGCAGTTCCGGGCCAATGAAGTTCGAGGTGAAGAACTGGGTAACGGCGAAGCTCAGGCCCGCAACCAGTGCGGCTGGCCAGGTTTCCTTGACGCCGCGCAGGCCGTCCATCATGAACACCAGCCAGAACGGTACGAACAACGACAGTAGCGGCAACTGGCGACCGGCCATGGCGCCGATCTTGAACGCGTCGATGCCCGTCACTTGGCCGGCCACGATGATCGGAATTCCCAGCGCGCCGAACGCGACGGGTGCGGTGTTGGCAATCAGACACAGGCCGGCGGCGTACAGCGGGTTGAAGCCCAGCCCTACCAGCAATGCGGCAGTAATCGCCACCGGTGCACCGAAGCCGGCCGCACCTTCCAGAAAGGCGCCGAAGCAGAAGCCGATCAGCAGCACTTGCAGGCGCTGGTCGTCAGTAATCGACAGCACGGAGCTGCGGATGATCTCGAACTGGCCGCTCTTGACCGTCAGTTTGTACAGGAATACAGCGGCGACGATGATCCAGGCGATTGGCCACAGGCCGTAGGCAAAGCCGTAACCGGCGGCGGCGAGCGCCATGTCGACTGGCATCTGAAAGGCAAAGATCGCCACCAGGATCGACAGTGCCAAGGTAATGCTGCCCGCAACGTGGCCTTTGAGGCGGAACACCGCCAGGGCCAGGAAGAAAAACACGATGGGAATAACGGCGGCCAGTGCGGACAGGCCGAGGCTGCCGAGCGGGCTGTAGAGCTGTTGCCAGGTTTGCATGTGGGGTGGCCCCTAATTGTTGTTGGTCAGGCACTGCTTAGGCGATTTGGATAATTGGTATTACCAATTTACAATCGCTGTTGGCTAGGTTAAAAGCCTTCAGGGGGATGTGTCAATTTGCCGCTTGTGAATCTTTGGTCGTAGGTCGGTGTAAGCGGGTACTGATCGGATGAAACAAGGGCGTTCTGATAGGTGCCGGATACGTGGCGATACGCCAGAATAGGGGCCCGGCGAGTGGTCGGGATGGTGGAGAGTGAGTTATGGGGTTTGATCAGGTGCGTCAGCGCCGTTTGTCTGACGATATCGTCGAGCAGCTTGAGGGTATGATCCTTGAGGGCACGCTGAAGTCAGGCGAGCGCTTGCCGGCCGAGCGCGCACTGGCTGAGCAGTTCGGGGTGTCGCGTCCGTCGTTGCGTGAGGCGATCCAGAAACTGGCGGCCAAAGGTTTGCTGATCAGCCGTCAGGGTGGTGGCAATTATGTGGTGGAGTCGCTGGGATCAACCTTCAGCGATCCGCTGCTGCATCTGCTGGAAAATAATCCCGAGGCGCAGCGCGACCTTTTGGAGTTTCGTCAGACCCTGGAAGCTTCGTGCGCGTACTACGCAGCGTTGCGCGCCACTGAGGTGGACCGCGAGCGACTGACGGCGGCCTTCGAAGAGCTGCAGGATTGCTATACGCGGTCTGATGAAGTGAGCCGGGCGGAAGAGGGCGCGGCGGATGCGAGGTTTCACCTGGCCATCGCCGAGGCCAGCCATAACGCGGTATTGCTGCATACCATTCGCGGGCTGTTCGATCTGCTCAAGCGTAACGTGGTGACCAACATCGGTGGCATGTATCAGCAGCGTACCGAGACCCGGGACATGCTGATCAATCAGCACCGTGATTTGTACCTGGCGATTATTGAAGGGCGTGCCGAGCAGGCGCGGGAGGTTTCAACACGTCACCTGCTGTATGTGCAGGAAGTGCTGGAAGAAGTGCGTCAGGAGGTTCAGCGCATGGCACGGGCGGAGCGGCGCAAGGGGATGTAGCGTTTGTTGTGGTCGAGGGAGCGGGCTCCCTCGGCCACATCAAGTCACAAGAAAATCAGTCTTCCTTGCCCTTGTTACGCACGGCACGCTGCAATTCCCGGTTGGAATCGCGTTCGCGCTCGGTGTCACGCTTGTCGTATTCCTTCTTACCCTTGCCCAGTGCGATCTCGCACTTGACCAGGTGCTTGCTCCAGTACCACGACAGGCAAACGCAGGCGTAGCCTTTTTGCTGCACGGCAGCTTGGAGTTTTTCCAGCTCGCGAGCATTGAGCAGCAGCTTGCGCGTGCGCACCGGGTCGGCAATCACGTGGGTGCTGGCGGTCATCAGCGGCGTGATATGACTGCCGAGCAGCCATGCCTCACCGTCTTTGAGCAGCACGTAACTGTCGACCAGTTGCAGCTTGCTGGCACGCAGACTTTTTACTTCCCAGCCGGCCAGGACCAGACCAGCCTCGAACCGATGTTCGATGAAGTAATCGTGTCGCGCCTTTTTATTTTGCGCGATGGTCCCTGTTGGGTGTTTCTTTTGTTTAGCCATAGGGGCGGCATTATAGGGAGTTGCGAGCGCGTCGGCTACGGTCAACCTGCGTGCTTGAGCGTGTTGAATGAATCCCGGACAATGCAGGCTGGTTTTTGATTTTTTTCTTTCGCGAATCCTGTTGTCCTTTCGCGATGTTTGCCGCTCAGCTGTGGAAATAACGCTCACATGACGACGCATATTCAACGTTCGGCCCTGCTGCCCTACCCGGCGCAGGCGCTCTATGACCTGGTCAACGACGTGGCGCGTTACCCGGAGTTCCTGCCTTGGTGTTCGACTGCCGAGGTGTTGGAGAGCAGTGATGAGCATATGGTTGCCAGCGTGGGGGTGGCGAAGGGCGGCTTGAGCCAGCACTTTGTCACGCGCAACACGCTGGTGCCCGGGCAGTCCATCGAGATGAATCTCGAAGAGGGTCCGTTCACTCAGTTGCACGGTGTGTGGGTGTTCAAGGCGTTGAACGAGAAGGCCTGCAAGATCAGCCTGGATTTGTCGTTCGACTATGCCGGCCCTATCGTGCGTGCCACCTTGGGCCCGTTGTTTAATCAAGCGGCCAATACCCTGGTGGACGCGTTCTGCCAACGCGCCAAGCAAATGCATGGCTGAGCCATTGGTTGAAATCGAGGTGGTGTACGCCGCGGTGGAACGCCAGGTGTTGATGAGCCTGACAGTAGCGCCGGGCTGCAGCCTCAGGGCGGCGGTGTTGGGCTCGGGAATGGCTGTGCAATTCCCGGAGCTGAATCTGGTGAGTTGCCCTTTGGGGATTTTCGGCAAGGTGGTAGCGGACGCTGATGTGCGTGTTGTGCAGGCTGGAGATCGAATCGAGATCTACCGGCCATTGCTGGCAGATCCGATGGAGATACGTCGCTTGCGTGCGGCCAAGGCTGCCAAGGCAAAACAGCAAAACCCATAGTTTGCTAAATAGCAGGCAACAAAAAGCCCGGCATGCCGGGCTTTTTATCGCGTGTTACAAACTTACTGCGGACTCGAGTCCAAAGGTTCTGGAGTCGGCACTGGAACGGTTTGTACGCCGTCGACGCCTTTCTGGATCTCGTCCAGCAAGGAGCCAGGCTTGGCCGGTACTTCGGACTTCGGCTTCTCCTCGTTCTGCGCGGGCGCAGGAGCAGTGGTGCCGTTGTCCTTGCCCAGCAAGGCTTCATCGCGGCTTACACCCGGTTTGAAGTCCCCCGACAGGCTGACGAGCTGGTCATTGCCATTGAAGATGACACTGACCCGCTCCTGCTGGCGTTCACCGCCACCAGGTTGGATGCTATAGAGATAATCCCAGCGATCGGCATGGAATGTGTCGGTCAGCAGGGGATTGCCCATGATAAACCGTACTTGCCGTCGGGTCATTCCCGGGCGTAACTGGTCTATCATGTCCTGCGTGACGACATTGCCCTGCTGGATGTCGATTTTGTAAACCCCGGGGAATGAACAACCGGCGAGTGCGAGCAGTCCCACAAAGGTGAAACTGGTTAGCAAGAGCTTGGTGTTTTGCATCGGTGGGCGACTTCCACTATCTTGGCTGGGACAACGTAAACGCCGATCATACCCGTATTAAGAGAAGCTGCGAAGCAGCATCCGCGAGAAAGCTAACCATGGTTGAAAATAGCGAACTACGCAAAGCCGGTCTTAAAGTGACTCTGCCACGAGTCAAGATTCTACAAATGCTCGATTCTGCTGAGCAGCGCCACATGAGTGCCGAGGATGTATACAAGGCGCTGATGGAGTCTAACGAGGACGTCGGCCTGGCCACGGTTTACCGTGTACTGACCCAGTTTGAAGCAGCAGGACTGGTGGTTCGTCATAATTTCGACGGCGGTCATGCCGTGTTCGAATTGGCTGACGGCGGTCATCACGACCACATGGTTGACCTGGATACCAATGAGGTTATCGAGTTCACCAGTCCGGAAATCGAGAAGCTCCAGCACATGATTGCTGAGCAGCATGGATTCGATTTGGTGGACCACAATCTGGTTCTCTACATACGTAAGAAAAAGTAAGAAAGCTACGCAGATTCGCTCTGCGAAACGATCGAAGGCGACCCTAGGGTCGCCTTCGTGCTTTCTATAAGAAAGAAAATACTCAGTAAGCCGGGCTTCAGACCTTCGCGGTGACCACCATTTTCTTCGCGTGAGCCAAGGACTCCTTGGTCAGGTCAATGCCACCGAGCATCCGTGCCACTTCTTCTACCCGTTCGGTCTTGTTCAGCTTGGACACGGCGGTATGGGTCGCATCGCTGCCACGTACCTTGTGCACGAACAAGTGTTGATGCCCTTGGGCAGCTACTTGTGGCAAGTGAGTAACGGTCAACACCTGGCCACGATCGCCCAATCGGCGCAGCAGCTGGCCAACGATCTCGGCAGTCGGGCCGCCGATGCCTACGTCCACTTCGTCGAATACCAGCGTTGGCACGCGTGAGGTTTGGGCGGTGATCACCTGGATCGCCAAGCTGATCCGTGACAGCTCACCACCGGACGCTACTTTTGCCAGTGCCTTCAGTGGCTGGCCCGGGTTTGCGCTGACCAGCAGCTCCACCTGTTCAAGGCCATTGGGCAGCAGCTCATTGCTGGTGTTGGTGTGCAGCTCGATGGTGAAACGCCCGCCGGGCATGCCCAGACGCTGGATCTCTTGTTCCACTGCACTGGCCAGGCCTGTCGCTGCCTGATGGCGCAGGTCGCTGAGTTCTCGGGCTTTCTCTTGATAATGGCGAGCAAACGACGCTAGTTCTTCACCCAGTCGCTCGATGGATTCATCGTTGGCGTTCAGGGTTTCGATTTCATCCAGTAGCTTTTGCTGCATGGTTGCTACTTCGGTCGGCTGGATCCGGTGTTTGCGCGCCAAGGTATAGATGGTGTCCAGGCGCTCTTCTATATCTTGCAAGCGTGCCGGGTCGGCATCGAAGTGATCGAGGAAGCGGTTCAGCTCGCCCACGGCTTCTTCTACCTGGATTTGCGCACTGGTCAGCAGTGTGGTGGCTTCATTCAGTGATCCGGAGGCGTTGTTCACGCTGGACAGGCGATTGAGGCTGGCCGTCAGGGCGTTGAGCACATTGCCGGAATCACTTTCGCTGCACTGCTCCACCACTTGCCGGCAGATGCCCAGCAGGGTTTCGGCGTTGGTGAGGTTCTTGTGTTCCTGTTCCAGTTGCTCCAGTTCTGTCTCGCCGAGCCCCAGGCTTTCCAGCTCTTCCAGTTGGTAGCTGAGCAATTGGTGGCGGGCACGCTGCTCATCGCCGGAGTTGGAGAGGCGCTCCAGCTCCTGGCGGGTCTGGCGCCAGCGTTGCGCGGCCAGTTGCACTTGGCGCGCAAGGTCAGTGGCGCCGGCGTATTCGTCGAGAAGCCGGCGATGGGTGTCGGTTTTCAGCAGGGACTGGTGTTCATGCTGGCTGTGGATGTCGATCAGCAGTTCGCCCAGGGCTTTCAAGTCGCCGAGGGGGCAGGGTGTGCCATTTATATAGCCGCGGGAGCGCCCTTCGGCAGTGATCACCCGGCGCAGGATGCATGGGCCTTCATTATTAAGGTCGCGCTCGGCAAGCCAGGCCTCGGCTTCCGGGATGTCGGCCAGGTCGAAGGTGGCGAGGATGTCGGCTTTGTCGGCGCCAGGGCGAACCACGCCGCTGTCGGCTCGGTCGCCGAGGGTCAGGCCCAGGGCGTCGAGCATGATCGACTTGCCGGCGCCGGTTTCGCCTGTGATTACGCTCATCCCGCGATCCAGTTCAAGATCCAGATGTTCAACGATGGCGTAGTTATGTACGGACAGGTGCACCAGCATGACGGCCGCTCCCAGGCTTTAGGTCTGGTTATTTATACAGTGTTTTGTTTGGGGGTGACAATCCTGATGCTTAGTCCGTTTTGCTTGAATAACTGTCTTTTTAAGTGCGACAGGGAATGATCGGCAGAAATTGATCCAGGACAACTGAAAGACTTTTGGTAGCGGCCCAGCCCTTGAACCTGAAAATTGTGGCCCCATATACCGAAACAGAAGCGCGAGTCGAGTTCGCGCATGATTTTGAAAGGAGAAATCTATGGCTGACGAACAGACGCAGGATACGCAAAATCCAGACGCCAACCAGGCCGCAGGTGAAGACCTGGCTGCTCGTGTGCAAGTGCTCGAAGAGCAGTTGGCAGGCGCACAGGATCAATCGTTGCGTGTTGCCGCTGATCTGCAGAACGTCCGCCGCCGCGCCGAGCAGGATGTAGAAAAGGCTCACAAGTTCGCGCTGGAAAAATTTGCCGGTGATCTGCTGCCGATCATCGACAGCCTGGAGCGTGGCCTTGAGTTGTCCAACCCGGATGACGAAAACATCCGTCCAATGCGCGAAGGGATCGAACTGACCCTGAAAATGTTCCAGGACACCCTGAAGCGTTATCAGCTGGAAGCCATCGATCCACAAGGCGGCGAGCCGTTCAATGCCGAGCATCATCAAGCGATGGCGATGCAGGAAAACGCTGATCTTGAGCCGAACAGCGTGTTGAAGGTGTTCCAGAAGGGTTACCAGCTCAACGGTCGCTTGTTGCGCCCGGCAATGGTTGTAGTGAGCAAGGCTCCTGCACCGGTTGCACCTTCTATTGATGAGCAGGCTTGAAATAAGTCGTAACGGCCCCATCTATAAGTCAAGCGTTTAAGTACTGCCGCAGTTAGCCACCACTGCTGTGGCAACAAAATCTAAGTTTCGGGAGAGTAAATCATGGGCAAAATTATCGGTATCGACCTGGGGACTACCAACTCCTGCGTCTCCGTGCTGGAAAACGGCGTATCCAAAGTTATTGAAAACGCCGAAGGCGCACGCACCACCCCGTCCATCGTGGCTTACGCCAACGACGGCGAAATCCTGGTTGGCCAGTCCGCCAAGCGTCAAGCTGTGACCAATCCGCATAACACCCTCTACGCGGTGAAGCGTCTGATCGGTCGTAAGTTCGACGAAGAAGTCGTACAGAAAGACATCAAGATGGTCCCGTACAAAATCGCCAAGGCTGACAACGGCGACGCCTGGGTTGAAGTGAACGGCCAGAAAATGTCGCCGCCACAAATCTCGGCTGAAATCTTGAAAAAGATGAAGAAAACCGCCGAAGACTACCTCGGTGAAGCAGTGACTGAAGCGGTGATCACCGTTCCGGCCTACTTCAACGACAGCCAGCGCCAGGCGACCAAAGACGCCGGCCGTATTGCTGGCCTGGACGTAAAACGTATCATCAACGAACCAACCGCAGCCGCTCTGGCCTACGGTATGGACAAGGCCAAGGGCGACCACACCGTGATCGTTTACGACCTGGGTGGCGGTACCTTCGACGTTTCCGTGATCGAAATCGCTGAAGTCGATGGCGAGCACCAGTTCGAAGTGTTGGCCACCAACGGTGACACGTTCCTGGGCGGTGAAGACTTTGACATTCGTCTGATCGACTACCTCGTTGACGAATTCAAGAAAGAAAGCGGCATGAACCTCAAAGGTGACCCGCTGGCCATGCAGCGCCTGAAAGAAGCCGCTGAGAAAGCCAAGATCGAACTGTCTTCGAGCAATTCGACCGACGTGAACCTGCCGTACATCACTGCAGATGCCACCGGTCCTAAGCACTTGAACGTGAAAATCTCCCGCGCCAAGCTGGAGTCGCTGGTAGAAGACCTGGTTCAACGCACCATCGAGCCTTGCCGCATTGCGCTGAAAGACTCGGGTATCGACGTTGGCGCGATCAACGACGTGATCCTGGTCGGCGGTCAGACCCGTATGCCACTGGTTCAGAAGCTGGTGACCGAGTTCTTCGGTAAAGAAGCGCGTAAAGATGTGAACCCGGACGAAGCGGTTGCCATGGGTGCTGCCATCCAGGGCGCGGTATTGGCCGGCGACGTGAAAGACGTTCTGCTGCTGGACGTTAGCCCGCTGACCCTGGGTATCGAAACCATGGGTGGCGTGATGACTGCGCTGATCGAGAAAAACACCACGATTCCTACCAAGAAATCGCAAGTGTTCTCGACTGCCGACGACAACCAGGGCGCCGTGACCATTCACGTGCTGCAAGGTGAGCGTAAGCAGGCTGGTCAGAACAAGTCCTTGGGCAAGTTCGACCTGGCCGAGATTCCGCCAGCACCACGTGGCGTGCCACAAATTGAAGTGACCTTCGACATCGACGCCAACGGCATTCTGCACGTAGGCGCCAAAGACAAGGCCACCGGCAAGACTCAGTCGATCGTGATCAAGGCAAACTCTGGTCTGTCCGAGGAAGAAATTCAGCAGATGATCCGTGATGCTGAAGCCAACGCTGACGAAGACCGCAAGTTCGAAGAACTGGCCGCTGCCCGCAACCAGGGTGATGCACTGGTTCACTCGACGCGCAAAATGATCGCTGACGCTGGCGACAAAGTGACTGCCGAAGAGAAAACTGCAATCGAAGCCGCAGTAGTTGCCCTGGAAGCCGCCGTTAAAGGTGACGACAAGGCTGCTATCGAAGCCAAGGTTGAAGAGCTGTCGAAAGTCTCTGCGCCAGTGGCTCAGAAAATGTACGCCGAACAAGGCCAGCCGGCTGACGGTGCTGCACACCAGGCAGAACCTGAAGCCAAGCACGACGACGTTGTCGATGCCGAGTTCGAAGAAGTCAAAGACCACAAGTAACTTGGTCGCCCGGTTGACCGCTCACAAGCGGTGACTGGTAGGATGTCGCCGCGCGGGAGCTTGCTCCCGCGTTGGCGTGTCTGGGGTACGCGAATTTTTACAGCATGCGACAACGTTCGGATGCTGGCGGTGTGATCGGGAATGCTCCTGCTTTCCGGACGACAGTCACCGCGTTTTTGGCCGGTTTCCGGTTGAAAGCAGTAACGACCAGGATCGTTGAATTGACGTGAGTTGGGTCCGGGCCTGTATTGGGGCTCAACGAGTTTGGCAAGGCTCAGGAGGGTTTTGCCGGACGTCCTTAAGAGTGCAAAGACTTATGGCAAAGCGTGACTATTACGAAGTGTTGGGTGTGGAGCGCGGCTCCAGCGAGGCGGACCTGAAAAAGGCTTACCGTCGCCTGGCAATGAAGCACCACCCGGACCGTAATCCGGATAGCAAAGAATCCGAAGAGCTGTTCAAAGAGGCCAACGAGGCCTACGAATGCCTGTGTGATCCAAACAAGCGTGCGGCATACGATCAGTACGGTCATGCCGGTGTCGACCCAAGCATGGGCGGCGGCGGTGCAGGTTTTGGTGGCCAGAACTTCTCCGATATTTTCGGCGACGTGTTCAGCGACTTCTTTGGCGGCGGCCGTGGTGGCCAGCGTGGCGGTGCCCAGCGTGGCAGCGACCTGCGTTACACCCTGGAACTGAACCTGGAAGAAGCGGTGCGTGGCACCAGCGTCAATATCCGTGTTCCGACGCTGGTCAATTGCAAGCCGTGCGACGGTTCGGGCGCCAAGAAAGGCTCCTCGCCGATCACTTGCCCGACTTGTGGCGGTATCGGCCAAGTGCGCATGCAGCAAGGCTTCTTCTCGGTGCAGCAAACCTGCCCGCGCTGCCATGGCCAGGGCAAGATCATTTCCGATCCGTGCGACTCGTGCCACGGCGAAGGGCGTGTCGAAGAGTACAAGACTCTCTCGGTGAAAGTGCCGGCGGGTGTTGATACCGGTGATCGCATTCGTCTGTCGGGTGAAGGCGAGGCGGGCACTCAGGGCGGCCCGACGGGCGACCTGTACGTGGTGATCAATGTGCGCGAGCACTCGATCTTCCAGCGCGACGGCAAGCATCTGTTCTGTGAAGTGCCGATCAGCTTTGTCGACGCGGCCCTGGGTGGCGAGCTTGAGATTCCGACGCTGGACGGTCGGGTCAAGCTGAAGATTCCTGAGGGTACGCAGACCGGCAAGCAGTTCCGTATCCGCGGCAAAGGCGTAGCGCCGGTGCGTGGCGGTGGTGCTGGTGACTTGATGTGCCGTGTGGCGGTAGAGACTCCGGTGAATCTGGGGCGTCGTCAGCGCGAACTGCTGGAAGAGTTCCGCAGCTCCCTGGCCGGCGATGATACCCATTCGCCAAAAACCACTGGCTGGTTCGAAGGCGTAAAGCGTTTCTTCGGCGACCTGTAAGGAAGTGAGTATGCGACGTATCGCGGTGATGGGCGCTGCCGGGCGTATGGGCAGGACCCTGGTCGAGGCTGTGCAGGCCCGCTCGCCGGCCTCCGGGTTGACGGCGGCGATTGTTCGTCCCGGCAGCACCTTGATTGGTGCGGACGCGGGTGAGTTGGCGTCCTTGGGGCGGATCGGCGTTTCGTTGTCCGGCAATCTGGAGCAGGTTGCCGACGAGTTCGACGTGCTGATCGACTTCACCCTGCCGGACGTGATGCTGAAAAACCTGGCGTTCTGCCGCAAGGCGGGCAAGGCCATGGTGATCGGCACTACGGGTTTGAGCGCCGAGCAAAAGCAGCTGCTGATGGAGGCGGGCAAGGATATCCCTATCGTGTTCGCGGCCAACTTCAGCGTCGGCGTCAATCTGTCGCTGAAGTTGCTCGATATGGCAGCGCGTGTGATGGGTGATGAGGCTGACATCGAGATCATCGAGACTCATCACCGGCACAAGATCGATGCGCCGTCGGGTACGGCGTTGCGCATGGGTGAGGCGATTGCCGATGCCCTTGGGCGGGATCTGTCGAAGGTGGCGGTGTATGGTCGTGAAGGTCATACCGGGGCTCGCGCCCATGACACCATCGGTTTTGCCACCGTTCGCGGCGGTGACGTGGTGGGCGATCACACCGTACTGTTCGCGACCGAGGGTGAGCGTCTTGAGATCACCCACAAGGCGTCGAGCCGCATGACGTTCGCCAAGGGTGCCGTACGTGCGGCGCTGTGGCTGGACGGTCGTACGCCGGCCTTGTACGACATGCGTGACGTGCTGGATCTGCATTAAGAAGTAGCTAAAACGGGGTCTCAGGAATATCCTAAGGCCCCGTTTTTACCCGCTAAGCGACGTCCTGTCGCATTCCCCTGCCTTTAAGGCTCATTAGCGGTGGACCAAAAAAGCCTTTTTCTGTAAGCTACAGCTTTAGTGTGTCCACTAAAAGCGCGCAGAATAATTCAGTGAAGAAGCGGGGTGACGTGTCCATACGTCACTCCGCTTTTTTACAACCTGCGATCGCCCTTTCAGGCTTTATTTACGGGAGGTCTTCTTGACTAAGCCAGCCATACTCGCCCTTGCTGATGGCAGCATTTTTCGCGGCGAAGCCATTGGAGCCGACGGTCAGACCGTTGGAGAGGTGGTGTTCAACACCGCCATGACCGGCTATCAGGAAATCCTTACTGATCCTTCCTACGCCCAACAGATCGTTACCCTGACCTATCCGCACATCGGCAACACCGGTACTACACCGGAAGACGCCGAGTCTGATCGTGTCTGGTCGGCTGGCCTGGTCATTCGTGACCTGCCACTGGTAGCGAGCAACTGGCGTAACACGATGTCCCTGTCCGATTACCTGAAAGCCAACAACGTTGTGGCGATCGCCGGTATCGATACGCGTCGCCTGACACGCATCCTGCGTGAAAAAGGTTCGCAGAACGGCTGCATCATGGCCGGTGACAACATCTCCGAAGAAGCAGCGATTGCAGCGGCCCAAGGTTTCCCTGGCCTGAAAGGCATGGACCTGGCGAAAGTCGTCAGCACCCAGGAAAAGTACGAGTGGCGCTCCACTGTCTGGGACTTGAAGACCGACAGCCACGCGACCATCGAAGCTTCCGAGTTGCCGTACCACGTTGTGGCCTACGACTACGGTATCAAGCACAACATCTTGCGCATGCTGGTCGAGCGCGGTTGCCGCGTGACCGTGGTGCCGGCGCAAACCCCAGCCAGCGATGTACTGGCCCTGCAGCCGGACGGTGTGTTCCTGTCCAACGGCCCCGGTGACCCGGAGCCTTGCGATTACGCCATCAAGGCGATCAAGGAAGTGCTGGAAACCGAGATTCCGGTATTCGGTATCTGCCTCGGCCACCAGTTGCTGGCCCTGGCCTCCGGCGCCAAGACCCTGAAAATGGGCCACGGCCACCACGGTGCCAACCACCCGGTACAGGATCTGGACACTGGCATCGTGATGATCACCAGCCAGAACCACGGTTTTGCGGTGGATGAAGCGACCTTGCCGGGCAACGTCCGGGCGATTCACAAGTCGCTGTTCGACGGTTCCCTGCAAGGCATCGAGCGCACCGACAAGAGCGCGTTCAGCTTCCAGGGCCACCCTGAAGCAAGCCCGGGCCCGAACGACGTAGCGCCGCTGTTCGACCGTTTCATCAATGAGATGGCCAAGCGACGCTAAGTGAGCGGCCCGAGGGTGGCCCGGGAAACCGGCGGCCCCCTCGGGCTCTTCAAAGATTGTTCAAGACGGCTTGCCGACTGACCTGCGGATTTGAGTGACAAACCCATGCCAAAACGTACAGACATAAAAAGCATCCTGATTCTCGGCGCTGGCCCGATCGTGATCGGCCAGGCCTGCGAATTCGACTACTCCGGCGCCCAGGCCTGTAAAGCCCTGCGCGAAGAGGGTTACCGCGTCATCCTGGTGAACTCCAACCCGGCCACCATCATGACCGACCCGGACATGGCCGACGCCACCTACATTGAGCCGATCAAGTGGCAGACCGTTGCCAAGATCATCGAGAAAGAACGTCCGGACGCGTTGCTGCCAACCATGGGTGGCCAGACCGCCCTGAACTGCGCACTGGATCTGGAGCGCGAAGGCGTCCTGGAGAAGTTCGGCGTAGAGATGATCGGCGCCAATGCCGACACCATCGACAAGGCTGAAGACCGTTCGCGTTTCGACAAGGCCATGAAATCCATCGGCCTTGACTGCCCGCGTTCCGGTATCGCCCACAGCATGGAAGAGGCCAATGCGGTCCTCGAACGCCTGGGCTTCCCGTGCATCATCCGTCCGTCCTTCACCATGGGCGGCACCGGCGGCGGTATCGCCTACAACCGTGAAGAATTCGAAGAAATCTGCGCCCGCGGCCTGGACTTGTCGCCGACCAAAGAGCTGCTGATCGACGAATCCCTGATCGGTTGGAAAGAGTATGAGATGGAGGTTGTCCGCGATAAGAAGGACAACTGCATCATCGTCTGCTCCATCGAAAACTTTGACCCGATGGGCGTGCACACCGGTGACTCGATCACTGTTGCGCCAGCACAGACCCTGACGGACAAGGAATACCAGATCATGCGTAACGCCTCGTTGGCGGTGCTGCGTGAGATCGGCGTGGAAACCGGTGGCTCCAACGTCCAGTTCGGCATCTGCCCGGACACTGGCCGCATGGTTGTGATCGAGATGAACCCGCGTGTATCGCGTTCTTCGGCGCTGGCATCGAAAGCTACCGGCTTCCCGATTGCGCGCATCGCTGCCAAGTTGGCGATCGGTTACACCTTGGACGAGCTGCAGAACGAAATCACCGGCGGCGCAACGCCGGCCTCCTTCGAGCCGTCGATCGACTATGTCGTCACCAAGCTGCCACGCTTCGCTTTCGAGAAATTCCCGAAAGCCGACGCCCGCCTGACCACTCAGATGAAGTCGGTCGGTGAAGTCATGGCCATCGGCCGGACCTTCCAGGAGTCCCTGCAGAAAGCCCTCCGCGGCCTGGAAGTGGGTGTTTGCGGTCTGGATGAGAAGCTCGACCTGAGCAATCCGGAAAGCATGAGTGTGCTCAAGCGCGAGCTGACCGTGCCGGGTGCCGAGCGTATCTGGTACGTGGCCGATGCTTTCCGCGCCGGCATGACCGTCGAAGACATCTTCGGCATGAACATGATCGACCCGTGGTTCCTGGTGCAGATCGAAGATCTGATCAAGGAAGAAGAGAAGGTCAAGACCCTCGGCCTGTCCTCTATCGACCGCGACCTGATGTTCCGCCTCAAGCGCAAAGGCTTCTCCGACATGCGTTTGGCCAAGCTGCTGGGCGTGACCGAGAAAAACCTGCGCACGCATCGCCACAAGCTGGATATCTTCCCGGTCTACAAGCGCGTTGATACCTGTGCGGCCGAGTTCGCCACCGACACCGCGTATATGTACTCCACTTACGAGGAAGAGTGCGAAGCAGCGCCGTCGGGCCGCGACAAAATCATGATCCTGGGTGGCGGTCCAAACCGTATCGGCCAAGGCATCGAATTCGATTATTGCTGTGTACACGCCGCTCTCGCCCTGCGCGAAGACGGGTACGAGACCATCATGGTCAACTGCAACCCGGAAACTGTTTCCACCGACTACGACACCTCCGACCGCCTGTACTTCGAGCCGGTAACGCTGGAAGACGTACTGGAAATCTGTCGCGTCGAGAAGCCAAAAGGCGTGATCGTCCAGTACGGCGGCCAAACCCCGTTGAAACTGGCACGCGCACTTGAAGCCGCTGGCGTACCGATCATCGGCACCAGCCCTGACGCTATCGACCGTGCTGAAGACCGTGAGCGCTTCCAGCAGATGGTTGAGCGTCTGAACCTGCGTCAGCCGCCAAACGCCACCGTGCGCAGCGAAGACGAAGCGATCCGCGCGGCCAGCAAGATTGGTTATCCGTTGGTGGTGCGTCCGTCCTACGTACTGGGCGGCCGGGCGATGGAAATCGTCTACGAAGAAGACGAGCTCAAGCGTTACCTGCGTGATGCGGTAAAAGTGTCCAACGACAGCCCGGTGCTGCTGGACCACTTCCTCAACTGCGCCATCGAGATGGACGTGGATGCGGTCTGCGACGGCACCGACGTGGTGATCGGCGCGATCATGCAGCACATCGAACAGGCTGGCGTTCACTCCGGTGACTCCGCGTGCTCGCTGCCGCCCTACTCGCTGCCTGCACACATCCAGGACGAGATGCGCGAACAGGTCAAGAAAATGGCCCTGGAACTGGGCGTGGTCGGCCTGATGAACGTACAGTTGGCGCTGCAAGGCGAAGACATCTACGTCATCGAAGTCAACCCGCGCGCTTCGCGTACCGTGCCGTTTGTTTCCAAGTGCATCGGTGTTTCCCTGGCGATGATTGCTGCCCGTGTGATGGCCGGCAAGACCTTGAAGGAAATCGGCTTCACCAAGGAAATCATTCCGAACTTCTACAGTGTGAAAGAGGCGGTGTTCCCATTCGCCAAATTCCCTGGCGTGGACCCGATCCTGGGCCCGGAGATGAAGTCCACCGGTGAAGTGATGGGCGTGGGCGATACCTTCGGTGAAGCATTCGCCAAAGCCCAGATGGGCGCCAGCGAAGTGCTGCCGACCGGCGGTACTGCGTTCATCAGCGTACGTGATGATGACAAGCCACTGGTTGCAGGCGTGGCTCGTGATCTGATCAACTTGGGTTTCGAAGTCGTGGCTACTGCCGGGACCGCCAAGCTGATCGAGGCTGCCGGCCTGAAAGTACGTCGCGTGAACAAGGTGACGGAAGGCCGTCCGCACGTGGTCGACATGATCAAGAATGACGAAGTCACCCTGATCATCAACACCACTGAAGGTCGCCAGTCGATCGCGGACTCCTACTCCATTCGTCGTAACGCCTTGCAGCACAAGATCTACTGCACCACTACCATTGCTGCTGGCGAAGCTATCTGCGAAGCGCTCAAGTTCGGTCCTGAAAAAACCGTGCGTCGCTTGCAGGATCTACACGCAGGATTGAAGGCATGATCAAATACCCAATGACCGTCCAGGGCGCAAAAGCCCTGGAAGAAGAACACGCCCACCTGACCAAGGTCGTCCGTCCGAAGCTGAGCCAGGACATCGGTACGGCCCGGGAATTGGGTGACCTGAAGGAAAACGCTGAATACCATGCTGCCCGTGAGCAGCAAGGTATGGTCGAGGCGCGGATCCGTGACATCGAAGGCCGCCTGCAGAACTCGGTGGTTATCGACGTCACGACCATCCCGCATACCGGCAAGGTGATTTTCGGCACCACCGTGGAAATCGCCAACGTCGAGACTGACGAAAGCGTGGTTTACCACATCGTGGGTGAAGACGAGGCCGACTTCAAACTCGGCAAGATCTCCGTCGGTTCGCCGCTGGCTCGCGCCTTGATTGCCAAGGAAGAGGGTGATGTGGTGGCCGTCAAGACGCCTGGTGGCGTGATCGAGTACGAGATTGTCGAAGTTCGTCACATCTGAAAGACGGCGCCCGCTTCGTGCGGGCGCCATGCTTTGGCAGTTTGCCCAGATGCTTTGGGTTGGCGGCCTATGGCTGTTACATATTGGTGTACTGCCGGCGCTGGGCCTGATTGGCCTGGCACCGTTGCTGATCGATGAGGTCAGCGGATTATTAAGCGCGTTGCTGGTGGGGTTTGCAGCGGCGTGCGTGACGCTTCAGGCGCTGGTGCTGATCAAGGCCGAAGGCTTGGAGAGTATGTGGCGGGATATTCGCGGGCAACTGCTGTTGATGGCGCTGTATGCGTGCGCGATGTTTTGCGTGGTACGCATCTTTCTGCCGGAAGCGTTGCGCTGGCAGCTGTTCAGCTATCTTGTGCTAGGGTTTTCCGGATTGGTGCTGGTTGTACAGCCGGCGCCAGGATGGAGCGGCAGGGCGTGCGAAGCACGCCCGTGACCCTTGTTTCACTTGAAGCGGTGTACGTTCGACAGTTGCTTGTTGGCGCTGAAGTTCTTGCGATACAGCAGTGCCATCTTGCCGATGACCTGAACCAGGTCCGCTTTGCCAGCCTTGCACAGTTCTGCAATGGCTGCCAGGCGCGCCTCGCGATCAAGGATGCTGACCTTGATCTTGATCAGCTCGTGATCGCCCAATGCGCGTTCAAGCTCGGCTAACACACCTTCAGTCAAACCGTTGTCAGCCACAATCAAAACTGGTTTCAGATGGTGGCCAATGGATTTGTACTGTTTCTTCTGCTCTTGAGTGAGCGGCATAATCTGACCCCTGCGTCTGATCTTGTAAAAAGCGGCGGCCAGTTTACCCGAGCGAGTCCGGGACCGCCCAGTTAATCACGACCCGTTTTATTTTCGAGGTGGCCCGTGGCCCGTTCCAAAACTAGCCTTAAGTGGCTGCAAGAGCATTTCAACGACCCTTACGTCAAAATGGCGCAAAAGGATGGCTACCGTTCCCGGGCCAGCTACAAGCTGCTGGAGATCCAGGAAAAGGACAAGTTGATCCGCCCCGGCATGAGTGTTATCGACCTGGGTGCCGCCCCGGGTGGCTGGTCCCAGGTGACCAGTCGTCTGATTGGTGGGCAAGGTCGTTTAATCGCTTCCGATATCCTGGAAATGGACAGCATCCCCGACGTGACCTTTGTTCACGGCGATTTTACCCAGGACGAAGTGCTGGCACAGATCCTCGAGGCGGTCGGAAATTCGCAGGTAGACCTTGTGATTTCCGATATGGCCCCCAATATGAGTGGATTACCGGCTGTTGATATGCCGCGAGCCATGTTCCTGTGCGAATTGGCACTGGATCTGGCGGGACGGGTACTGCGTCCGGGTGGTGACTTCTTGGTCAAGGTCTTCCAGGGTGAAGGCTTCGACGAGTATCACAAGAACATCCGCAAGCTGTTCGACAAGGTACAGACACGCAAGCCTGACTCTTCCCGGGACAGGTCCCGTGAGCAGTATTTGCTGGGTCGCGGGTTCCGTGGCATTGAAGGCGCTGCCAGTGAAGAGCGTTTTTGAGGAATTCGACGGAGGCGATAGGTTTTTTTATATCGCTTTCGTCACGAAGCTTTACGAATATTGTGTAGTCAAAGTTTCACAAAGGGTTACAGACGGCGCCTGCCAGAGTTGTAGGTAATGTAGTAAGTTAGGCCGGTGAATATCATGCGAAGCACGCGCCAGTAGCGGAGCTTGCTTCAGAGGGTAGTTAATTGAACGATATGGCAAAGAATCTGATCCTGTGGTTGATCATCGCGGCTGTCCTTGTGACGGTGATGAACAACTTCTCCAGCCCTAACGAGCCGCAGACCCTCAACTATTCCGACTTCATCCAGCAAGTTAAGGATGGCAAGGTCGAGCGCGTAGCAGTTGATGGCTACGTGATTACCGGCAAGCGCAACGATGGCGACAGCTTCAAGACCATCCGTCCGGCAATCCAGGACAATGGCCTGATCGGCGACCTGGTGGATAACCACGTAGTCGTCGAGGGCAAGCAGCCTGAGCAGCAGAGCATCTGGACCCAGCTCCTGGTGGCCAGCTTCCCCATCCTCGTGATCATCGCCGTGTTCATGTTCTTCATGCGCCAGATGCAAGGTGGTGCGGGAGGCAAGGGCGGGCCGATGAGCTTCGGCAAGAGCAAGGCACGCCTGCTCTCCGAAGACCAGGTGAAAACTACCTTGGCTGACGTTGCCGGTTGCGACGAAGCGAAGGAAGAAGTGGGCGAACTGGTTGAATTCCTGCGTGATCCGGGCAAGTTCCAGCGCCTGGGCGGCCGTATTCCTCGCGGCGTGCTGATGGTTGGCCCGCCAGGTACCGGTAAAACCCTGCTGGCCAAGGCCATTGCCGGCGAAGCCAAAGTACCTTTCTTCACCATTTCCGGTTCCGATTTCGTCGAAATGTTCGTCGGTGTCGGTGCCAGCCGTGTTCGCGATATGTTCGAACAGGCCAAGAAACACGCGCCCTGCATCATCTTCATCGATGAAATCGACGCCGTTGGTCGCCATCGTGGCGCTGGCATGGGTGGCGGTCATGATGAGCGTGAGCAGACGCTTAACCAGTTGCTGGTTGAG
Source organism: Pseudomonas sp. MWU16-30323 (assembly GCF_020515595.1). NCBI lineage: Bacteria > Pseudomonadati > Pseudomonadota > Gammaproteobacteria > Pseudomonadales > Pseudomonadaceae > Pseudomonas > Pseudomonas sp. MWU16-30323. Next base: position 100,704 of record NZ_JAIWYM010000014.1, read on the forward strand.
ATGGATGGTTTCGAAATGAACGACGGCATCATCGTGATCGCCGCCACCAACCGTCCAGACGTACTCGACCCTGCGCTGCTGCGTCCAGGCCGTTTCGACCGTCAGGTTGTGGTCGGTCTGCCGGACATCCGTGGTCGTGAACAAATTCTGAAAGTGCACATGCGCAAAGTGCCAATGGGCGACGACGTGGCTCCGGCCGTGATTGCCCGTGGCACTCCAGGCTTCTCCGGTGCCGACCTTGCCAACCTGGTGAACGAAGCGTCGCTGTTTGCCGCACGTACCGGCAAGCGCATCGTTGAAATGAAAGAGTTCGAACTGGCGAAAGACAAGATCATGATGGGCGCCGAGCGCAAGTCCATGGTCATGTCCGAGAAAGAGAAGCAGAACACTGCCTATCACGAAGCTGGTCACGCCATTGTTGGTCGCGTCGTGCCTGAGCATGACCCGGTCTACAAAGTGTCGATCATTCCTCGTGGCCGGGCGCTGGGCGTTACCATGTTCCTGCCGGAAGAGGATCGCTACAGCCTCTCCAAGCGAGCCTTGATCAGCCAGATCTGCTCGCTGTATGGCGGCCGGATCGCGGAAGAGATGACCCTGGGCTTTGATGGTGTTACCACCGGCGCGTCCAACGACATCATGCGTGCGAGTCAGATTGCACGGAACATGGTGACCAAGTGGGGTCTTTCGGAAAAACTCGGTCCTTTGATGTATGCCGAGGAAGAAGGCGAAGTATTCCTGGGTCGCGGCGGTGGCGGTCAAGCGGCCAGCTTCTCCGGTGAGACAGCCAAGCTGATCGACTCCGAAGTGCGCAGCATCATTGACCAATGCTACGGCACGGCCAAGCAGATCCTCACCGATAACCGCGACAAGCTCGACGCCATGGCTGACGCCCTGATGAAGTACGAGACCATTGATGCCGATCAGATCGACGACATCATGGCCGGTCGTACGCCTCGCGAGCCTCGCGATTGGGAAGGTGGTTCGGGTACTTCGGGCACGCCTCCAGTGGTACAGAACGAACGCCCTGAAGCTCCAATCGGCGGCCCGGCTGCTGACCATTAAGGTTTGAAATGACTTCTGCGTTGTCCTCGACCCGGTTGCCTTGCGGCAGCCGGGTTCTTGATTTGGCCCGTACGCACGTGATGGGCATTCTTAACGTAACCCCTGACTCCTTTTCCGATGGCGGTCGCTTCAGTCAGCTTGATGCTGCGTTGCGCCATGCGGAAGCCATGGTGGCTGCCGGGGCGACCTTGATTGACGTGGGCGGCGAGTCGACCCGTCCCGGGGCTCGCGCGGTTTCTCCCCTTGAGGAGTTGGAGCGTGTTGCGCCGATTGTCGAGCGCATCCATCGAGAGCTGGATGTCATCATCTCTGTCGACACCTCGACACCGGCCGTCATGCGTGAAACCGCGCGGTTGGGCGCAGGGTTGATCAACGATGTGCGTTCCCTGCAGCGCGATGGAGCTCTGGATGCGGCTGCCGCCACGGGGTTGCCGGTTTGCCTGATGCATATGCTCGGTGAGCCGGGCACCATGCAGGACGACCCGCATTACGACGACCTGGTCGGTGAAGTGAAAGATTTCCTTGCCGAGCGCATGGCTCAATGCGCCGCAGTGGGGATTGCCCCCGAGCGGATAATCCTCGATCCCGGATTTGGTTTTGCCAAGACCTTGCAGCACAATTTGAGCCTGTTCAAGCATATGGAATCCCTGAATGCCCTTGGTCGCCCTTTGTTGGTCGGGGTTTCGCGTAAGAGCATGATAGGTCTGGCCTTGAATCGTCCGGTGGGTGAGCGGCTGCATGGCGGCCTGGCACTTGCGGCACTTGCCGTGGTCAAGGGTGCACGTATTTTGCGCGTGCATGACGTGGCCGAGACGATAGATGTGGTGCGAATGATCGCAGCGGTTGAATCAGCCGAATAAGAATGATGGAGCACTTATGACTAAAAAGTATTTTGGCACCGATGGCATTCGCGGTCGGGTCGGCGAATTCCCGATTACTCCCGATTTCATGCTCAAGCTGGGCTGGGCTGCCGGTATGGCGTTCCGCAGCATGGGTGCCTGCCGCATCCTGGTGGGCAAGGACACGCGTATCTCGGGTTACATGTTTGAGTCGGCGCTGGAGGCAGGGCTGTCCGCTGCCGGCGCTGATGTGATGCTGCTGGGGCCGATGCCTACGCCAGCGATCGCTTACCTGACGCGGACCTTCCACGCTGAAGCCGGTATTGTGATCAGTGCTTCGCACAATCCTCACGATGACAACGGTATCAAGTTCTTCTCGGGCCAGGGCACCAAGCTGCCGGACGAGATCGAGCACATGATCGAAGAGTTGCTGGATGCGCCGATGACCGTCGTCGAGTCGAGCAAGCTGGGCAAGGTTTCGCGGATTAACGACGCTTCTGGTCGTTACATTGAATTCTGCAAAAGCAGCGTGCCGAGCAGTACCAATTTTGCCGGGCTGAAAGTCGTCATCGACTGCGCTCACGGTGCGACCTACAAGGTGGCGCCGAGTGTGTTCAAAGAGCTTGGCGCAAACGTTACTGTGCTGTCCGCCCAGCCGAATGGCTTGAACATCAACGACAATTGCGGCTCGACCCATATGGGGCAGTTGCAGGCGGCTGTGCTGGCTGAGCATGCTGACTTGGGTATCGCGTTCGATGGTGATGGTGATCGGGTCTTGATGGTCGATCATACGGGTGCAATTGTTGATGGTGACGACCTGTTGTTCATTATTGCCCGTGATCTGCACGAGCGTAACAAGCTGCAAGGTGGTGTCGTCGGCACCTTGATGAGCAATCTTGGCCTGGAGCTGGCCCTGGCAGATCTGGGTGTTCCGTTTGTGCGTGCCAATGTCGGTGACCGCTACGTGATCGCTGATCTGCTGGAGCGTAATTGGCAGGTGGGTGGTGAAAACTCCGGGCATATCGTCTGCTTCCAGCACACGACTACCGGGGATGCGATCATCGCGGCGCTGCAAGTGCTGCTGGCGCTGCGTCGTCGCGAAGAAAGCCTGGCCCAGGCACGGCAGGCGCTGCGCAAGTGCCCTCAAGTACTGCTCAACGTGCGCTTTGCAGGCGGTGACAACCCTATCGAGCATCCGGCTGTGAAAGAGGCCAGCGAGCGCGTCACTGCCGCCATGGCGGGTCGTGGCCGGGTCTTGTTGCGCAAGTCGGGCACAGAGCCTCTGGTGCGTGTCATGGTCGAAGGCGAGGACGAAACACAGGTTCGCGGCTATGCCGAAGAGCTGGCAAAACTGGTAACTGAAGTTTGCGCCTGAATTCGGCTTGCCAGTGATGATGTGGTTGGGTAACATCTGCGCCCACTTTGACCGACGAGGTACAGCATGCGTCGCACTATGGTAGCTGGTAACTGGAAGATGCACGGTACCCGCGCCAGTGTCGCTGAGCTGATCAACGGCCTTCGTCACTTGGCCTTGCCTAGCGGTGTTGATGTCGCGGTATTCCCGCCTTGTTTGTATATCAATCAAGTGATTGATGGCTTGAAAGGGAAGTCGATCCAGGTCGGCGCGCAGAACTCTGCGGTGGAATCCATGCAAGGTGCGTTGACTGGTGAGATTGCACCGAGTCAGCTGGTTGATGCAGGTTGTTCCCTGGTGCTTGTTGGGCACTCCGAGCGCCGCCAGATCATGGGCGAGCGTGATGGGACACTGAATCGCAAATTCGCAGCGGCACAGGCTTGTGGCTTGATTCCGGTGTTGTGCATAGGGGAGACCCTTGAGCAGCGTGAGTCCGGTAAAACTCTTGAAGTTGTCGGGCGTCAGCTGGGCAGCATCATCGAGGAGCTGGGAGTCGGTGCCTTTGCAAATGCAGTAATCGCTTACGAGCCGGTCTGGGCCATTGGCACCGGGCTGACTGCTTCGCCGCAACAGGCGCAGGATGTGCACGCAGCCATCCGCGCGCAGTTGGCGGCAGAGAATTCTGAGGTCGCGCAAGGTGTGCGGCTTCTATACGGCGGCAGCGTGAAGGCGGCCAATGCGGTCGAACTGTTCGGCATGCCGGATATCGATGGGGGGCTCATTGGTGGAGCTTCCCTGAATGCAGATGAGTTCGGTGCGATTTGTCGCGCCGCGGGAAACTGAAAAAATGCTGGAAACAGTCATCGTTGTTTTTCATCTGCTGGGTGCACTGGGCGTAGTTGCTCTGGTTTTGCTGCAGCAGGGTAAAGGTGCGGACGCTGGTGCGTCTTTCGGGGCAGGTGCTTCAAATACTGTGTTCGGAAGCCAAGGTTCCTCTACCTTTCTTAGTAAGTTTACTGCTATACTTGCCGCCGGTTTCTTCATAACCAGCTTAGGGTTAGGTTACTTTGCTAAAGAGAAAGCTCATGTGCTGACTCAAGTAGGTCTCCCAAACCCAGCAGTGTTGGAAGTACCAAAAGCAAAACCGGCTTCTGATGATGTCCCGGTGCTTCAAGAGCAAAAGTCGGCTACTCCAGCGACTGACGTACCTCCAGCTCAAGAGCAGAAGTAAGAAGGTTGTAAACGCTGTATTGCCGAGGTGGTGGAATTGGTAGACACGCAACCTTGAGGTGGTTGTGCCCATAGGGTGTAGGGGTTCGAGTCCCCTTCTCGGTACCAATTATCAGGAGAGCCCGCTGTTGCGGGCTTTCTTGTAGGTGGAAGGTTACATTGACCCTGTAAGGGATCGGTCGTATACTTCCGCCCCAGCTTTGTCGCGGGGTGGAGCAGTCTGGTAGCTCGTCGGGCTCATAACCCGAAGGTCGTCGGTTCAAATCCGGCCCCCGCAACCAGTTTTAGCGGAGCCCCTTTTAAGGGGCTTTTTGTTAGCTGGACACTTTCAACGCCGCTGTTCGACGGCGTTTCAAGGATGGGCGTTTCGCCCATTTTTTTATTTTGCACAGCATGCACATACATGCACGAGGGGGTTCAGGTGTCGAGCAAGCTAGAAGAGTTGCAGGCCTTGTTGGCCCCGGTGGTCGTGGCCCTAGGCTATGAATGCTGGGGTATTGAGTTTTCGGCTCAAGGTCGCCACTCAATGTTGCGCGTTTATATCGATAAAGAGGGCGGCGTGCTGGTGGACGATTGTGCCATTGTCAGCCGTCAGATCAGCGGTGTCCTGGATGTTGAAGATCCGATCTCCGTTGAATACACCCTCGAAGTTTCCTCGCCTGGCATGGAACGCCCACTGTTCACTATTGATCAGTTTGCAAAATTTGCCGGTGAACAAGTGAAGATCAAGCTGCGCTCTCCCTTTGAAGGGCGACGCAACTTTCAGGGCCTTCTGCGCGGTGTAGAAGAGCAGGACGTCGTGGTGCAGGTAGAAGACCATGAGTTCCTGTTGCCGATCGATATGATCGACAAGGCCAACATTATTCCCAGTTTTGACTGAGACGCGGATCCCGCGGATCCAATGGCTTGCGAAAGGCGAGGCGTACGATGAGCAAAGAAGTACTGCTGGTTGTTGAGTCGGTATCCAATGAAAAGGGCGTACCGGCAAACGTGATTTTTGAAGCGCTGGAGCTGGCTCTGGCCACTGCTACCAAAAAACGTTTTGAAGACGAAGTTGATCTGCGTGTGGAAATCAACCGCCACACCGGTGCCTACGAGACTTTCCGTCGCTGGACGGTCGTCGAAGAAGCCGATCTTGATGATCCGGCCATCGAAACCTGGCCGAGCAAGGTTGCTGAAACGCATCCGGGCGCACAGGTCGGTGATGTCGTCGAAGAAAAGATCGAATCCATCGAGTTCGGCCGCATCGCTGCACAGACTGCCAAGCAAGTCATCGTGCAGAAGGTCCGCGAAGCCGAGCGCGCTCAAGTCGTTGACGCTTATCGCGAGCGCCTGGGGGAAATCATCTCCGGCACCGTGAAAAAAGTCACCCGCGACAACGTGATCGTCGACCTGGGTAACAACGCTGAAGCGTTGCTGGCCCGCGAAGACATCATTTCCCGCGAAACTTTCCGGGTTGGTGTGCGCTTGCGTGCACTGCTCAAGGAAATCCGCACCGAGAACCGCGGCCCTCAGTTGATCCTGTCGCGTACCGCGCCGGAAATGCTGATCGAGTTGTTCCGCATCGAAGTGCCGGAAATTGCCGAAGGCCTGATCGAAGTCATGGCTGCGTCCCGCGATCCGGGTTCGCGCGCCAAGATCGCGGTCCGCTCCAAGGACAAACGCATCGACCCGCAGGGTGCTTGCATTGGTATGCGCGGTTCGCGCGTCCAGGCAGTGTCGGGCGAATTGGGCGGTGAGCGTGTGGACATCGTCCTGTGGGACGATAACCCGGCGCAGTTTGTGATCAATGCAATGTCGCCTGCTGAAGTGGCGGCAATTATCGTTGACGAGGATGCCCATGCAATGGACATCGCCGTTGGCGCAGACAATCTGGCTCAGGCCATCGGTCGCGGTGGTCAGAACGTACGTTTGGCCAGCCAGTTGACCGGCTGGACCCTGAACGTGATGACCGAATCGGACATCCAGGCTAAGCAGCAAGCAGAAACCGGTGACATCCTGCGCAACTTCATCGACGAGCTGGAAGTCGACGAAGACCTGGCACAGGTGCTGGTAGATGAAGGCTTCACCAGCCTGGAAGAGATTGCCTACGTACCGTTGGAAGAAATGCTCAACATCGACGGCTTTGACGAAGACACCGTCAACGAGCTTCGCGCTCGGGCCAAGGATCGTTTGTTGACTAAAGCCATCGCTACTGAGGAAAAGCTGGCAGACGCCCATCCGGCCGAAGACCTGCTCTCGCTTGAGGGTATGGACAAGGATTTGGCGATGGAACTGGCGGTGCGCGGCGTAATTACCCGCGAAGACCTGGCCGAGCAGTCTATTGACGACCTGCTCGACATCGACGGCATTGACGATGATCGTGCCGGCAAGTTGATCATGGCCGCCCGAGCCCATTGGTTCGAGTAATTAGGCGCGGCCTGAGGAGAGAAGTGCATGACGCAAGTCACGGTGAAACAACTGGCCGATGAGGTCAAAACACCGGTAGAGCGCCTGTTGCAGCAGATGCGTGAGGCAGGTCTGCCGCACACCGCCGCCGACGAAGGTGTGAGCGATAGTGAGAAGCAGTCTTTGCTGACTCACTTGAAGAGCAGCCACAAGGCGAAAGTGGAAGAACCGCGCAAGATTACATTGCAGCGCAAAACCACCAGCACCCTGCGTGTTGCTGGCAGCAAGAGCATCAGCGTTGAAGTACGCAAGAAGAAAGTCTTCGTACAGCGCAGCCCGGAAGAAATCGAAGCCGAGCGCAAACGCGAACTGGAAGAACGTCGCGCAGTAGAAAATGCTGCTCGTCAGAAGGCTGAAGAAGAAGCCAAGCGTCGCGCCGAAGAAGAAGCGCGTCGCCAGCCTGCTGCTGCGCAACCTGCTAACACTGAGGCCGTTGCTGCGCCTAGCGCGCCTGTTGAAGCTGTTCGTGAGGCCGCTCCGGTTGCCGCCGCGCCGGCTCCTGCAGCCGACGCTCGCAAACGCGAAGAACCTCGTCGTCCGGACAAACCACGTGCCGACGATAACAATCGTCGTGGCAGTGGTGATGGTGAGCGCAAAAACGCTCCACATCGTGCTTCGGTCAAAGAGAAGGCGCCAGCGCCACGCGTTGCTCCACGTACTACCGACGAAGAAAGCGACAGCTTCCGTCGCGGTGGTCGCGGCAAGGCCAAGCTGAAGAAACGCAACGCCCACGGTTTCCAGAGCCCAACCGGCCCTGTCGTGCGTGATGTGCAGATCGGCGAGACCATCACTGTTGGCGACCTCGCCAATCAGATGTCGGTCAAGGCTGCTGAAATCATCAAGTTCATGTTCAAACTGGGTACCCCAGCGACCATCAACCAGGTACTGGACCAGGAAACTGCCCAACTGGTTGCTGAAGAGCTGGGCCATAAAGTGACCCTGGTCAGTGACACCGCCCTGGAAGATTCCCTGGCCGAGTCCCTGAAGTTTGAAGGCGAGACTTTCTCCCGTGCGCCAGTCGTGACCGTAATGGGCCACGTTGACCATGGTAAGACCTCGCTGCTCGACTACATCCGTCGTGCCAAGGTAGCTGCAGGCGAAGCCGGCGGTATCACCCAGCACATCGGTGCATACCACGTTGAAACCGAACGCGGCATGGTCACCTTCCTCGACACCCCTGGTCACGCCGCGTTTACCGCCATGCGTGCCCGTGGTGCCAAGGCGACTGACATCGTGATCCTGGTAGTTGCAGCGGACGACGGCGTAATGCCGCAGACCATTGAAGCTGTCCAGCACGCCAAGGCCGCTGGTGTTCCACTGGTTGTTGCAGTGAACAAAATCGACAAGCCGGGCGCCGATCTTGATCGCATCCGTAGCGAACTGTCGGTTCACGGCGTGACTTCCGAAGAGTGGGGCGGTGATACGCCATTCGTTTCGGTTTCGGCGAAAGTCGGTACCGGTGTAGACGAACTGCTCGAAGCTGTTCTGCTGCAAGCCGAAGTTCTCGAACTGAAAGCCACTCCATCGGCCCCGGGTCGTGGTGTTGTGGTTGAATCGCGTCTCGACAAAGGTCGTGGCCCGGTTGCAACCGTTCTGGTTCAAGACGGTACCCTGCGCCAAGGCGACATGGTCCTGGTCGGTTCGAACTATGGCCGTGTACGTGCCATGCTCGACGAGAACGGCAAGCCAATCAAGGAAGCCGGTCCTTCCATCCCTGTCGAGATCCTCGGCCTGGACGGTACCCCGGACGCTGGCGACGAGATGAGCGTGCTGTCGGACGAGAAGAAAGCCCGTGAAGTGGCTCTGTTCCGTCAAGGCAAGTTCCGCGAAGTCAAGCTGGCCCGTGCTCACGCCGGCAAGCTGGAAAACATCTTCGAGAACATGGGCCAGGCAGAGAAGAAGACGCTTAACATCGTCCTCAAATCTGACGTTCGTGGTTCCCTCGAAGCGTTGAACGGCGCCTTGAACGGCCTGGGTAACGACGAAGTGCAAGTGCGTGTTGTCGGTGGCGGTGTCGGTGGTATCACCGAATCCGACGCCAACTTGGCACTGGCTTCCAACGCTGTACTGTTCGGCTTCAACGTGCGTGCCGATGCTGGCGCACGGAAGATCGTCGAGCAGGAAGGCCTGGACATGCGTTATTACAACGTCATCTACGACATCATCGAAGACGTCAAGAAAGCCCTCACCGGCATGCTTGGCAGCGACGTTCGGGAGAACATCCTGGGTGTGGCCGAGGTGCGTGACGTGTTCCGCTCGCCGAAATTCGGCGCGATCGCCGGTTGCATGGTTATCGAAGGTGTTGTGCACCGTAACCGTCCAATCCGTGTTCTGCGTGAAGACATCGTTATCTTCGAAGGCGAGCTGGAATCCCTGCGCCGCTTCAAGGATGACGCTTCCGAAGTACGTGCCGGCATGGAGTGCGGTATCGGCGTCAAGAGCTACAACGACGTCAAGGCGGGTGACAAGATCGAAGTCTACGAGAAGGTTCAGGTTGCTCGCAGCCTCTAACTCGCGCACTTCAAGGGCCACGCGGCGCCCGGGCATGCAAATGCCTGGCGCCGTGTTCGGACTCTAAACGCAACGCCCGGTCTGGCTTTTGTCAGGCCGGGCGTTTGCCGCTTTCAGACCCCACGGGTTTCACCGTGTGGCAGTAACAGGTAACAAGACATGGCAAAAGAATACAGCCGTACCCAACGTATCGGCGATCAGATGCAGCGCGAGCTGGCACAGCTGATCCGTCGTGAAGTAAAAGACCCACGTGTTGGCCTGGTCACCATCACCGCCGTTGAGGTCAGCCGTGACGTTGGTCACGCCAAGATCTTCATCACCGTGATGGGCCAGGACAGCAGCGAAGAAATCGCGCAAAGCATCAAGGTGCTCAACTCTGCCGCAGGCTTCCTGCGCATGCAGTTGGCCCGTGAAATGAAGCTGCGCAGCGTTCCACAGTTGCACTTCCACTACGACGAAAGCGTCGTGCGTGGTGCGCACCTGTCGGCACTGATCGAGCGGGCCGTGGCTGAAGACAATCAGCATCCGGTATCCGCCACGCCTGAAGACGCCAAGGAGTAATCGGTGGCTCAGGTCAAACGTATCCGTCGTAACGTCAGCGGCATCATTCTGCTCGACAAGCCCATTGGCTTTACCTCCAATGCGGCGTTGCAGAAGGTTCGCTGGCTGCTCAATGCCGAGAAGGCAGGGCACACCGGCAGCCTCGACCCCTTGGCCACCGGCGTGTTGCCGTTGTGCTTCGGCGAGGCCACCAAGTTTTCGCAATACCTGCTCGATTCCGACAAGGGTTACGAAACCCTGATGCAACTGGGCAAGACCACCACCACGGCAGACGCCGAAGGTGATGTTCTGCAGGTTCGCGAAGTGACCGTTGGTCGTGCTGATATCGAAGCGGCTTTGCCTGCTTTTCGTGGGCAAATCAGTCAGATACCGCCGATGTACTCGGCTCTCAAGCGTGATGGCCAGCCTCTTTACAAGCTGGCACGTGCAGGTGAAGTGGTGGAGCGCGAACCGCGTTCTGTTACTATTGCGCGCTTGGAATTGCTCGCCGCTGAAGGCGACACTGCCCGGTTGGCGGTGGACTGCAGCAAAGGCACCTATATCCGTACCCTCGTGGAAGATATCGGTGAGCTACTAGGCTGTGGCGCATACGTTGCAGAACTGCGACGCACCCAGGCAGGCCCTTTCACCCTGGCCCAGACGGTCACGCTGGAAGAGCTGGAAGCCGTACATGCCGAAGGCGGCAACGAAGCGGTTGATCGCTTCCTGATGCCATCGGACAGCGGTTTGCTGGATTGGCCATTGCTGCACTTTTCGGAGCATAGCGCGTTCTACTGGCTTAACGGCCAGCCAGTACGTGCACCGGATGCCCCGAAGTTCGGCATGGTGCGGGTACAAGATCACAACGGTCGCTTTATCGGTATCGGTGAAGTGAGCGAAGACGGGCGCATCGCGCCGCGTCGACTGATTCGGTCAGAATGACCGAACGAGGGTGGCTGTTAACAGGCATGGTCACTACTCATTTTTAGATACAGGGATTTGTCCCTGGCCTGTTGAAACCGCCCTTTGGGTGGTTTCCTGAAAAAAGGATTGCCTCATGGCTCTCGACGTTCAAGAAAAAGCTCAAATCGTAGCTGACTACCAGCAAGCTGTTGGTGACACTGGTTCGCCAGAAGTGCAAGTTGCACTGCTGACCCACAACATCAACAAGCTGCAAGGTCACTTCAAGGCCAACGGTAAAGATCACCACTCCCGTCGTGGTCTGATCCGCATGGTAAACCAGCGTCGTAAGCTGCTGGACTACCTGAAAGGCAAGGATCTGGGTCGTTATCAGACTCTGATCGGTCGCCTGGGTCTGCGTCGCTAATAAGCGATTGCGCTAGAGGTTGGTTGGCTGTCGTGTGTCAGTGGGTTTCCCGCTGGCCCATGGCAGGCTTCCAGCCTCAAGTTTTATCTGGATACACGTTTTACCCTGGACAGGCGTTGGGCCGATTCCCGACATTGCCCAAGAATTTCGCAAGAAGACAAGTTCCCCAAGAGCCACAAAGAAGGTAGGACACCGTGAACCCGGTTATCAAAAAATTCCAGTTCGGTCAGTCGACCGTTACCCTCGAGACAGGCCGTATCGCCCGTCAAGCCTCCGGCGCAGTGCTGGTCACCGTTGACGACGACGTCACCGTATTGGTGACCGTTGTAGGCGCCAAGACCGCTGATCCAAGCAAAGGCTTCTTCCCTCTTTCCGTTCACTACCAGGAAAAGACTTACGCTGCCGGTAAGATCCCTGGTGGTTTCTTCAAGCGTGAAGGCCGTCCTTCCGAGAAAGAAACCCTGACTTCCCGACTGATCGACCGTCCGATCCGTCCGCTGTTCCCAGAAGGCTTCATGAACGAAGTGCAGGTTGTCTGCACCGTCGTTTCCACCAGCAAGAAGACCGATCCGGACATCGCTGCGATGATCGGTACCTCGGCTGCCCTGGCCATCTCCGGTATTCCTTTCGATGGCCCGATCGGCGCTGCCCGCGTTGCATTCCACGAAAGCACCGGCTACCTGCTGAACCCGACTTACGAACAACAGAAAGCGTCGAGCCTGGACATGGTCGTTGCCGGTACTTCGGAAGCGGTGTTGATGGTTGAATCGGAAGCCAAAGAGCTGACCGAAGACCAGATGCTGGGCGCGGTACTGTTTGCTCACGACGAGTTCCAGGTTGTGATCAACGCTGTTAAAGAACTGGCCGCTGAAGCTGCCAAGCCAACCTGGACCTGGGCTCCTCAGCCAGAAGCTACCGCACTGTTGGGCGCTATCCGTTCCGAGTTCGGCACAGCCATCTCCGACGCCTACACCATCACCATCAAGGCCGACCGCTACGCTCGCCTGGGTGAGTTGAAGGACCAGGTTGTTGCCAAGCTGTCCGGTGAAGAAGGCCAGCCTTCTTCCAGCGAAGTCAAAGCAGCCTTCGGCGAAATCGAATACCGCACCGTTCGCGAAAACATCGTTAACGGCAAGCCTCGTATCGACGGTCGCGACACTCGCACTGTACGTCCGCTGAACATCGAAGTCGGCGTTCTGCCAAAAACCCACGGTTCGGCCCTGTTCACCCGTGGCGAAACCCAGGCTCTGGTTGTTGCAACACTGGGTACTGCCCGTGACGCACAGTTGCTGGACACCCTGGAAGGCGAGAAAAAAGACCCGTTCATGCTGCACTACAACTTCCCTCCGTTCTCGGTAGGTGAGTGTGGCCGCATGGGTGGCGCTGGTCGTCGCGAAATCGGTCACGGCCGTCTGGCCCGTCGTTCGATTGCAGCCATGCTGCCTGCCGCCGACGTGTTCCCGTACACCATTCGTGTTGTGTCGGAAATCACCGAGTCCAACGGTTCCAGCTCCATGGCTTCGGTCTGCGGTGCTTCCCTGGCTCTGATGGACGCCGGTGTACCGATGAAGGCACCGGTTGCCGGTATCGCCATGGGTCTGGTTAAAGAAGGCGAGAAGTTCGCCATCCTGACCGACATCCTGGGTGACGAAGACCACCTCGGCGACATGGACTTCAAAGTAGCCGGTACCGCCAAAGGTGTTACCGCGCTGCAGATGGACATCAAGATCAAAGGCATCACCGAAGAAATCATGGAGATCGCTCTGGGCCAAGCCCTGGAAGCGCGCCTGAATATCCTCGGTCAGATGAACCAGATCATTGGCCAGTCCCGTACCGAGCTGTCGGAAAATGCTCCGACCATGATCGCGATGAAAATCGACACCGACAAAATCCGTGATGTTATCGGTAAAGGCGGCGCGACGATTCGTGCGATCTGTGAAGAGACCAAGGCTTCGATCGACATCGAAGACGATGGCTCGATCAAGATCTTCGGCGAAACCAAGGAAGCGGCTGAAGCGGCACGTCAGCGCGTCCTGGGTATCACCGCTGAGGCCGAGATCGGCAAGATCTACGTCGGTAAGGTTGAGCGCATCGTCGACTTCGGCGCATTCGTCAACATCCTGCCTGGCAAGGACGGTCTGGTTCACATCTCCATGCTGAGCGATGCTCGCGTTGAGAAAGTGACCGACATCCTGAAAGAAGGCCAGGAAGTGGAAGTGCTGGTACTGGACGTGGACAACCGCGGCCGTATCAAGCTGTCCATCAAGGACGTAGCAGCAGCCAAGGCTTCGGGCGTTTAAATCACCCCGTCGCTGTACGCTGAAAAAGGACTCTTCGGAGTCCTTTTTTTATGTCTGCGGGAAAATGCCGGAAAATCAGGTGCTTACTAAAATCCAAAAGCCGCAACTTGCATGCAGGCACGATCGAATTCATGCAAGTTGCACGATTTCGAAAAAATGGTGATTTTATAAGTCGTTGTTTTATAACGGTTTAATATTGATTCGGGACTTGGCACACTGCCTGCAACAACCCTGTTAACGCTGCAGCATCAAGGTTCACACACTGCAGACTTTTAATAAAACAGGAGTTACTCGTATGAAGAAGTTCGCTCTCGCTACTGCTACCGCTCTGACCCTGGCCATGGGTGCTAACGTGGCCTTTGCACAGACTTCCCAAGCTCCAATGACTCTGGCAGCCGGTGAAGTGACCAAGGCTAAAGAGGCTACCTCGGATACCTGGATCACCACCAAAGTCAAATCCGACTTGCTGACCGAGAAAGGTATTCCAGGTTCGGACATCAAGGTTGAAACCAACAAAGGCGTGGTTTCCCTGTCCTCGACAGTGGCTATCTCCGACGCACAGAAAGCCACTGCTGTAGCGATCACCAAAAAAATCAAAGGCGTAACCGCCGTTTCGGCTGACGGCCTGATGGCTGGCGGCGCTACCAAGGCTGACAACGTCGACAAAACCAAAAGCGCAGCGGCTGACGCCAAAGAGTCCACCTCGGACACTTGGATTACCACCAAAGTGAAAGCTGACCTGGTAACCGAGAAAGGCATTCCTGGCACCGACATCAAAGTCGAAACCAACAAGGGTGTAGTTTCCCTGTCGTCGACCGTCGCAGTGACTGAAGCGCAGAAAACCACCGCGGTGAATATCACCAAGAAAATCAAAGGCGTTAAAGCTGTATCGGCCGATGGCCTGAAAGCAGAGTAACGCTTAGCGAATCGCCTGAACTAGGCAAGAGGCGGCCACGAGCGAGTTAGATATCCGCTCAATGCACCTCACAGGTTCATGCGACCGACCACACGGATGTGGTCATTACAGGCCCCGGCACTTGTGTCGGGGCCTGTTCTATTGCGGGTAGAAAAGCTTGGAGGGTAAGCGAGGCGCTTGTGGCGAGGGGGCTTGCCCCCTCGCCACGGGTAATCAACGGTTGCCGGATTATTCGGCATCCAGATGCATCGGTGTCACTACCCGACCATCTTTCTCCGCTTCCCCAAGATTGGCATCGATAAAGTAAACCCGCTCATCTTCCAGCTGGCCCTTGTCCACCAGGTAGTCCTTGATCGCACCGGCGCGGTCCTGGCCCAGTTGGCGCAGCAGCACGTCACTGCCACTCCAGAACTTGATTACGCTGTCCCGCAGCTTGGCGGTGCGCTCGTCATTGCTCAGGTCCTTCCACTCGGCCGGCGGCTGTTGTTTCAGGCGGGTACGGTAGATGCCTTCCAGCAGCGGCGCCTTTTCCTTTTCAGGGACTTCAAGCAGCGATGCCTGGGCCGGGACCTTATCGCCACGGCGCTGGAGGATCTTGTAGTAGTTGTACTGGTATTCGCGTTCCAGTCGCTGCGCGGCCAACAATGGGCCGTCACTGCTGGCAGCGGCGGTGCCTTCGATCTCCAGGCGCAGGGCAGGGCGCTCCTTGAGGGCCTTGGCCAGGCTGTCCAAGGCTGACTGGGAATCCTTGCTCAGCTCGCTGGAACCCGGGGCGAACGACACGTTGCCAAGGTCTTGAGCACCACTCCCGCTAATCAACCCGCCAATGAACTTGAAGGGCGCCGTGGCCGCGCGCACCACCAGGTTACGCAGGGTCTGCCAGACAATCGGCATCACGCTGAATTGGGGGTTGTTCAAGTCGCCGGTCACTGGCAGTTCGATCGAAATCTTGCCGTCGGAATCCTTGAGCAACGCAATCGCCAGGCGTATCGGCAGGTCCACCGCGTCTGCACTGTCGACCTTCTCACCCAGCTGCAGCTGCTCGACCACCACCTTGTTCTCGGCCTTCAACTGGCCCTTGGTGATGACGTAATGCAAGTCCAGGTTGAGGCGGCCCTTGCGGATGCGGAACCCGGCAAACTTGCCCGAGTACGGTGTCAGGGTGGTCAGTTCGACTCGTTTGAAGCTGGTGGCGATATCCAGTGCCGCCATCGGGTCAAACGGGTTCACGCTGCCCTTGATGGTCACCGGTGCATAACGGTCGACCTTGCCCTTGATGTCAACGCTGGCCGGCTTGGCCTGGCGACTGTCGATGGTGCCGATCTGGCCGTTGAGCTGTTGAATCGCCGTGGCGAAGTTCGGGGTCAGGCTGAAGTCGGCGAAGTTGGCCGAGCCGTCGTTGATCGCAATCTGACCAATATGAATCCCCAGAGGCTTCTCTTTGCTCGCCGCAGGTTTGGCTGCGGACTTGTTGCCACTGTTGGCCGGCTGCGGAATCAGCAAGTCATCGATGTTGGTAGTGCGGTCATCATTGATCATGAAACGTGCGTAGGGCTGCAACAGGTTGACCTTGTCGATCGACAGGCTGTCACCATGTTGATAATTCACGCCTTCCAGCACCAACCGCTGCCACTTGAGGAAGTCGCGGTTCTTCATGGTGTCCAGGGTGTGCAACTGGTCGACCTGTGCCCGGCCAGTTACCTGGAACGCCAGGGGCTCGGTGCTTTTCAGGTTCACGTCGAGGTTGCTGCCGAGCATGCCGCTACGCAGTTCCAGGCGGATAAACGGGCTGATGTAGGACTGGGCGACACGCAGGTCGATGTCCTTGGTATCCACTTTCAGCTTGGCGCTGACCGGGCTCAGGTTGACCTGGCCGGTAGCCTGGAGCTTGCCCTGTTTGCCTACGCCGGTATCGAGCTTGAGGGTAAACGGGCTTTGGTTGAGGCTGTCGAAACCCTGCAGGTCAACGTTCAGCGGGCCGACGTCCAGGGCGACGGCAGGTTTAGCCGAACGGTCCGCCAGATGCACTTGATAGTCACGCAGTTGCACGTCCTTGAGCAGCACTTGCCAAGGCTTGCTCGGCGCTGCCGGCGCTGGCTTTGGCGAGTCGGCGGTGGCGGGCGCAGTGGCAGGCTCAGCTGCGGGTGCAGGCTTGCTCGGCTGACTGGCAAACAGTTTCTGCCAATCCAGTTGGCCATCTGCTTCAAGGGCTGCCCAGGTTTCGAGCTTGTTGCTGCGGATCTTGCCAACGATCACTTGCTGTTTGGCCAGGTCTACCGTGGTCTCGCTGACGTCCAGCTTCTCCAGGCGCGCGAGTGGCCGGCCATCCGGCGCCTTGATCGCGAACGGCGCGACACTCAGGGCGACGTTGGTCAGATTCAGCTCGGTTTCCTTGGCCAGGCTCAGCGTGTAGTCGGTGCTGAAATTGAGGATGCCGTCTTCGAGAACCAGCGGTACCGCATCACGCACATACGGCCACCAGACTTTCATTTTGCCGTCGGTAACCTTGAGTTTGCCTTCGGAGGCAATCGGGATGAGGCTGAAGTTACCGGTCCAGTCGATGTGCCCGCCTTCCGGGCCCGCCGCCACCAAGGTCATGGCGGCGTTGTCATCGGGCAGCGTGCTGAGGTTTTTCAGCTCGAAATCCAGCTTGTCGTAGAGAAACTCGATGGGCTCGCTGGGACGCAAATCCTGGAAGTGCACATAACCGCCCGCCAGCTTGATGTTGTCGATGCGCAGCGGGAATGGTTTGGCGTTCGGGTCCGTTGGCGTCGGTTCGCTGGCTGGCAATTTGAACAGTTGCGCAAGGTTGAGCTGGCCGGATTTGTCGAACCGCAGTTCGGTCTTCGGCTTGTCGAGTTGTATATCGGCCAAGTGCAGGGCGCGGGTCCATAGGCTGTCGATCTGCAGGTTGGCGTACAGGCGTTCAAAGGCTACTTGCTCCTTGCCCGGTTCTCCGATGTTCAGGCCCCACACGGTCAGTTCGAGGCTGAACGGGTTGAGCTCAATACGCTCAATATGCGCCGGCACCGTGGCGTAATTGGCCAGCTGCTGGTTGGCCACGCGAAGGGCAATGCCGGGGAGAATAAGGAAGCCCAGCAAGCTGTACAGGGCCAGGGCGGTCAGCAAGGCGCCAGCGGCGCGAATCAATCCTTTGGGCATATGTGACGCCATCTATGTCGATCAAGAGTGCCTTGGAGTATGGCACGGGTTTACGGTTCCGAAGAACCGGGCCTTTATTCGGCGTACAGGCCCCTTTGGGACAAGTCTTACAGCTGCAGGATGAGGGTCTTCAGCGGTGGTTGTTGGTCGAGGGACGGGAAATCGGCGCCGGGTGTCATGATCTGCCAGTCGCGGACCGGCCGCCCGGCCTTTTCGGCGCAACGCAGGACCTGGTCGCGCCAGTCGTCCATGCCGACTTTTGCCAGGTTGTTGCAGCAGATCAGCACGCCGTTATCGGCAGTGGCCAGCAGCGCCGGCTTGAGCAGGCTCTGATAGTCGCGTAGCAGGTCAACGGTGCCGAAGGCGCTCTTGGCCCAGGCCGGCGGGTCGAGCAGCACCAGGTCGTATTGACGCTGGGCCAGGCGCGGATAACTCGGCAGTTTCTGGCCGCGACGCTGGCTGATGGGCAGGCCGGCCAGTTGGCGGATTGCCGGGAAGTAGTCGGACTGGACGAATTCCATGGTCGGCAATTGCGGATTGAGTTGCCCGTTTTCGCGACCGACCGCCAGGTTGCCCTCGGCAAAGTCCAGGTTGCACACCTCACGGGCACCACCGGCGGCGGCGCTCAGGCCTACGCCGCAGGTGTAGGCGAACAGGTTCAACACGCTTTTGCCGGCACTGTGTGCCTTGACCCAGCCGCGGGTGTTGCGCAGGTCCAGGAACAGCAGCGGGTCTTGCCCGGGATGGCGGCCGCGCACGCGGTAGTTGAGGCCCCACTCGTGGCCGATCAAGTCTTCCAGAGCAGCGGGCTCGGCACGGTAAACCGTGTCTTCACGGTCGATACGCGAGTTGCCCCGGGAGCGGTCGTTGTAGACCAGCAACAGCTCCAGCCCCAGGTGTTGGTTGATCGCCTGATGCAGCTGCAGCAGGTCGCCGCTCTCCAGTGACTGGTGAAAACTTTGCACCAGCAGTTGCGGGCCGTAGCGGTCGATCGTCAGGCCGCCAGCGCCTTCCTGGCTGCCGTGGAACAGGCGATAACAATCGGTGCCTTGTGCATGCAGCTCAGCGAGCAGCTCCTGGCGATGATCGAGGGCGGCGCGCAGCGCCTGATTCAAGGAAGACATAGTGCGCGCCTTGCAGAGTAATTGGGGCGCGGGAGTTTAACAGTTATGGCTCCAGCAGGCCCATTCGCCTGTGGGCCCGTTGCACCGAACCGTTGCGCATGGCCCACCGCAACAACGGCGCGCTGCGCCTGACCCCGGCGCGAATCATCTGGCGTTGCAGCGGGCTTTGCTTCTGCCCGAGCATGTCGCTGGCCCAGTCCGGCAGCAGGTCGATACCGGCCTGCATCATCAGTGAGCCAAACGGCTTGGCCAACGTACTCGGCGACGGCGCATTCAGCAGCAACCGCAGGACTTCGTGGCTGCGTTCGTCACACAGCAGTTGCGGGCGAATACGCTCAAGGTAATCGGAAATTTCCTGGCGTGAACGCGGCACATGGCGCGCGCCCAATTGCTCGGCCACCAGGGCGATTTCGCTGTAGTACCGGTCTTGATCCCTCGGAGATAAATCCGGGTTGCGATAACGCAGGTGGGCCGCCAGAAAGTTGCTGACCTCCGCCACATGCACCCAAGTCAGCAACTCGGGATCACTGGCGGCATACGGTCGGCCGTCCGGTGCATGGCCGACCACTTGCAGGTGAATGGTGCGCACTTTCTCGATCAGCCATTCGGCGTCGCGGCGCGAACCGAATGTGGTCCCGGAAATGAACTGCGAGGTACGCCGCAAACGCCCGAGCATGTCTTGTCGAAAGTTCGAATGGTCCCACACGCCGGCCAGGGCCAGCGGGTGCAATGCCTGCAGCATCAGCGCGCTGATGCCGCCGATCAACATGCTGCTGAAGTCACCATGGACCTTCCAGCTCACCGAGTTCGGCCCAAAGAGACCTGGATCACCCTTGGGGTTTTCCAGGTCGAGTTGACCCAGTGACAAGCCGGTCAGGCTCATCAGCTGGTTTTCGATGCGGCTGCGAATGAATTCCATGGGGTCCTATCGGTTGAGGCGCTTGTCGATCAGGCCATCCACCACGCTCGGGTCGGCCAGGGTGGAAGTATCCCCCAGGCTGTCCAGCTCGTTGCAGGCAATCTTGCGCAAAATCCGCCGCATGATCTTGCCTGAGCGGGTTTTCGGCAAGGCCGGTGCCCATTGAATCAGCTCGGGCTTGGCGAAACTGCCGATTTCCTTGCTCACCAGATCCAGCAGGTGTTTTTTCAGCGCGTCGTCGGGCTCGACGCCATTCATGGGCGTGACGAAAGCATAGATGCCCTGGCCTTTGACGTCGTGGGGATAGCCCACCACGGCGGCTTCGGCGACCTGATCATGCAACACCAGGGCGCTTTCCACCTCGGCGGTGCCGATACGGTGTCCGGACACGTTGATCACATCATCGATACGCCCGGTGATCCAGTAGTCGCCGTCCTCGTCTCGCCGGGCGCCGTCGCCGGTGAAGTAGTAGCCGGGATAGGGTTTGAAATAGGTGTCGATCATCCGCTGCGGGTCGCCGTACACGCTGCGAATCTGCCCCGGCCAACTGGATTTGATCGCCAGCACGCCGCTGCCGGCGCCGCTGATTTCCTTGCCTTGCTCATCCAGCAGTACGGGCACCACGCCAAACATGGGTTGGGTGGCGCAACCGGGCTTGATCCGTTGGGCGCTGACCAGCGGGCTGAGCATGATGCCGCCGGTTTCGGTCTGCCACCAGGTGTCGACAATCGGGCAGCGTTGTTCGCCCACTGCATTGAAGTACCAGTCCCAGGCCTCCGGGTTGATCGGTTCGCCGACACTGCCCAGCAGGCGCAGGCTGGCGCGGGACGTATTTTCCAGAGGGGCGTGGCCTTCACGCATCAGTGCGCGCAACGCGGTGGGCGCGGTGTAGAAGATATTGACCTGATGCTTGTCGATCACCTGCCAGAACCGCGAGCTGTCCGGATAACTCGGCACACCCTCGAACATCAGCGATGTGGCGCCGTTGGCCAGCGGCCCGTAGACGATATAACTGTGGCCGGTGACCCAGCCGACGTCGGCGGTGCACCAGAACACTTCGCCGTCGCGGTAGTCGAGCACGTACTTGAACGTCATCGCAGCCTGCAGCAGGTAGCCGCCGGTGGTGTGGAGCACGCCTTTGGGTTTGCCGGTGCTGCCGGAGGTGTAGAGGATGAACAGCGGGTCTTCCGCGTCCATCGGCTCGGGCGGGCAGTTATCGCTGGCTGCGTCCAAGGCCTGTTGATACTTGAGGTCGCGCCCTTCAGTCCAATTGACCGCCGCGCCGGTGCGCTGCACCACCAGTACTGTGCTGACGTCCGGGCAACTGGCCAGGGCCTTGTCGACATTTTGTTTCAGCGCTACCGGCTTGCCCCCGCGTACGCCTTCATCGGCGGTAATCACGGTACGACAGTCGGCGTCGAGAATGCGGTCGCGCAGGGCATCCGGCGAGAAACCACCAAACACCACCGAATGCACCGCGCCGATCCGCGTACAGGCCAGCATCGCGTAGGCCGCCTCGGGAATCATCGGCATGTAGATACACACCCGGTCGCCTTTCTTCACGCCACGGCTTTTCAGCACGTTGGCCAGCCGGCTGACGTTTTGGTGGAGTTGGCGGTAGGTAATTTTGGAAGACTTTGCAGGATCATCGCCTTCCCAGATGAAGGCCGGCTGGTCGGCACGGTGCGCCAGGTGACGGTCGATGCAGTTGTAACTGACGTTCAGTTGGCCGCCGGCAAACCATTGGGCGGCACCGGTCTTGATGTCGGATATCTGGACGGTCTGCCAAGGCGTGGACCAGTCGAGAAAGCGCTTGGCTTGCTCGGCCCAAAAGGTATCGGGTTGTTCGACGGATTGGCGGTAGAGACGCTGATAGTCCTCTTGACTGAGTTGCGCAGCCCGGCGGACGGCATCGGCGGTGGGGAACGTGCTGATATCGAACATGAGGGATCCTTATTCTTGTTTTTGCGACAAGCAATAAAGATGCACCCTGTGGCAGGTGGGTTCAAGGCCAACGTCCAAACAGACGTTGGCCTTGGGGGCATTACATCAACCGCGGTGACGGCCGCGGAAGTAGTTGATCAACCCTTGGGTGGACGCATCGTCCGCAGGCTGTTCTTCAGTGCCGGTCAGGCGGTTGTAGACGCCTTTGCCCAGCTCTTTGCCCAGTTCCACGCCCCACTGGTCGAAGGCGTTGATGCCCCAGATGACGCTTTGCACGAACACTTTGTGCTCATACATCGCCACCAGCGCGCCGAGACGACGAGGGCTGATGCGCTCGACCACAATGGTGTTGCTCGGACGGTTGCCCGGGATCACCTTGTGCGGTGCCAGCTTCTGCACTTCGGCTTCGGCCATGCCTTTGTCGCGCAGCTCGGCTTCAGCTTCGGCGCGGGTCTTGCCGAGCATCAGCGCCTGGCTCTGGGACAGGCAGTTGGCGTACAGCCACTGATGGTGGTCGGAGACCGGGTTGAAGCTGACGATCGGCACGATGAAGTCGGCCGGGATCAGTTGGGTGCCTTGGTGCAGCAACTGGTGATAAGCGTGCTGACCGTTGCAGCCCACGCCGCCCCAGATAACCGGGCCGGTGTCGGTGGAAACCGGCGTACCGTCCTGGCGCACGCTCTTGCCGTTGGATTCCATGTCCAGTTGTTGCAAGTGCTTGGTGATGTTACGCAGGTAGTGGTCGTACGGCAGGATCGCGTGGCTCTGCGCGCCCCAGAAGTTGCCATACCACACGCCCAGCAGGCCCAGCAGTACGGGCATATTCGCTTCGAACGGCGCGGTCTGGAAGTGCTGGTCCATGGTGTAGGCACCGGACAGCAATTCCTTGAAGTTGGACATGCCGATGGCCAGCGCGATGGGCAGGCCGATGGCCGACCACAGCGAGTAACGACCGCCAACCCAGTCCCACATCGGGAAGATGTTTTCTTCGCGGATACCGAAGGCCACGGCCGCCGCGTTGTTGCTCGACACGGCGATGAAGTGGCGATACAGCTCGGCTTCCGAGCCACCCTGGGCCAGGTACCAGGCGCGGGCGGCCTGGGCGTTTTTCAGGGTTTCGAGAGTGTTGAAGGATTTCGACGAGACGATGAACAGCGTGGTCTCGGCGCGCAGCTTCATGGTCAGCTCGTGGAACTCGCTACCGTCGATGTTCGCCAGGTAATGGCAGCGCACGCCTTTGTGGGCGTAGGACAACAGCGCTTCAGACACCAGCTCCGGGCCGAGGAACGAGCCACCGATGCCGATGTTCACCACGTCGGTGATCGGCTTCTCGGTGTAGCCACGCCACAGGCCATCGTGGATGCGGCCGACCAGGTCAGTGATCTGGTTCAGCACCTTGTGCACGTCCGGCATGATGTTCACGCCGTTGACCGACAGCTTGTCACCCACTGGACGACGCAGCGCGGTGTGCAGCGCCGGGCGGCCTTCGGAAGAGTTGACCGGCTCGCCGTTGAACAGCGACTTGATCGCGCCCTGAAGGTCGACTTCCTTGGCCAGGCCTACCAGCAGGTCGCGGGTTTCGCTGGTGATCAGGTTTTTCGAGTAATCGAGGAAAAGTCCGCAGCTGCTTAAGGTGAACTGGGTAAAGCGCTGGGGATCGGCATTAAAGGCTTCGCGCATGCTGAAATCCTGCATGGCTTGGCGATGTTGATTGAGCGCTTGCCAGGCGGGCAGAGCGGTAACGTCATGAGGAGTGCGGTAGTACGCCATCGCTGCGGGTTTCCTTTTTATTGCTGGGACTGCTGGTAGGACACTTTAAAGCCGGGAATGTGCTGTCTTTGTGAAGATGACAGGCTCCGGTCGACGCCAACGAATAGCGTAGGGCGAATACATTAAACCTAGCGTGTCGATCTGTCTTGGCTTTGTCTGCGCTGTGGCCGGTACTTTTTTATACCGGCCGATCAGGCAGTGCAACAGGCGGGGTGTGCGGCGGGGTCAGTTCAGGTGCAAATGCAGGTTGTCGATCAGCCGGGTGGCGCCCAGGTAGGCGGCGACCAGAATCACCAGATCCTTGTCTTCAGCGGTGGCCGGGCGCAGGTGCAGGCCCTGGCGAACCTCCAGGTAGTCCATGCGAAAGCCGGCGGCTTCAATCTGCTGGACCTGTGCGGCACGCAGGTTGGCGAAATCGCGGTCGCCCGCTTCAATGGCGGCGGCAATCTGGCTGAGGCTGCGGTACAGCACCGGCGCGATGGCGCGCTGCTCTTCGGTGAGATAACCATTGCGCGATGACAGCGCGAGGCCATCGTCGGCGCGTACAGTCGGCTCGCCGATAATCTGGATCGGCATGTTCAGGTCATGGACCATGGCGCGAATCACCGCCAGTTGCTGGTAGTCCTTCTGGCCAAATACGGCGAGGTCCGGCTGGACCATGTTGAACAACTTGCTGACCACCGTGGCCACACCTTCAAAATGCCCGGGACGGCTGGCGCCACACAGGCCTTCGGACAGTTGTGGCACGCTGACCCGTGTCTGGCCGGCCATGCCGTCGGGGTACATCTCCTCGACGGTCGGGGCGAACAGCAGGTTGCAACCGGCTTGCAGCAGCTTCTCCTGGTCAGCCGCCAAGGTGCGCGGATATTTGTCCAGGTCTTCGCCGGCGCCAAATTGCAGCGGGTTGACGAAAATGCTCGCGACCACGAAGTCCGCTTGTTGCGCAGCCTTGATGACCAGCGTGGCATGGCCGCTGTGCAGGTTGCCCATGGTGGGCACGAAGCCGATGCGTTTGCCCGCGCTGCGGGCATGGGCGACGGCGGCGCGCAGTTCGCGCACGGTCTTGACGGTGTTCATGCAGAGAATCCGTGTTCGGCGCCCGGGAAGGTAACGGCTTTGACTTCGCTGACGTAGGCGGCGAGGGCCGATTGAATGCTGTCCTGGCCGGCCATGAAGTTCTTCACGAACTTGGGTACGCGGCCGGTCAGGGACAGGCCCAGCATGTCATGCAGTACCAATACCTGGCCGTCGGTGTCAGAACCGGCGCCGATACCGATTACCGGGATTTTAACGGCCTGGGTGATTTCCGCTGCCAGCTCGCTTGGCACGCACTCAAGCAGAATCATGCACGCACCGGCTTGCTCCAGGGCGATGGCATCGGCCCGCATCTGGCGCGCCTGGGCTTCGCCGCGACCCTGTACCTTGTAGCCGCCGAGGATATTCACCGACTGGGGCGTCAGGCCCATGTGCGCGCAAACCGGCACGCCGCGTTCTGCCAACAGGCGAATCGACTCGGCGAGCCAGGCGGCACCTTCAACCTTGACCATGTGCGCACCGGCACGCATCAGTTGAGCGCTGTTGGTCAGGGTTTGTTCAATGGTGGCGTCGGCCATGAAGGGCAGGTCGGCAATGATGAAGGCGCCCTCGTTGCCGCGTTTGACGCAGGCCGTGTGGTAAGCGATTTCATCGTTGGTGACCGGCAGGGTGCTGTCATTCCCTTGTAGAACCATGCCCAGGGAGTCCCCCACCAACAACACTTCAACCCCTGCCTGGCAGCTGGCCTGGGCAAAAGTGGCGTCGTAGCAGGTCAGCATGGTGATCTTTTCACCTTTGAGTTTGAGGCTCTGCAAGGTGCTCAGGGTAACGTTTGGCATGAAAAGGGTCCTCATTCAGGCGCTTGGAAACAGCGAGTAACGCGCGTGAGTCTTCGTTTATACAGGCGCACTTTCTTAAGGATCAGTGCTTATAAGGCCTGGATTGCGCCCTTTAGCGCCGGGTAGGCGGCAGCGGGACGCCTATAGTCGTGAGGAGGACTCTGGAAGTCAATTGGATGTGTTACCGCATTGTTACGGCCGGGGTGTTACCGCTGTTACTGATGCGATTCAGCAGGCGCCAGGCGTTCCAGGCCGACAAACGGGCAGGCGTCTAACAGGTCGCTGAGCAGGCGGCCATCGGCCAGTTGCAGGCTGGCGGGGGCCAGTTCTGCCAATGGGTAAAGCACGAATGCCCGCAAATGCATCTGATAGTGCGGCACCTTCAGGCGCGGCTCGTCGATCAGCCGGTCACCAAATACCAGGATGTCCAGGTCCAGGGTGCGCGGGCCCCAGCGCTCGAGGCGCTCGCGGCCCTGGTCATTCTCGATGGCTTGCAGCGCATCAAGCAGTTGCAGGGGCGCAAGTCCGCTGTCCAGGGCCGCGACCGCATTGGTGTAGCGCGGTTGGCCCGGGAGCAGGGAATCACTTTGATAGAACGCGGAGACGCCCGCCAGCGTGGTGTTCGGCAATTGCGCCAAGGCCTCGATGGCATGGCGCAATTGTTGTTCAGGGGCTGCCAGGTTGCTGCCCATGCCAATGTAGATACGTTCCACGTTATTACTCGCCAGACGCGCTCGAGGCGTCGCCAGCGCTGCGTTTGCGCTTGCTGCCACTGCTGCGGCGACGTTTTTTCGGGCCATCGCCGGTGGCTTCGCCTTTGCTGCTGAGTTCTTTGATCATCTCGCGGCGCTGGCTGTCGTTGGCGTCCTGGTAGTCGGTCCACCATTCACCCAGGCCGTCGGTCTGCTCGCCGGCGCTTTCGCGCAGCAGCAGGAAGTCATAGCCTGCACGGAAGCGCGGGTTGTCCAGCAGCAGGTCGGCACGTTTGCCGCTGCGGCGTGGCAGGCGCTCCTGCATGTCCCAGATTTCGCGGATCGGCATGGTGAAGCGTTTCGGGATGGCAATACGCTGGCATTGTTCGGCGATCAGCTCGTGAGCAGCTTCCTGCATGGCTGGAATTGCCGGCATACCACGGTCTTGCAGGCGCATGACGCGTTTCGGCAGCGCAGGCCACAACAGGGCGGCAAACAGGAACGCCGGGGTGACCGGTTTGTTCTGCTTGATGCGCAGGTCGGTGTTGATCAAGGCTTCGCTGATCAGCGTGTGGGTGTAGGTCGGGTTGTACTCCAGTGCTTCGGCGCTGGCCGGGAACAATGGGTCGAACAGCTGCAGGTCTACCAGCATTTCGAAGGTGTCGGCAGCGTAGCCCGAGAGGAACAGCTTGAGCACCTCCTCGAACAGTCGGGCCGACGGGATTTCCCGCAGCATCGGCGCCAGGTCGCGAATCGGTGCGGCCGTGTGCTTCTCGATGCCGAAGTTCAGCTTGGCCGCGAAACGCACGGCCCGCAGCATCCGCACCGGGTCTTCCTGGTAGCGTTGCGTCGGGTCGCCGATCAGGCGCAGCAGGTTGTTGCGAATGTCGTGCACGCCGTTGGCGTAATCGAGGATGCGCTCGCTGACCGGGTCGTAATACAAGGCATTGATGGTGAAGTCGCGGCGTTGCGCGTCTTCTTCCAGGGTGCCGTAGACGTTGTCCCGCAGGATGCGTCCGCTTTCATTGCGGGAAGACTGGTTAGTGTCTTCTTCTTCATCGTTTTGCGGGTGGTTGGCGCGGAAGGTTGCGACCTCGATGATCTCGCGACCAAAGTGGATATGCACCAATTTGAAGCGCCGACCGATGATCCGCGCATTGCGGAATTCGGCACGCACTTGTTCCGGCGTGGCACTGGTGGCGACGTCGAAATCCTTGGGAGTGATGTTGAGCAACATGTCGCGCACGCAACCGCCAACCAGGTAAGCCTGGTAGCCGGCGTTCTGCAGGCGTTCGACGATGTTCACCGCATAACGGCTGAACTGGGCACGCTGCAACGAATGCTGGTTGCTGTTAAGCACTTCAGGCGTGCTGCGGATGTGTTGCGTACGACGCAAGGGAGAACGGAATGACTGGAACAACTTCTTCAGCATGGGATGCACTGTTTGAAGGAATGTTCGGCCATAACGAAGAATGACCGCATGATGGGCCGGGATTCTAGCATTTAGTCAGGGGATGGTGTAGGAACTAGCTGCAAGGCTTGAGCCAGAAGCTTAAAAGAAGGGTGGCAGGTGCCAAATCGCGGAAACTACAAGGGGAGCCGAAGCTCCCCCAGAAGTAGTTGCGTGCTCTATTTTTATTATTGGTTTCGGGCTTCTTGTTTTTGTTGATCGCCCTCGCCATGAAGCTTCACCTTCATGACACTCCCAATCGGGAGCCAAGAGCAAACGGATTGCTTTGGTCGCTGTGTTGCTGATCTACGATCCAACCAGTTCAGGCTCTGCCTTAGGGCAGTTTTTGTTGTTCTCGGCCTGGTTGCGGGGCAAGCCCCAAATGCAACGCCTCTCCAAAAGAATCAGTTAGCTGCGCCTCCGCCGTGTTGTTTTTGTTATGCGTGAGTCGATTCGTCTTATTTTTATTGTCTTGTACATTTGCTTGTTATTGTTTTTGTACTAAGCATATAGCAGGGTGCGTGCCAACTTTTGCGAGGCCCAGCAAAATAAGGGGTTCGGAGCGCTTTCGGGGTTTTTGAAGGCGAAAAAAAGCCGGGGCTTCGTTACCGTAAGCCCCGGCTTTTGTTACGTGAAAAATCAGCGGTAACAGTTTTTTCACATCTGAGGGTGTTACCTGTAGGGGCGCCCCCACTCAGCTTTCGCTGGCAACCCCGGTCTTGCGCCGTGGGATACCCAGGCGCTGGCGCCGTTCCCACAGGCATTTACGGCTGACGCCCAGTTTGCGCGCCAGTTCGGTCTCGGTCATATGGTCCTGATGCTCAAGGACGAAGTGCTGGAAGTAGTCCTCCAGTGACAAATCCTCCGTCGGCTCGTGGCTGTTGTTACTGCCACCCTGCTGAGGCGGCAGGCCGATGAAGTCGTCGTCATCCAGGTCGCTGAGCTCGATATCGATCCCCAGCAGTTCGGCGGAAATCTCCGGGCTCTCCGACAGAATCACCGCGCGTTCTACCGCGTTCTCCAGCTCCCGCACGTTACCCGGCCAGGAATAGTGACGGATTGCCTGCTCGGCATCGGCAGCAAACTTCAGGTCGGTACGGTTGATCCGTGCGCTCTGGCGGGCCAGGAAGGCGGTGGCGATCTCGTTGACGTCGGCGCCACGCTCGCGCAGGGCCGGCAATTTGAGCGCGATCACGTGCAGGCGGTAATAAAGGTCTTCACGGAACTGGCCGATCTTGGCCAGGCTTTTCAGGTCTCGGTGCGTGGCCGCGATCAGTCGTACATCGACCTTCTGCGACTGTACCGAGCCGACGCGGCGGATTTCGCCTTCCTGTAGGACCCGCAGCAAACGTGCCTGAGCTTCCAGTGGCAGTTCGCCAATCTCGTCGAGGAACAGCGTGCCACCGTCGGCAGCTTCAACCAAACCCGCACGGCCAGCGCTGGCGCCGGTAAAGGCACCTTTTTCATGGCCGAACAATTCGGATTCGATCAGGGATTCGGGGATTGCCGCGCAGTTCACCGAGATCATTGGTGCCTTGGCGCGTTTGGACAGGTTGTGCAGGGCGCGGGCCACCAGTTCTTTGCCGGTGCCCGACTCGCCTTGAATCAGTACATTGGAGTCGGTCGGCGCCACTTTGCGGATCTTGCTGTAAAGGTCCTGCATCGGTGGGCAGGAGCCAATGATGCCAATTTCGCCATTACTGTTATCCACGCCGGGCTTTTCAGCGCCGTTGACAGCCTTACCCGCTGCCGGGCGTTCAGCCGGTGCGCTGCTGGCGGATTGACGGTCACGCAGGATGCGCGCCACGGCCTGGAGCATTTCGTCGTGGTCGAAAGGCTTGGCGATGTAGTCCACCGCGCCCATCTTCATCGAGTCCACTGCCGAGCGGAGGCTGGCGTAGCTGGTCATGATCAGCACCGGCGTACCTTGGCCGAGTTTGATCAACTCGGTGCCAGGGGCGCCGGGCAAACGCAGGTCACTGACGATCAGGTCGAACGTGGGAATGCTGAAACGCTCTTGGGCTTCCTGCACCGAGCCGGCTTCGCTGACCTGGTACTGATTACGTTCAAGCAGGCGACGCAAGGCAGAGCGGATAATGGTTTCGTCTTCGACGATCAAAATGTGCGGCATTGATTCAACTCTCTCGACGGTCTCAGTTCACAGCGGACGTCGCTTCGACATGACGCGGCAAGGTCACCCGAATACGGGTGCCGCGTTGGCTTTCGGTGTCAGCCGGGCTGTCGATGGTGATTTGTCCATAATGCTCTTCAACGATGGAATAGACCAGTGCAAGGCCCAGACCGGTACCTTCACCCGGATCCTTGGTGGTGAAGAAGGGTTCGAACAATCGATCCATGATGTTCTGTGGAATGCCGCTGCCTTCGTCCTCGACGATCAGATCGACCGTGTGCTCGAAAGCCTCGCTCTTGACCCGTACCGCGCTGCCGGCCGGCGATGCATCGCGGGCGTTGGACAACAGGTTGATCAGCACTTGGGCCAGGCGTTGTGAATCACCGTCGACCCAATGTTCCGGGTCGCACAGGTTAAAGAACTGTACTTCGAAATTGCGCCGGTTCAAGGCCAGCAGGCCAATGGCATCCTGGGCGACTTCGGCCAGGCACACGGCTTCGTCGTGATTCTGATGGGCGCCTGCGTGGGCAAAGCTCATCAGGGACTGCACGATGCGGGAAACACGCTTGGTCTGCTCGAGAATCTGCCCGCTGATTTCGATGATCTCGCCGTCCTCTTCGCGCTCTTCCCGCAGGTTTTGCGCAAGACACGCGATACCGGTGATCGGATTGCCGATTTCATGGGCCACGCCCGCCGCCAGGCGCCCGATGCTGGCCAGGCGCTCAGAGTGCACCAGCTTGTCTTCGAGCATCTGGGTGTCGGTCAGGTCTTCCACCAGCAGTACCAGGCCGCTGTTGCCGGGCGCCAGGGGCTCGTCGATGGCGGCCTTGTGCAGGTTGAGCCAGCGGGTCTGGCCGTCCAGCGCCAGGTGCTGTTTGTGCAAGTGTTCGTCGGGCAGGTTGATGAAGCCCTGGAGCAACTCTTTCCACGGGTCGCCGATGGTATTCAGGCGTGAGCCCACCACGCGTTGGGCGGCGATGCCGGTGAGTTCTTCCATGGCCTTGTTCCACATCAGGATCTCTTGATCCTTGGCCAGGGAGCAGACGCCCATCGGCAACTCCTGCAGCGTCTGGCGGTGATAGCGGCGCAAGGCGTCGAGCTCGGCGGCCAGGCCGGTGAGGCGCGAGTGGTAGTCCTCCAGCCGGCTCTCGATGAAGTGGATGTCTTCGGTTACGTAGTTTTCACCGCCGGCCTTGTAGGGCAGGAAGGTCTCGACCATGTCCTGGGACACGCTCGGGCCCATCAAGCCGGAAAGGTTGGCTTCGATGCGGTCCCGCAGACGGCGCAGCGCATAAGGCCGGCGTTCGTCGAACGGCAGGTAGAGATCGCGCAGGGCCTGCTCGACTTCCTTTTGTGCGGCCTTGGCGCCCAGTGGCTTGGCCAATTGCGTGGCGAATTCCTGGGGTGAGGCGGCGTGCAGTTCGCGGCGTTGCGGGCGGCGTACGTTATCCACAGCGCAGGCTTCGGCAGCGCTGGTTTCTTCCGGGCTGGCGTTGGTGAACAGCGAGATCAGGGTGAACATCAGCACGTTGGCCGCCAGCGAGGCAATCGCCGCCATGTGCCAACTGGTGTCGTCCAACACGTAGATCATGTTCAACAGCGGGATGTAGAAGCCCTGCAAGTTGCCCACCAGCGGCAGCAGCATGGTCACGGTCCATACCAGGATCCCGGCCAACAGCCCGGCGATAAAGCCTCGGCGGTTGGCGGTCGGCCAATACAGCACCGACAACACGCCCGGCAGGAACTGCAAGGTGGCGACGAAGGCGACGATGCCCAGGTTGGCCAGGTCCTGCTCGGCACCCAGCAACAGGTAGAAGCCATAGCCGGCCATGATGATCGCGACGATCAGCGCCCGGCGGGTCCATTTCAGCCAGCGGTAGATATTGCCTTCGGCCGGTGGCTGGTAGAGCGGCAGCACCAGGTGATTGAGCGCCATCCCCGAAAGGGCGAGGGTGCTGACGATGATCAGCCCGCTGGAGGCTGACAAACCACCGACATAGGCCAGCAATGCCAGTGACTTGCTGTTGGCGGCAATGCCGACGCCCAGCGTGAAGTATTCGGGGTTGGTGGTGGCGCCCAGTTTCAGGCCGGCCCACAGGATCAGCGGCACCGCCAGGCTCATCAACAGCAGGAACAGCGGCAAGCCCCAGCTGGCGCTGACCAACGAACGTGGGTTGAGGTTTTCGGTGAAGGTCATGTGGTACATGTGCGGCATTACGATGGCCGAGGCGAAAAACACCAGCAGCAGCGTGCGCCATGGGCCTTCCTGCAATGGCGTGTGCAGCGCGGCCAGGGCGGTCTGGTTTTGCAGCAGCCACAGTTCCAGCTGTTGCGGGCCGTCGAATACCCCGTAGAGCGCATACAGGCCGACGCCGCCAATGGCGATCAGCTTGATCACCGATTCAAACGCGATCGCGAACACCAGCCCTTCATGTTTCTCACGGGTGGCGATATGCCGTGAGCCGAAGAAAATCGTGAACAGGGTGATCAGTGCGCAGAAGCTCAAGGCCACGCGGTGTTGCACCGGCTCACGGGTGAGGATGCTGATGGAGTCGGCCACCGCCTGGATCTGCAACGCCAGTAACGGCAGCACGCCGATCAGCATGAAGATCGTGGTCAGCGCACCGGCCCAGGTGCTGCGGAAGCGGAACGCAAACAGGTCGGCCAGGGACGACAGCTGATAGGTGCGGGTGATTTTCAGGATCGGATACAACAGCACCGGCGCCAGCAAGAACGCCCCGGACACCCCGAGATAACTCGAAAGAAAGCCGTATCCATACTGATAGGCCAGGCCCACCGTGCCATAGAACGCCCAGGCGCTGGCATACACGCCCAGGGACAAGGTGTAGGTCAACGGATGGCGAATGATCGCCCGCGGAATCATTCCACGTTCACTGATCCAGGCTACCCCGAACAGCGCGGCCAGGTAGGCGGCGCTGATCAGCAGCATCTCGGTCAGGCTAAAGCTCATCGGCATCTTTTTGGCTCTGCAGGATGAAAGTCACGACGATCAGAATCAGCCAAAGCAGATAGGGCCGGTACCAGGCGCCTGTGGCGTCGATCCACCAATCCATGATGGCGGGAGAAAACAGGTAGATCCCGACGACCAACAGCAGGACCAATCGATAGATGTACATGTTGGCCTCTGATTGAAAAACTGCGGCGATGGTAACGGATGGCTCACAAGCTGCAAGCGCCTTCAGCGCAATTGCGCTTCGGCCAGCGTGAGTGTGCGCGGGATCTGTAGGGCATCCCAGTGCGCAATGCCCCAATCCAGCAGTTCCCGTGGGCTGGCGTGGTTCAGTTCGTCGCCCGCTGGCTGGCCCAGGGCGCGCAGTGCTCTTAACAGCAAAGGCGTGGCCTGGTCTGTGGTCAAGGGGGGGGAGCGGTAGGATTTGCCCAGCTTGTTACCGTCCGGCTGGATGATCAGCGGCACATGCAGGTAACGCGGTTGGGGCAGGCCCAGCAGTTCCTGCAGATACAGCTGGCGCGGCGTGGAGTCGAGCAGATCGGCGCCACGCACGATGTCGGTCACACCTTGCCAGGCGTCATCGAGCACCACTGCCAGTTGGTAGGCATAAAGTCCGTCGCGGCGGCGGATAACGAAGTCGCCTACATCGCGACCCAGATGCTGTCGGAATTCGCCTTGTACACGGTCGGTAAAGTGGTACTCCAGCTCCGGCACCCGCAGGCGAATGGCGGCATCTTGCTGATCGTGGCCGGCATTGCGGCACAGGCCGGGATAAATCCCGTTGTAGGGTTCCAGTTGCTTGCGTGAGCAGGTACAGGCGTAGGCCAGGCCGTGATTGAACAGACGGTTGAGCACTTCGGCGTAGGCATCGTGCCGTTCGCTTTGTCGGACCAATTCCCCGTCCCATTCGAAGCCGTACCGTTCCAGGGCATTGAGGATTGCGGCCTGGGCGCCGGGCTCTTCCCGTGGCGGATCGAGGTCTTCCATGCGCATCAGCCAGCGGCCTTGATTGGCACGGGCGTCGAGGTAGGAGGCGAGGGCAGCGACCAGGGAACCGAAGTGCAGGTGTCCGCTGGGCGTGGGGGCGAAACGCCCGATATAGGAGGAGGCAGTCATGGGGCGGATATTACTGGAAAACCAGCACACGCCAGAAACAAAAATGGAGCGTTCGCACGCCCCATTTGTACAGCTCGGCGATGGTTACTTGCCGACCTGTTTTTCCTTGATTTCAGCCAAGGTCTTGCAGTCTACGCACAAGTCGGCGGTAGGACGCGCTTCCAGGCGGCGAATACCAATCTCGATGCCGCAGGACTCGCACCAGCCATACTCTTCGTCTTCGATGAGTTGCAGGGTCTTGTCGATTTTCTTGATCAGCTTGCGCTCGCGATCACGGGCGCGCAGTTCAAGGGCGAACTCTTCTTCCTGGCTGGCACGGTCTGCCGGGTCCGGGAAGTTGGCCGCTTCGTCCTTCATATGGTCAACGGTACGGTCAACCTCTTGCATCAAGTCCTGTTTCCACTGCTTCAGGATCTTGGAGAAGTGTTCGCGCATGGGCTTGCCCATGTATTCCTCACCCTTCGATTGGACGTAGGGTTGGAAGCCGCTGATGCTCTGTTGCTTTGCTTGGGTGGGCATGAATGGACCGCCTCTCACTCTTCTAATCCATTGCGCAGGATTGCAACATCACCGACACCTGCCGGCCCTGCGGCTGCAAGCGGGCGAACTTACCAGATAGATTCAGGGTGCGCCACTCCCGGTTGTCGAGGCACCTTCTCTTGAGGGGTAAAAACCGCCGCAGGCCCCAGCGGGGCGAGCTTGTACGGTCTCGAATGTTGATTTTAGCTGTTTTGCAGGTAGTTGCTCGTCGTGCTTGCTACATGGCGTCGGGCAATAGAGCAGGTTTTACGCGGCGGGTTGGGTAGAATCAGGGTTTGTCCTCACAGTTAAGGAAGGCTAATGGCTCAGCCCTACAGTGCGCGCAGTCGCGCTATCGAACCTTTCCATGTCATGGCGTTGCTGGCGCGGGCCAATGAACTGCAGGCCGCCGGTCACGACGTGATTCACCTGGAAATCGGCGAGCCGGACTTCACCACCGCCGAGCCCATCATCAAGGCCGGGCAAGCGGCGCTGGCCAATGGCAAGACCCGTTATACCGCGGCCCGCGGGTTGCCTGAGTTGCGTGAGGCTATCAGCGGTTTCTACCAGCAGCGTTACGGGCTTGGCATCGATCCTGAACGCATTCTGATTACACCCGGCGGTTCCGGTGCCCTGCTGCTGGCGAGCAGTTTGCTGGTGGACCCCGGTAAGCATTGGCTGCTGGCAGACCCCGGTTACCCGTGCAACCGCCACTTCCTGCGACTGGTGGAAGGCGCGGCGCAGTTGGTCCCGGTCGGCCCCGACGTGCGTTATCAACTGACCGCCGACCTGGTGGCTCGCCACTGGGATCAGGACAGCGTGGGCGCGTTGGTCGCCTCGCCCGCCAACCCTACCGGCACCATTCTTACGCGGGATGAGTTGGCGGGGCTGTCGAGCGCCATCAAGGCGCGTAACGGGCATTTGGTGGTGGATGAGATCTATCACGGCCTGACCTACGGCACCGATGCCACCAGCGTGCTGGAGGTCGACGATGAAGCCTTCGTTCTAAATAGTTTTTCGAAGTATTTCGGAATGACCGGCTGGCGTCTGGGTTGGCTGGTGGCACCACCGGCGGCCGTGGGTGAATTGGAGAAGTTGGCGCAGAATCTCTACATCAGCGCACCGAGCATGGCCCAGCATGCGGCCCTGGCGTGCTTTACCCCGGAAACATTGAATATTCTTGAAGCGCGCCGAGCCGAGTTTGGTCGTCGTCGCGACTTCCTGCTGCCAGCACTGCGGGAGCTCGGCTTCGGCATCGCCGTCGAGCCGGAAGGTGCGTTCTACTTGTACGCCGATATCAGCAAGTTCGGCGGCGATGCCTTCGCTTTCTGCCGGCACTTTCTCGAAACCGAGCACGTTGCCTTCACTCCGGGCCTGGATTTCGGTCGCTATCAAGCCGGTCACCATGTGCGTTTTGCCTACACGCAAAACCTTGATCGCCTACAGGAAGCCGTCGAGCGGATTGCCCGTGGCTTGCGGAGTTGGCAAGGCTGATGCGCTTTAATCCTCCCCTCGAAGAAGGCCGGCTGATCCGCCGCTACAAGCGTTTTCTCGCCGATATCGAAACCGTTACCGGCGAGTTCCTGACCATTCACTGCCCGAACACCGGCTCGATGTTCAACTGCATGGTGGAAGGTGGCCAAGTCTGGTTCAGCCGCTCCAATGACCCCAAGCGCAAGCTCCCTGGCACCTGGGAAATCAGCGAAACCCCTCAAGGGCGCCTGGCATGTGTGAACACGGCGCGGGCCAATCAGTTGGTGGAAGAGGCGCTGCGGGCCGGGGTTATCACCGAGCTCAACGGCTTTACGGCGCTGAAGCGTGAAGTGGCCTACGGTCAGGAAAACAGCCGGATCGATTTCCGTCTGGATTACCCAGCCGGCCTGGCGTATGTCGAAGTCAAAAGCGTCACCCTCGGTTTTGACGGGACCTCGACGGCGGCATTCCCCGATGCAGTGACCCAGCGCGGGGCCAAGCATTTACGCGAGCTGGCGCATCTGGCGCGTGAGGGTGTGCGGGCGGTGCAGTTGTACTGCGTCAACCTCTCGGGGATCGATGCGGTGCGTCCTGCCGAAGAAATTGATGCCGGTTATGCGGCTGCGTTGCGTGAGGCCAAGGCGGCGGGCGTCGAGGTGTTGGCCTATGGCGTGAGGGTGACGTCAGAGGAAATCTGCGTCGAGCGTCGCCTGGAAGTATTGCTCGGCGGTTAGATTTCTACCCAAAGGCCCTGTTCGTCCTCGCGGCCGGGCAGGGCTGTCAGGCTCTGGCCGGCACAAGGCCCCGCGACGCACTCACCGCTCTCGATCAGGAACAGCGCGCCGTGGGTGGCGCACTGGATCAGGCTGGCGCTCGGGTCGAGAAACTGGTGCGGCTGCCATTCCAGCGGTACCCCGCGATGTGGGCAGCGGTTGATATAGAAGTAGGCAATGCCTTCGCGGCGCACGGCAAATAGCTTGCGGCCGTCGATATCGAAACCGAGGCTGGCGTTGGCTGCAAGTTCGCTGGAGGTGCAGAGAAACTTCATATCGATCCTTAAGTGCCGCCGTTTGCGGGCTGCAAGGCTATTCTGGTTTTTGCCGCAGAGCCCGGTGCTTGACGTGCAAATGCAAACAATTATCAAATGCCGGCTTCGCCCGTAAGCTGACTGGGCGCTCTGTACGATGTCGGGCAGCCTTGATCTGTCACATTGCGAGTGTTTCGGCGGGCTCACCCCTTGGAAGGAAACCCTTTTATGCGCTTGAGTGCCAGTGCTATCGCGCTCGTTGTCGGACTGCTGGTCAACGCTGGGGCCCAGGCCTCTGAACTGCCACAACGCTGGGTCAGCGCCGGTGGTGCGTTGTCGGAATGGGTGACGGCCCTGGGCGGTGAGTCAAAGCTGGTGGGCGTGGATACCACCAGCCAGCATCCGGAATCCCTCAAGGCGTTGCCGAGCATTGGTTACCAGCGTCAGTTGTCGGCGGAAGGCATTCTGAGCCTGCGCCCGCAAATCCTGGTGGGCACCGAGGAAATGGGGCCGCCACCGGTGTTGGCGCAAATCCGCAATGCCGGTGTGAAAGTGGAGCTGTTTTCAGCCGAGCCGGATCTGCCGACGCTGCAGGGCAACCTTCAGCATTTGGGCAAGCTGCTGGGTAACGAAGCGAAGGCTGCAGAACTGTTCAGTGACTATCAGCAACAACTTGACCAACAAAAGAACTGGGTGGCCAAGGCCCAGGCCACTCAAAAGGCGCCTGGAGTGCTGTTGCTGCTGGGACATGCCGGCGGCAAACCGCTGATTGCGGGCAAAGACACGGCGGCTGACTGGATGTTGCAGCAGGCCGGCGGCCATAACCTGGCGACCCACGATGGTTACAAGCCGTTTTCCGTAGAGTCGCTGGCGGGGCTCAATCCTGAGGTGCTGGTGTTTGCCGATCGCGCTTTGACCGGGGATGCGGCCCGCGCCGCGTTGTTCAAGGAAAACCCGATCCTGGCTTCGACGCCAGCGGCCAAGAATGGACGCGTCTATGAGCTGGACCCGACGCTGCTGGTTGGTGGGCTTGGGCCGCGCTTGCCGCAAAGCCTGGTGAAGCTGTCAGCCGGGTTCTATCCGTCTCAGGCTAATACCGCCCCATGACCACTCTGGTTAAACCGCGAACCCTGTTTATCGGCTTGAGTCTGCTGTGTGTATTGGCGATCTGGTTGTCATTGGCCCTGGGGCCGGTGAGTTTGCCGTTGATGGACACACTGCGGGCAGCCTTACGCTTGATGGGTGTGCCAATCGAGACCCAAGGCCTGGAGCAGGCAGAGTTGATCCTCGGGCAGATTCGCCTGCCGCGTACTTTGCTGGGCTTGGCCGTCGGTGGGGTTCTGGCACTTTCTGGCGTTGCAATGCAGGGGCTGTTTCGCAATCCATTGGCTGATCCCGGGTTGGTCGGGGTTTCCAGCGGTGCGGCGTTGGGCGCGGCGATTGCGATTGTCGGTGGTTCGTTTTTTGGCGGATTACCGGATGCCTTTGGGCCTTATCTGCTGTCGCTGTGTGCTTTCCTCGGCGGTTTGGGGGTAACAGCGCTGGTCTATCGCCTGGGTCGACGCAACGGCCAAACCAATGTCGCGACCATGTTGCTGGCGGGGATCGCCCTGACGGCGCTCGCCAGTTCGGCGGTGGGCCTGTTCACCTACCTGGCAGATGACGCTACCTTGCGCACCCTGACGTTCTGGAACCTGGGCAGCCTGAATGGCGCCAGCTACTCGCGCTTATGGCCGCTGCTGCTGGTCAGCGCCGGCGTAGCACTGTGGCTGCCGCGCCGGGCCAAGGCGCTGAATGCACTCCTGCTGGGTGAGTCGGAAGCCAGTCACTTGGGCATTGATGTTGAAGGCCTCAAGCGCGAACTGGTGTTCTGCACTGCATTGGGGGTGGGCGCGGCGGTGGCAGCGGCGGGGATGATTGGCTTTGTTGGGCTGGTAGTGCCGCATCTGGTGCGCCTGCTGGCGGGGCCGGATCATCGGGTGCTGCTGCCAGCCTCGGTGCTGGCGGGGGCGAGTTTGCTGTTGTTTGCTGATCTGGTGGCGCGCCTGGCCCTGGCGCCGGCGGAATTGCCGATCGGCATTGTTACCGCGTTTATCGGTGCGCCGTTTTTTCTCTACCTGTTGTTGCGAGGGCGCGCCTGATGCTGCGAGTAGAAGACCTGCAGATCCGCCGTGGGCGCAAAACCGTGTTGGCGGACGTCACCCTGGACCTGCTGCCAGGTGAAGTGCTCGGCGTGTTGGGCCCCAACGGTGCGGGGAAAAGTACATTGCTGGGTGCGTTATGCGGTGAGTTGCAACCCGACCAAGGCCGTGTGTGGCTGGATCAGCGTGAGTTGAAGGACTGGGGCGGAGCGCAGCGTGCCCAGCGCCTTGCGGTATTGCCGCAGACCTCGACCCTGGACTTTGCCTTTCGCGTCGAAGAGGTTGTGGGCATGGGGCGCTTGCCTCATCAGACGGGCCGGGTGCGTGACGATGAAATCATCAACGCCGCCTTGCAGGCTGCCGACGTCGGCCACTTGAGCGGGCGCAGCTATCTGGCGTTGTCGGGCGGCGAACGGCAGCGGGTGCACCTTGCACGGGTGCTGGCGCAGCTATGGCCGGGTGAGGCGGGGCAGACCTTGTTGCTGGATGAGCCGACGTCGATGCTTGATCCGCTGCACCAGCACACGACCTTGCAGGCGATCCGCAGCTTTGCCGACCGCGGTGCTGCGGTGCTGGTGATCCTTCACGACCTGAACCTGGCGGCGCGCTACTGTGATCGCATCCTGTTGCTGGAGGATGGTCGGCCCCATGCGCTGGATACACCGGCACAAGTGTTTCGGCCTGAGCCACTGAAGGCGGTATTCGGGCTGGATGTGTTGGTGCAGCCGCATCCGGAGCGCGGCCATCCGTTGATCATTGCGCGCTGAGCTTTTTATAGACAAAAAAAAGACCCGGCAAGAGCCGGGTCAAATAACCGTGATTAGCCTGATGAGGAGATAATCTGAGAGTCCGAACCAATGGTCTTTCAGTTATCGGCTGATCTCGCGACCAGTTGTGATAATCATAACGATTCTCATTTGAGAGTCAACATTTGTTTTCCCGACCTCTTCAAATTTCCTCAAACATTCGTTTGGAGTCCCCGGAAACAGTGGTGAAAGTTGCCGTCTCAATTCTTTTGGCGTGCCGAAAGAGCGTCCAGCTGACGGTTCAAAGCCTCCTTGCGTTCAGCGGGAATGTCATTCCAGTGCACATCCATCAGCGCACCTTCAATGGCATACAACAACACTTTGGATGCCCTGAAACCGCGGGTGCGTACGGCACGGTACGCGTCGACTGCCCCCAGGCGGCGTAGGTCGGACGCACTGTGGATGCCCACCGCATGCAGCCATTGCGCCGACGTCTTGCCAAGGTTTTTCAGGTGTTGCAGCTCATCATTCATCAAGCCTCCTTGCGACGGCCGAATGGTTCGGTGGGTATCGTGACCAGGCAAGCCTGAAAGGAGTGTAGCGCTCAGTAGGAAAAGCGTAGTTCTTTGGTCGGCAACGACCTAAAAGCTTCTAAGGCAGGCGGGGATTTTGGCGTAGGAAAGGGTGAAGCTCCCGGTACGCTTTGTGCGTAGCCGGGAGGCGATGCAGCGGTTTTACCGTGTGCGATAGCGCAAGCGCGTGCCGAAATTGACGGACATCAGGATCTCGTCAGCGCTCAACTCAGGTGGGAAGTAAGTGCCGGAGATCTGGGCATGCGCCAGGCTCGCGCCTTCCAGCGGGCTGTCGCGTAAATCCAGGCCACGCAAGTCGGCGGAGCGGAAATAAGCGTCGGTGAAATCCACGCCCTCGGCATTCAGGTCGCGCAGGTCCAGGCCGCGAAAGTCGCCACC
Source organism: Pseudomonas sp. MWU16-30323 (assembly GCF_020515595.1). Lineage (NCBI taxonomy): Bacteria > Pseudomonadati > Pseudomonadota > Gammaproteobacteria > Pseudomonadales > Pseudomonadaceae > Pseudomonas > Pseudomonas sp. MWU16-30323. Next base: position 141,261 of record NZ_JAIWYM010000014.1, read on the forward strand.
GCGCATATCGATGGGGCCGTCTTTCGGACGCTCCTGGTTGAAGCCGCGGATGTCATCTTTATGCAGAAGCGCGTACAGCGGGGTATCAAGTAGCTTCGGATGGCTCACAATGGCGACTCCCGTGTTGGAATTATGACGCCATTATAGTGCCACTATTTCTCGGCCGTGAGCCCCGGAGGGCTACACGACCAAGAAATATTTCTTACAGTCCCGGCAGGCGCTGGCGAATATGTGCCACCAACGCGTCCAGGGTTCCGCTTTCATTGGTTTCCACGCGTTTGCTCAGCAGCAGCTCTTCAGCGCCGAGTGGATCACGGGTGGACTGCTGTTCTTCGATGATGGTCAGGGTGGCGTCGGACGGATCGTTCTTGTCCGCCTGACGCTGTGCCAGCCAAGCAGCGATGACAGCCTGTGGCGCATTGCAGTCGAGGATCAGGAACGGTGCGCCGGTGGCCTCGGCGATCTTGGCTGCAGCGTCGCGTTGTTCACGCTTGAGGAAGGTTGCGTCCAGTACCACCGGGAAACCGGCGCGCAGTACGGTGTCGGCGATCTCGTTCAGGCGTGCGTAGGTGGCGGCGCTGGCGTCTGCGGCGTAGATCCCGGCCTGCGGCGTGTTCTCGACCTTCTGCTCGCCGAACAGGCGCTTGCGCTCCACGTCCGAACGCAGGCGAATCGCCCCCAATGCTTCTACGAGGCGCATGGATACATGGCTTTTGCCAACAGCCGATACGCCGTGGGTGATGGCCAGGAAGCGCGATGGGATGGTGCTGTAGCTTTCCGCCAGGTTGGCGTAGTTGCGGTACTGGCGCAGGGTGGTAGCACGCTGCACCGCGTCCGCCTCGGAAGGCATGCTGAACAGCGCGACCTTGGCGCGTACCAGGGCGCGGTAGGCTTTATAGAAGTTCAGCACCTCCAGGCCTTGATAGTCGCCGGTCAGCTCCAGGTACTGGCTGATGAAGCGTCGAGCCAGGCTCTTGAGGCCACGGTCTTCCAGGTCCATCGCCAGGAAGCCGGTGTCGGCATACACGTCGGTGAAGCGGAATGGCTCGTTGAACTCGATGCAATCGAAGATCACCACGTGGCCATCAATCATCGTGGCGTTGCCCAGGTGGATATCACCGTGGCATTCGCGGGTAAAGCCGTTGAGCTTGCGCTGTTCGAACAGAGGCTTGAGGCGCTCGAAGCTGCTTTCGGCCCAGGCCTGCAAGGCATCCAGTTGCGCCAGATCAGCCTTGTCGCTGAGGAACGGGCGGATCTGCTCGAAGTTCTGCAGCACTGGCGCCATGACGTCGTGCGGCGTACCGGCAGAATGGGTGGCCGGCACTTTCGGGGCGTTCAGGTGAAAGTGCGCGATCTGCCTGGCCATTTCGTCGATGTGCGCGTTGGTCAGTTCGCCGTTGGCTTGCAAGGTACTGAGCAGTTGGCTCTGCGGGAACTGACGCATTTTCAGCACGTAGTCGACCACCGGGCCGTCGCCACCCAATTGCGGTGCTTCGGCGCTGCCGGTGATTGGCAACACTTCAAGATACAAATCATCGGTCAGGCGCTGGTTGAGGCGCAGCTCTTCTTTGCAGAAGTGGCCGCGGGCTTCCAGGGTGGTGAAATCGAGAAAGCCGAAATTCACCGGCTTCTTCATCTTATAAGCATAGGGGCCGGTGAGCAGGACCCAGGAAATATGGGTCTCGATGACTTGGAACTGATCCACCGGATGGGGAAACAGGGCCGGGTTTTGCAGGGCTGCAATCAGGGACTGGCTCACGGGCGATCCTTCAGAGTCTGGGAAAATTCATGGCGGGCATTATGGCGGCTACAGACGGTCATGCAAACCGCTGTCCGGCTCATGTTGGTCATCAATAAAGTGCGTATAATCCGCCGCCATGACTCGTACCCGATCTCCCCGTTCCCGTAAAAAACCTCCTTCCCGCGGCCTGCGCCCTTGGCTGGGCTGGGCGCTTAAGCTCGGCCTGGTAGGGCTTGTCGTGATCGCCGGCTTCGCGGTTTACCTCGATGCCGTGGTCCAGGAGAAGTTCTCCGGCAAGCGCTGGACCATTCCGGCCAAGGTCTACGCGCGCCCGCTGGAACTGTTCACCGGCCAGAAGCTGAGTAAGGAAGACTTCCTCACCGAACTCGATGCCCTGGGCTATCGCCGCGAACCCGTGAGCAACGGCCCCGGCGCCGCTGCTGTCAGCGGTAACACCGTCGACTTGAACACCCGCGGCTTCCAGTTCTATGAAGGCCTGGAAAAACCCCAGCCGGTGCGCGTGCGTTTCTCTGGCGACTATGTAGCCGAACTGTCCTCGCTCAACGGCTCGAAGCTGCCCGTGGTGCGCCTGGAACCCTTAATGATCGGTGGGATTTATCCGAAAAACCTGGAAGACCGCATCCTGATCAAGATCGATCAGGTACCGCCTTACTTGCTGGATACCCTGATTGCCGTAGAAGACCGGGATTTCTACAGCCATTGGGGCGTATCACCGAAGTCCATCGCTCGCGCCGTGTGGGTCAACACATCCGGCGGCAAGATGACCCAGGGCGGCAGTACGCTGACGCAACAATTGGTCAAGAACTTCTACCTGACCAACGAACGCAGCCTGACCCGTAAGCTGACCGAAGCCATGATGGCGATGTTGCTGGAGCTGCATTACAGCAAGCAGGAAATTCTTGAGGCCTACCTCAATGAAGTGTTCGTCGGGCAGGACGGCCAGCGTGCGGTGCACGGTTTTGGTCTGGCCAGCCAATTCTTCTTCGGCCAGCCGCTGTCCGAGTTGAAACTGCATCAAGTGGCGCTGCTGGTGGGCATGGTCAAGGGGCCGTCCTACTATAACCCGCGTCGCAACCCGGAGCGGGCGCTGGAGCGGCGTAACCTGGTGCTCGACGTACTTGAGCAGCAAGGTGTCGCCACTCCGGAGCAAGTCGCTGCCGCGAAGAAAATGCCACTGGGTGTGACTACTCGCGGCAAGCTGGCCGACAGTTCCTTCCCGGGCTTCATCGACCTGGTCAAACGCCAACTGCGTGAAGACTACCGCGACGAAGACTTGACCGAAGAAGGCCTGCGGATCTTCACCAGTTTCGACCCGATCCTGCAGATGAAGGCCGAAGCCTCGGTCAACGATACCTTCAAACGCCTGGCAGGCCGTAAAGGCTCCGACGACGTCGAGGCCGCGATGGTGGTGACCAACCCGGAAACCGGTGAAGTCCAGGCCATGATCGGCAGTCGCCAGGCCAGCTTTGCCGGGTTCAACCGGGCGCTGGACGCCGTCCGGCCGATTGGCTCGCTGGTCAAGCCGGCGGTGTACCTGACCGCGCTGGAAAAGCCGAGCAAGTACACGTTGACCAGTTGGCTGTCCGATGACCCATTGTCGGTCAAAGGCGCTGATGGCCAGATGTGGACGCCGCATAACTTTGATCGTCGCTCCCACGGTACGATTTTCCTGTACCAGGGCTTGGCGCATTCCTACAACATCTCGACCTCCCGCCTTGGTCTCGAGCTTGGCGTGCCGAATGTTCTCAAGACGCTCGGTCGTTTGGGCATCACTCGTGAGTTCCCGGCGTTCCCGTCGATGCTGTTGGGGGCGGGTGCGATGAGCCCAATGGAAGTGGCGACCATGTACCAGACCCTGGCCAACGGTGGCTTCAATACACCGATGCGCGGGATTCGTAGCGTGTTGACGGCCGAAGGCGAACCGCTCAAGCGTTATCCATTCCAGATTCAACAGCGCTTTGACCCGGCCTCGATCTACCTGATCCAGAACGCCATGCAGCGCGTGATGCGCGAAGGTACAGGGCGCTCGGCCTACAACGTGCTGCCAGCCAACCTGACGCTGGCCGGCAAGAGCGGTACCAGTAACGATTCGCGGGACAGCTGGTTCGCCGGTTTCAGCCAGGATCTGCTGGCGGTGGTCTGGCTCGGGCGCGATGACAACGGTAAAACACCGTTTACCGGTGCCACCGGCGCGTTGCAGGTATGGACCAGTTTCATGAAGAAGGCCGACCCATTGCCGCTGAACATGCCGCAGCCGGACAATATCGTCCAGGCCTGGATCGATCCGCACACCGGCCAGGGTTCCGATGCCAACTGTCCGGGCGCGGTGCAGATGCCGTATATTCGCGGCAGCGAGCCACCACCCGGTGCAGCGTGCGGTGCCAGTGCGCCCGCCAGCGCTGAATCGGTGATGGATTGGGTCAAGGGCTGGATGAATTAAGCAAAGAGGGTTTCACGTGAACAAGTTGTTGATTCCAGCTATTACAGTTTTGGCATTGCTCGGTGGTTGCGCCAGCGTGGAGCGTGGCTCTATTCCGGTGGTGGATTCCAGTACAACGGTGTCCAACAACGACCGGATCTCGGCCAATGGCGGCTTCCGTCAAACCGTCACCAACCGTCCTGCCCAGGCCCGGCCTCAGGCGCAAGCCGTGCCCCAGGATTCGGGTGTAGTGGTCATGATCCCGGGCGGCGGCGCAGCTACCTCAGCTCCGATCAGTACACAGCCATGGACGCCTGGCCCGAGTACGTCGGGCCCGATCGACGCCACGCCGATTCAAACGGCACCGATCAACCAGGGCACCTACACCATGCCGTCGACGCCAAGCGGAATCCCTTCTGCCAGCAGCGCCGGTGGCCTGTCCGCCGATGAGCAGTTGGATGGCCCGGTGCTGGCGTTGCTCACCACTGCCCAGCAGCAGCAATCGGGTGGCGATTTGAACGGCGCCTCGTCGAGCCTTGAGCGCGCTCAGCGCGTGGCTCCCCGTGAGCCGCAGGTGCTTTACCGCCTGGCTCAGGTTCGCATGGCCCAAGGCGATGCCCCGCAGGCTGAACAATTTGCCCGTCGCGGCCTGACCCTGGCCAATGGCCGTCCTGATCTGCAGGCCAGCCTGTGGAACCTGATCGGCGATGCCCGTGAGAAGCAGGGCGATGCTGCCGGTGCGGCACAGGCCCGTCAAAAAGCCAAGGTAAGCCTCTGATGGATGCACGCTTTCCGGCCATTGCCGAACAGTTGTTGTTGATCGAGCGCGAACTGCGCTTGCAGGGCTGGTGGGACGAAGTGTCCCCCAGTGCTGAAGCCTTGAGCAGTGTTGAACCCTTTTCCGTCGACACCCTGGACTTTCACCAGTGGCTGCAATGGATTTTCCTGACACGGATGAAGCAAATCCTTGAGCAGGACCTGCCATTGCCCAATGCGTCGGGGATTCTGGAGATGGCCGAGATGGTTTATGCCGATCGGCCGCTTGAGAGCCTTGGCCTGCGGACTGCGCTGAAAAAGTTCGATCAATTGATCGTCGACGCTCGTTAATTGCCTGGCTGCCGGTTTTTCCGGCAGTCTTGCGCATATTTCTACCGCTTTGCGCCATTTAGGCGAGTTTTATCCCTCCTCAAGCCCCTTTCTTCTACGTTCTCATGCGCTTAGTTGGAAAAAAGCGCAATTATTGCTTGACTTGCAGGGGCTGAAACAGAAGAATCCAAAGTCCGCTGTAGAGGGACTGCCAGAAGCAGACCCACTCAGCAGATCATGAGGCGCACACCCGCGCCGACCTGTTACACCCGCAACGCGTTACCTCGCGCTGGGTGGGAAAATCCCGCAACACTTGGGACGCTCCCAATACTTGCTCAGTCAGTGCTGACGTAGTCGGCGACCACCGTCGCTCATGCTCTGCTGAGAAGTAAACCTATTAAGACCCGTCGGTTTTCAACGGACGGTATTCTGGCGTTTTAGAGGTGAACAACGTGGAGCTTTTATCTGGCGGTGAGATGCTCGTCCGCTTTTTGCGTGACGAAGGCGTCGACTATATCTACGGGTACCCAGGCGGTGCTCTGCTGCATGTCTACGACGCACTGTTCAAGGAACCGGCTGTTACCCACATCCTGGTTCGCCACGAACAAGCTGCTACCCATATGGCTGACGGTTACGCCCGTGCCACCGGTAAAGCCGGTGTAGTACTGGTGACTTCCGGCCCTGGCGCGACCAATGCCATCACCGGCATCGCGACGGCTTATATGGACTCCATCCCGATGGTGATCATTTCCGGCCAGGTGGCGAGCACCATGGTTGGTACCGACGCATTCCAGGAAACCGACATGATCGGTATCTCCCGGCCGATCGTGAAACACAGCTTCATGATCAAGCATGCCTCGGAAATCCCGGAAGTCATGAAAAAGGCGTTCTACCTCGCACAGTCCGGTCGCCCGGGTCCTGTGGTGGTCGATATCCCGAAAGACATGACCAACCCGGCTGAAAAGTTCGAATACATCTTCCCCAAGAAAGCCAAGCTGCGTTCCTACAGCCCGGCCGTTCGCGGGCACTCGGGGCAAATCCGCAAGGCGGCAGAAATGCTGTTGGCGGCCAAGCGTCCGGTGCTCTACTCGGGTGGTGGTGTGATTCTGGGCGGCGGTTCTGCACCGCTGACCGAACTGGCCAAAATGCTCAACCTGCCAGTCACCAACACCTTGATGGGGCTCGGTGCTTTCCCGGGTTCGGACCGTCAGTTCGTCGGCATGCTCGGCATGCACGGCAGCTACACCGCCAACCTGGCCATGCACCATGCTGACGTGATCCTCGCCGTCGGTGCGCGGTTCGATGACCGGGTGATCAATGGCGCGAGCAAGTTTTGCCCGAATGCCAAGATCATTCACATCGACATCGACCCGGCATCCATCTCCAAGACCATCAAAGCTGACGTGCCTATCGTAGGTCCTGTGGAAAGCGTGCTGACCGAAATGGTCGCTGCGCTGAAGGAAATCGGCGAAGCCCCGAACAAGGACTCCGTTGCCAGCTGGTGGAAGCAGATCGACGAGTGGCGCGGTGACCGCGGCCTGTTCCCTTACGACAAGGGCGACGGCAGCGTGATCAAGCCACAGACCGTGATCGAGACCCTGTGCGAAGTGACCAAGGGCGATGCCTTTGTGACCTCCGACGTGGGCCAGCACCAGATGTTCGCGGCGCAGTACTACAAGTTCGACAAGCCTAACCGCTGGATCAACTCCGGTGGCCTGGGCACGATGGGCTTTGGTTTCCCTGCGGCCATGGGGGTGAAGCTGAGCTTCCCGAATACTGACGTTGCGTGCGTCACCGGCGAAGGCAGTATCCAGATGAACATCCAGGAACTGTCGACCTGCCTGCAATATGGTCTGCCGGTGAAGATCGTCTGCCTGAACAACGGTGTACTGGGCATGGTTCGCCAGTGGCAGGACATGAGCTACGGCAGCCGTCACTCCCACTCCTACATGGAATCGCTGCCTGACTTCGTCAAGCTGGTTGAAGCCTATGGCCACGTCGGCATGCGCATCACCGATTTGAAGGATTTGAAGCCGATGATGGAAGAGGCGTTCGCCATGAAGGACCGCCTGGTGTTCCTTGATATACAGGTCGACACCAGCGAGCACGTCTACCCGATGCAGATCAAAGACGGCTCCATGCGCGATATGTGGCTGAACAAGACGGAGCGTACCTAATCATGCGGCACATTATCTCCCTGCTTCTGGAGAACGAACCGGGCGCTCTGTCTCGTGTGGTCGGCCTGTTTTCGCAACGTAACTACAACATCGAAAGCCTGACTGTGGCGCCGACCGAAGACCCGACCTTGTCGCGCCTGACGTTGACCACCGTTGGCCATGATGAGGTGATCGAGCAGATCACCAAAAACCTCAACAAGCTGATCGAAGTGGTCAAGTTGGTCGACTTGTCGGAAAGTGCCCACATCGAGCGTGAGCTGATGTTGGTTAAGGTCAAGGCCACGGGTGCCCAACGAGCCGAGATCAAGCGCACTACTGACATTTATCGCGGGCAGATCGTCGATGTGAGCGCCAGCGTTTATACCGTTCAACTGACCGGTACAAGCGACAAGCTGGACAGCTTCATCCAGTCGATCGGGACGGCCTCGATTCTGGAAACTGTACGCAGTGGCGTCACCGGGATTGCTCGTGGCGACAAAGTACTCAGCATCTAACTCAAATTTAGCGAATGGCCTTAAACGGCCTGGATATATAGAGGAACCTCATGAAAGTTTATTACGATAAAGATTGTGACCTGTCGATCATCCAGGGCAAAAAAGTCGCCATCATCGGCTACGGTTCCCAGGGCCACGCTCAAGCGTGCAACCTGAAAGATTCCGGCGTTGACGTGACTGTTGGCCTGCGTAAAGGCTCGGCCACTGTTGCCAAGGCTGAAGCTCACGGCCTGAAAGTGACTGACGTTGCTTCCGCTGTTGCTGCTGCCGACCTGGTCATGATCCTGACCCCGGACGAGTTCCAGTCCGCGCTGTACAAGAACGAAATCGAGCCAAACATCAAGAAAGGCGCCACCCTGGCCTTCTCCCACGGCTTCGCGATCCACTACAACCAGGTTGTGCCGCGCGCTGACCTCGACGTGATCATGATCGCGCCGAAAGCACCGGGCCACACCGTGCGTTCCGAGTTCGTCAAAGGCGGCGGTATCCCTGACCTGATCGCGATCTACCAGGACGCCTCGGGCAACGCCAAGAACGTTGCACTGTCCTACGCTGCTGGCGTTGGTGGCGGTCGTACCGGCATCATCGAAACCACCTTCAAGGACGAGACTGAAACCGACCTGTTCGGCGAACAGGCTGTTCTGTGCGGCGGTACTGTTGAACTGGTCAAAGCCGGTTTCGAAACCCTGGTTGAAGCTGGCTACGCGCCGGAAATGGCCTACTTCGAATGCTTGCACGAACTGAAGCTGATCGTTGACCTCATGTACGAAGGCGGTATCGCCAACATGAACTATTCGATCTCCAACAACGCCGAATACGGCGAGTACGTGACTGGCCCGGAAGTGATCAACGCCGAGTCCCGCCAGGCCATGCGCAACGCCCTGAAACGTATTCAGGACGGCGAATACGCCAAAATGTTCATCAGCGAAGGCGCAACCGGCTACCCTTCGATGACCGCCAAGCGTCGTAACAACGCCGCTCACGGTATCGAGATCATCGGCGAGCAACTGCGCTCCATGATGCCGTGGATCGGTGCCAACAAGATCGTCGACAAAGCCAAAAACTAAGTCGTATGGATCAAGGGAAAACGCGGCTTAGGCCGCGTTTTTTCGTTTGCGGGGCAGGTTCTGGTATAAAGCTGCATCGTTTGCGGGCGAACACTCGCCGCAAGTTTCTGTCGAAATTTTTCACACCGTTGCAAGGTAAAGTCCATGAGCGAACGTCCCGAAGAGCCAAACCAGGCCTCTGACGCCGAAAGCCTGCTACCGATCGATGAACATGTCGAAGAGGGGCACGATGCTGAAGGCCGTAAAGTCCGGCATCGTGGCATCTATCTTCTGCCCAATCTGTTCACCACCGCGAACCTGTTCGCGGGGTTCTACTCCATCATCAATTCCATGAGCGCCCAGAGTGCGTTGGCGGCCGGCGATGCTGCCGGGGCCAGCAAGTATTTTGGTTTCGCCGCGATTGCGATCTTCGTCGCCATGGTCCTTGATGGCCTGGATGGGCGCGTGGCACGCATGACCAATACCCAGAGTGCCTTCGGCGCCGAGTATGACTCGCTGTCAGACATGGTTGCCTTTGGTGTGGCGCCGGCGTTGCTCGCATTCGCCTGGGCGCTGGGTGACATGGGCAAAGTCGGCTGGATGGTCGCCTTCATCTACGTGGCTGGCGCGGCATTGCGTCTGGCACGTTTCAATACCCAGGTAGGGACTGCCGACAAGCGCTACTTCATTGGCCTGGCCAGCCCGGCTGCGGCGGGGGTGGTAGCCGGTATTGTCTGGGCATTCAGCGACTATGGTATCCAGGGCTCGAAGATGTCGTTCCTCGTGGCCTTGATGGTTGCGGCGGCCGGCATGCTGATGGTCAGCAACATCAAGTACAACAGCTTCAAGGAGCTGGACCTCAAGGGGCGCGTGCCGTTTGTAGCTATCCTGGCGGTCGTGCTGGTGTTCGCCGTCGTCTTCAGCGACCCGCCGCGAATCCTGCTGTTGGCGTTCCTGGTCTATGCCGCGTCCGGCCCGGTGCAGTACTTGCTGCATCTTCGTCAGCGCAAAACGTTGCCTTAATGTAATTTCCCCCATACTCCGCAGTCTATTGGTGCATCTGTCCTCCAACGCTGCGGAGTTGCCATGTTAATCAAGTTTCCCAAAGCGTCTGATTGCCAAGAATCGGACGTCACGCCTGAATCCCTCTATTTCTCTCGCCGCAGCTTGCTCGGTGGTGCGCTTGCCGGCCTTGCTGCCAGCAGCCTGCCGCGTTGGGCCAGTGCGGATGATGCTGCGCGATACGCGGATGTCGAACCGGGCAAGGCGCCCGGATGGTTTGCCGAAAAGCTGCCCGGCACAAAATGGCAGGCTGTTACGGTCAAGGATGAGGCGATCACTCCGTTCAAGGACGCGACCCACTACAACAACTTCTACGAGTTTGGTACGGACAAGGGCGACCCTGCGGCCAATGCCGGTTCGCTCAAGACCGAGCCGTGGAGTGTGGTGATTGATGGGGAAGTCGCCAAGCCCGGGCGTTACGCGCTCGAAGACTTCATGAAGCCGTATCAACTGGAAGAACGAATCTATCGACTGCGCTGTGTAGAGGCGTGGTCGATGGTCATTCCGTGGATAGGATTTCCTATTTCGGAATTGCTCAAGCACGTCGAACCGACTTCCAAGGCCAAGTACATCCGCTTTGAGACCCTGCAAGATCCCAAGAGCATGCCGGGGCAGCGCTCCAACTTTGCCTTGATCGATTGGCCTTATGTCGAAGGGCTGCGATTGGATGAGGCGATGAATCCCCTGGCGATCCTGGCGGTGGGCATGTATGGGCGGGAGTTGCCAAATCAGAATGGCGCCCCGTTGCGGTTGGTGGTGCCATGGAAGTATGGATTCAAGAGCGTGAAGTCGATCGTGCGCATCAGCCTCGTCAGCGAACAGCCGAAAACTACCTGGCAAAGCATTGCGGCGAGTGAGTATGGGTTTTATGCGAACGTGAATCCCACTGTCGACCATCCGCGCTGGACCCAGGCGCGGGAGCGGCGTTTGCCCAGTGGGTTGTTCAGTCCCAATGTGCGTGAGACGCAAATGTTCAATGGCTACTCCGATGAAGTCGCCTCTCTATATACGGGCCTTGATCTGCGGAAGAATTATTGATGCGCTATCCGATCTGGCGCATCGGCGTCTTTATAGCGGCGGCGGTGTGGCCGCTGTTCTGGTTGTACGAGGCCTGGAGCTTTGCGCTGGGGCCTGATCCTGGGAAGGTGCTGATGGATCGGCTCGGGCTTGGGACCTTGATTCTGCTGTTGATCACCCTGGGCATGACGCCGCTGCAGAAGCTCAGTGGTTGGGCGGGGTGGATTGCTGTGCGACGGCAGCTGGGGCTGTGGTGCTTTGCGTATGTGGTTTTGCATCTTGCGGCTTATTGCGTGTTCATCCTGGGGCTTGATTGGTCGCAGTTGGGGGTCGAGCTGCGAAAGCGGCCTTACATTATCGTAGGCACTTTGGGGTTTCTTTCTCTATTGGTGCTCGCAGTCACCTCCAACCGCTATAGCCAGCGCCGGCTTGGTGCGCGCTGGAAGAAGCTGCATCGCTTGGTTTATGTGACTCTCGGGCTTGGCCTACTGCACATGTTGTGGATCGTAAGGGCAGATCTAAAGGAGTGGGCTATCTATGCATCTATAGGAGCGCTGCTTCTAGTGCTGCGTGTGCCGCCTGTAATGCGGCGGATTCCTCGCCTTATCGCTAAAAAACCATCTTCTGCAACAAAAGCGTAATTAACCC